>CAIVKH010000009.1 GCA_903906425.1 uncultured bacterium
ACCAACCGCTTCCTCCGCCTGCGCGTCACGCGACCCTGATGAAGAATGGGGCCATGGGTTGATGGGGCATTGGGATTTCCCAACACCCCCGCTGACTTTTTGGCGAGTCTTCGAGCCGTAAAGCGACTGGCTGGCTCATCCCCTCATTGTCACCCCAACGGGGTGAACCATCGTAGCCGTGGGCAACGCCCACGGAACGGAACAAAGCAAATCATCTTCAGGCTGAAAGCCTGAACCATTGGCTTGCCCCTTCAGGGCGAATGGAAAAATGGAAGAAGATATGATCATGCCTGTCTCAACCCAGGGCGATGCCCTGGGCTACTATGGCCGACGCCTTCAGCGTCCCACAAGTTCCAATCATTGGAAAAGGGCCTTGCTCAACCTTCCAATCCTTGGAACCTATTTGGACTGCGCCGCTGCTGCGGCGCTTTGCCTGGTGTTCCGCTATCCGCACGCCAAAGCGGCGGAGCATCGCCGCAGTCCATATTCGCCGAACATCATCGCTCATGTTTCGCTGCGCCAGACGCGTTCCCTTTTACGCGAGCTTCGGGCGAATACCTCCGGCGGTGAGTTCGGCACTTTCATTAACTGCTAACTTAGCGACTGACCCCATTCTGTTGTGACCCCATTCTGTTGTGCGTCATCTGCGGTTAAAGTCGAAATCGAGCGCTCATGGTTCCTGAATGCAAAACGCGCGGATTATGCCGCACCATTTTTGCGAATCCAGCCTTATTTTTTGGTGTCTGGCGACGACAATCGAGTTGCTTTGAACGCCAAATTGCCAGCTCACCGTGAAAAACGAGTCTCTGTCACTGCATGACATGTTGCTTTCGATTGATCACAAGTGAACATCGATCTGCATCGTGTGACTGTCGTCGATCAACAAGTGAAGATTGGTCATAAACCAGTGACGAATTTATTTATATCCTATTTCTAGCGATTCATGATTCGTGACACTGCTCGCTTCATTGTGTATTTGTTTAGCGTGCTGGATTCATCATTTCTAATGCGGAGTGACGTTTGACTAGCAGTCAGTGTCCTGTTGTTCGTCGAGAGTCATTCGCGATGCATGGACGGTTGCTTGTTTTAGATCAAACGTGTTTTGTCATGCGTGAAGAGTTGCTTGTTTTTCGCGGAAGTTGTGTTGTTTTTTTTCATTTGACACGTTTTTTGCGGTCTGATAGAGGATCAAACCATCCTGCGGTGTCGTGGGTACGAGGCGAATGAATATGAGCACCATATGGGGTCAAAGTGTCTGGGGACAAGGGTTTTGGCAGGCGGCCGAAAATCCTGTTCCCGGGGTCGGGAGTTCCATGAGAAGATTGCTGACGGGCTTCGAGAAGTATAGCGTCAAGGGTTTGGTCGTGCGGGCGACGACCATCAAGGACGGTTTGACCGCGGCGACGTGGTGCAGCGAACCGTGGCCGTCCCCGTTTCCGCAGAAGACGCTCGTGATTTCCAAGATTTCGGACTTTCTGCTGAAGGCCTCGGCCGCAGCCGATGGCGGCTCGGACCGTATCGCCGCGCGGGATGCCGCGCGCGTGGTGATGGAAGGGTTCCTGACTTCCGCCGCGCCCTATTTGCAGGCGCTGGCCGCCGGCGACGTGGAGAAGCTGGAACAGACCGGCTATGAGCTTTCCAAGGAGCGCGGGCCGATATCGAGCGAGCTGCCCGGCCAGCCGCAGAACGTGAAGATGAAGCACGGCGACATTGGCGGCACGCTGGCCCTGAGTTGCAGCAAGGAACCGCTGGCCGTTTCCTATGAGGCGCAGCTTGGCACCGACCCGAACAACGAGGCGACCTACACGATGCAGATGGTTTCCGGCGGCTGCCGCAAGATCGTCTTCACCGGCGTGACGCCGGGGCAGCTGTATTATGGCCGCATCCGCGTGATCGGCCGCAACGGCATGGGCCCGTGGAGCGACGTGGCGCAGTTGCGCGCGTTGTGAGTTCGTAGCGCCCATTCGTCAGACCAAGCCGCCCCGGAAAAACCGGGGCGCTTTTTTTGGTCTTGTGCGGAGGCGGTGTTGTGGCAGGTTGTCGCGCGGCTGGAAGGCGGACCATCCGGCGCGCTGCAATGGTTCGCCGGACCTCCTAGCCGTCTTCCGGCCACTTTTCTTTTTCCAATGATTGGGCGATGCGTCCCGCTGAGCCGGTTCGTGCGGCGGCTCACCCGGAGGGTTCGCCCTACCTTTGGCGGCGGCGGGACGGCGCCGCTCCTGTGCGGATGCCCGGCCTCCCATTCCGACGAGGAGATGCGTTTTGTTGGTAGTCCCGGCTTCAGCCGGATTCGGGGCGCGGAAGATTCCGCCTGAAGGCGGGACTACAAACGTTTTTTCCAATGATTGGAGGTTTGCGTTCCCGGTCTTTTCCAATGATTGGAAGTGTCGCGGCGATTTTCGCGGGGCCGGAGTCGCGGGGGTGGGGTTAGCGGGAGAGGAGGTGGGGCAGGAGGGTGGTGAGCGGGGGGAGATAGGTGATGAGCAGGACGCCGGCGAGTAGGACGCTTTGCATCGGTAGGACGGCGCGGGAGATTTTCAGCACGGGTTGGCCAAAGCGGCCGCTGGCCAGAAAGATGTTGATGCCGGCGGTCGGCGTGAGCAGGCCGAGTTCCATGTTGGCGAGAAAGATGATGCCGAGGTGGATGGGGTCGATGCCGTAGGCGCGGCCGAGAGGGACGATGAGCGGGACGATGACGATGATGGCGGAGTACATGTCCATGACGCAGCCGATGAGCAGCAGGCAGATGTTGAGGGCGAGCAAGAAGGCGTATTTCGATTTGACCGCGGCGGTGATCCATTCGACGGCGCGGGCCGGAACCTGCGCGTCAATCAGGTAGTTGGTGAAGCCGAGGGCGACGCCGAGGATCAGGAGTACGCCGCCGACGAGCAGGCCGCATTCGGCCATGACGCGGGTGATGTCGCGGGTTTTTCTGAAGTCGCGATAGACGAAGGTTTCGATGGCAAAGGCGTAGAAGGCGGTGACGGCGGCGGCTTCGACGGGCGTGGCGAATCCGCCGAACAACGCGATGAGCGCGACGACGGGCAGGAGCAATTCCCATTTGGCGTCGAGCACGGCGCGGAGCGCGGCGGTGCGGTCGAAGGCGGGCCGGCTGATTTGTTCGCGCGGGCCCTGGCGGATTCCGAGCCAGCAGGCCATCGCGATGAGCAGCACGGCGGGGCCGAGTCCGCCGAGAAACATTTTTTCGATGGTGACGCCGCCGCCGCCCGCGGTGTTGGTGCTGGCGACAATGGCGTAGAGAATCAGCGGCAGCGAGGGGGGCAGCAGCAGGCCCAGTCCGCCGCAGCCGGTGAGCAGGCCGAGTGTCGCGCGTTCGGAATAGCCGGCGCCGATGAGCACGGGCATGAGCAGGCCGCCGAGGGCGAGGATCGTCACGCCGGAGGCGCCGGTGAAGGACGTGAAGAACGCGCAGAGGAGAATCGTCAGCACGGCCGGGCCGCCACGAAGCCGGCCGAACAGCGCTTCGAAGACGCGGACCAGCCGTTTCGATGCGCCGCCTTCGGCGAGGAAATAGCCGGCCATCGTGAAGAGCGGAATGGTCGGCAGGGAGGGATTGGTGACCATCGAATAGTGTGTGAGCGAGAGCGCCGCGATGGGCGTGTCGTCGCCCCAGAAGAGAATCAGCGCTGCGCCGCCGAGCATCACGAAGATGGGCGCACCGAGGACGACGGCGAGCAGCAACGTGATGAGCGCGGGCACGACCAGCTTTGCGGGGGCAAGCGGCGAATAGATTCCCAGCGCGACCAGGCCGCAAACCGTCACCAGCGAAATAATCCGTCCGCGCCAGGTTTCAGCGGAGTTCCAGATCAACCGCAGCGCGATGATGGCGAAACCGGCCGGCATGACCAGTTCGACGGCCCAGACGGGAATCCCGTAGGCGATCATTTTGCCGCCGCCTTTTTCGCTCTGCACGAGCTGCGCTGCCGCGATGCAGAGAAAAACGCTGATGACCGCCGCGATGGAGCCGCTGAAAATTTGTGCAACGGATTTCCATCTTCCTTTCAGGACATTCGACAGCGTGGAGAGCGAAAGCAGGCGGCGGTCGCGGGCGGCCATCGCTCCGCCCAGAAGTCCGATGATCAGGGTCAGGTGCTGTTCGAACGACGTCGCGCCGCTGATGCCGGTGTTGAAGAATTTCCGGAGGATGATTCCGGCCAGCGGGAGAAGCACCGAGACGGCCAGCGCGAGCGCGAGAAGCAGATTCTCGGCGCTGTGCAATCCGCCGCGCCCGGCATCAACGGCAGGCACAGTTTGAGCCGGTGCTTCAATGTCGTGGCGACTCCCGTCGCTCATTTCTTCTTTGCTTCCTGCGTGGCGCGGTACGCCTTCAATTGCGCGACAACTTCGTCAAAGATGTCCGCGGGGACGATCGTCCCTCGAATTTTCGGATAGGCCGGCTCGACCTCGTGCAGCCACTCGGCGAAAAGTTCGGGCGAGATGGGCTGAGCTTTCAATCCGCGTTTTTGCATCGCCTCAACCGACTCGACGCTCTCGCGCCGCCCGTCTTGCTTGATGAGGCTGACGGCCTCCGCCGCTGACTTGCGCATCGCAGCCTGAGTTTCGGGCGGGATCGCGTCCCATGCCTTTTTCGTAATGACCGCGGCGGCGACCAGCGGCGCCCAGTTCAGTTCGATCATGTTCGGCGCGACGTTGTACATCTGGCCGGCCAGCGCGATGGTCGGAGGCAGCGCCACCGCGTCAATCAGACCGGTCTCCAGGTTCGGCAGAATATCCACGGTTTCCAGCGGGACAGGATTGCAGCCAAGCGAGCGATAAACATCCACGTCCGCGGGATTGCCGGCCCACACGAACAACTTCGCTTTTCGCAGGTCGTCGGGATGGATCACGGGCCGCTTGGAAAAAAACCGAACCCAGCCCGTGTCGCACCAGCCAAGCACGACGAATCCTTTTTCAGCGAGCCGCTTTTCAAGCATCGGCTCCAGCTTTTCTCCGATGAAATCAACCTCGTCGAGCGTACGGAACATCATCGGCATGTTCTGGAGGCCCGTCACAGCGGGCTCGATTTCTGTCAGGCCCACCACGGTGAGCATGCCCGCCTGCAATTGACCGAGCCGCATCCGGCGGACCATGTCGGCCTCGGAGCCCATCGTGCCGTCGGGATAAATTATCAGAGTCGCGCCGCCGCCCGGCGCCTGCCGCCACTGTTCGCCCATCGCCTGAAGGTGCTTGAAATACGAGGAGCCTTTCGGCGCGAGAGTTCCCATCCGGATTTTCGCCGGACCGTCCGCGGCCGGCGCGTGATTCGCCAGGCCGCACGCGACGCACGCGGCAAGCGCCATGACAAAACGCAAAATTCTTCCTCGTGTCTGCCAGTTCATTTCCTTGTCCTCATTGACCGGTGATCAAAAACAAATCCGCTTTCTTCGAAAGCAGCCAGCGCGCGCGCCGCTGCATGACCAGATTCAGAAGCCGCGTGTCCGGATTCGCCTCCGCGTTGACGGCGAGCGCCTTTTCCAGAAGCGAACTGAATTCTTTCGCGTCCTGTTTCTGCACGCACACCGCCTCGGCCAGCGACACAAACGGCGAGGCATCTTTCCCGCCGGAAAGATCGACCGCGCGCTCGAAGTGTTTTCGGGCGCGCACCGCCGGATCGCCGACCGCGCCCCGGCGGCCCATTTCGTAGGTGATCAGAAAAGTGTGGATTGCGCCGTGCCCGAAGCTCTCGTCGAGTTCCAGCGCGCGATAAATCAGCGCCTCCATCGCGGGAATTTGCGCCACGAGTTCGGGCCGGTCTTTCGACAGCGAGATGGCCGCGCCCCATGCCGCCGCCGTCCAGTACAACAGCGGCACCTCGTCCTTCGTGACCACGCGCACCGCATCTTTCGGATTCGCGAACAGCTCCTTTCGGAATCCGGGATGCTTCACTTCAAGCCCGCGCAGGCCGTAATTCTGCGCGCGCAGATAAAGCCGCAGCGCCCGCGCCCGCTGCGCCTCGGCCGCGGCCAGATCGCGCGACTCGATTTCGTCGGCGTCCTCCTGCACGAAGGCGAAGGCATATTGCGTGAAGCCGCCCGCGGCCGCGGTCAGCAAGCCGCGATGTTCGGGATTGTCGGCCAGCAAACTCTCCAGAAGTTTCAAACTGAACGGCGCGGCCGCGCGAATCAAATCGGGATCGTCGTCGCTCGCGAACATCAGTCCGCCGCCCGCGATGGCATCGGCGATTTGATTGGAAGCAAAGCGGTGGACCGAACATCCGCCGCTCGCAAGCGCCGCCAGCAGCAAGGCCGCACCCGCCGCCCGCACGATCCGGGAAACGTTCCGCCCCTGCGCACCGGTTGTTTGTGATCCGATCATGACCGCCGCTTTCGAGAGTGGTTAAAGCTTAGGCCTCACCGCGGAGGTCGTCAATTTTGCATCAGGACTTCCAATGATTGGAAATCTTCGCAGCCGCATTTTCCAATCATTGGAACTTGCGCGGCCCGGTCCCGCGAACCGGCCCGGGGCCCGCCACGTTTTGGAATCGCCAGTCCGGCGGCTCTGCGGCTATTGAAACGACCATGAAAGCAAAAGTGATGAATCGCGCGTGCCCGAAACTTTTCGTAGCAGCCTTGCAGTTGATCGTCGCGGGCGGACTGGTGTTTTCCGCCGTCGCCGCCGAACTGCCGGCTAAGAAGCCGGAGATGAAAGTCTTCAGCGATCCGCGGCAGGTTGACGCCGATTTCAGATTCCAGGGCGAATATTCCGGCGCGATCAAGCAAAGCGACGGCACGAGCGCCAAGCTCGGCGGACAAATTCGCGCGCTGGGCAACGGCTCGTTCCGCACGATGTTTTTCGCGGGCGGCCTGCCCGGCGACGGATGGGACGGAAAGACGATCATCCAGAAAGAACCGAGCACCGACATGACGACGCCCGCCGATGCGAAGCTCAATGGAGACAAGATGGTCATCGAACAAATTTACAAGGCCACCTGCGACGGCCAGTCAATCGTCGGCGCGACCGGCACCGGCGCGAAGTTCGAACTGAAACGCGTGGCGCGCAGCAGCCCGACGATGGGCGCGCCCGCGCCGGCCGGCGGGATCGTTCTCTTCGACGGCACGAATCTGGACGAGTGGCAGAAGGGCGCGCGCATGACGCCCGACAAATGGATCACGTCCGCGGGCGGCGCAACGAGCGTGCGCAAATTCCAGGACTTCACGCTGCACGTCGAGTTCATGATTTCGTACATGCCCGAAACGCAGACCATCTACCAGCGGCCCAACAGCGGCGTGTATCTCCAGCAGCGCTACGAGATCCAGATTCTCGACTCCTTCGGCATCATCGAGCGCGTGCACGACTGCGGCGTGCTTTACGCGCAATACACGCCGGTGATCAACATGTGCTACCCGCCGCTCACCTGGCAGACCTACGACATTGACTTCACCGCCGCCCGCTACGATGCCGGCAAGAAAACGAAACCCGGTCGCGTCACAATAAAATTCAACGGCGTGACCATCATTGACGACGTGGAGATCAAAGGCCCGACGCCCGGCGGCTCGCCGGAAACTCCCGACCCCGGCAGCACATATCTCCAGGCCCACGGCCACCCGGTATATTTCCGAAACGTCTGGGCCGTGGAAAAGAAATAGCCCGCCGCCGGTTCACGATTCGGATCGGCAACGCCGCGCCGAAATTTCCAATGATTGGAAATTGCCGCGCCGGATTTTTCCAATCATTGGAAATTACGCTGGCCGGTTTCGGCTGGTTCTGCCGAGATCAGCGCGCCGTTGTGCCGCGCGAAAGGGCAGGGAGGGTTTCGCGCTGGAGGGTGTGTTTGAGATCGAACAGGACGAAGCCGGTGGCGCCGAGGCGGCGGGCGGTCGCGATCTGTTCGATGACCTGGTCGGGGCGCAACTGGCTTTCGTCGGCGGTGACGCCAATGCCGGGATAAATTCTTCCGGCGGCGTTCGGAAGCGCGAGCTGTTTTGAGACGAGCGTGCTGAATTGATAGGCGCTGTCGGTGTAGTCCATCGGGCAGACGAAATCCACGTAGCCGTTTTTGATCCACGTAGCCCAGTCTTGCGCGATGGAGTTGATCGTGTCGGGCCAGCCGCCCCAGACCGCGGCGGATATTTTCAGATTCGGGTTGATCGCCTTGAGCGTGTCGTGCGTGCGCTTGACGAAGGCGGTGATTTGCGCGGCGCGCCATGCGACGAATTTCGCGTGATGCTTGCCGCCGTTCCGCACGTCCGCGGGCCAGCGCGAAACTTTTTCGCCGAGGGATGACTCGAACATCTGCCGCGTCGAGGCGGAGAAATCGAAATCCGCACCGGGATAGCGGACGTAGTCGAGGTGAACGCCGTCGAATGGATAGGTGCGGACTGCCTCGCTCATCGCGTTGAGCAGCATCTGCTGGTTCTGCGCGAGCGCGGGATTGAGCCACACGGTCGGTTTGCCGTCCGCGCAGATTTGAGTCCGCCCGGCCTTCTGCATCTGCTTCACAAAATCATCGGGCGCGTGGCCGAGGTTGAAGCAGACGACCCACAGATGCGTTTGCTGCCCGAATTTCTTCGCGGCGCGCGTGACCAGCGAGGCTTGGTCGCCATACATCCGCATCGTGACGGACGTCGGAATGGACTTGTTCGGGAAGTGCGCGTTGCCGCCCCAGAGAAGATTTGCGAAGACGGCGTTGATTCCGTTTCGCGCGAGGATTTCGCAGGTCGCGTTCCAGTTGCCCGGATACCAGCCGGTGCCATTGTGATCCCAGACACCGCGGAATTCGCCGGCGCGCGGCGACTGCGCCAGCGCGTAGGCTTCGACCATTTGCGAATCCACGACGTCAGCGGCATCGAGCGCGCCGCGGTAGTCGCCGGAGCTGCACGATGAAAACATGCGCTGGTATTGCGCGCGCGCCGCGGCGACGTGTGATTTGATTTCAGAATTTCCGCCAGCTGATTCGAGCGCGGCGGCGGCATGGTTGAAATCGCGATAGCTGTCAATTTTGCCGGCGCTGGTCAGCGCGGTGCGCGCGGCGTCGGCGAACACGCCGGCATCGAGAGCGCCGCAGAGCGCGACGAGCATCCGCTCTTTCGCGGCGATGTCGTCGTCGAGCAGGACGTGCGTCATCCAGAAGCCGCGGTCGGTTGCGATCCACGCCGGTTCGCGCTGCGTTTTGCCGGAGGCGTCGCGCCACCACGCGATGATTTTTCCGTTCGCGTTCGCGGGCCACGCCGGGCGGACGCTCATGGATTGCTGGAAAATTTCGAATGGCACATGCCACTTTTGCGAGTCAACAAACGCGAACGAACGCCATCGCGAAAGATCGTCCACGTGTTCAACCTCGCCGATTCTCACGCCCATCAAATCGGCGAGCGCGGAACTGCCGCCGAAAAAGACGATCACTTTTCCGCCGGACGCGATCATGCCGCGGAGCGCGGAAATGACGCTGCGCGGCGGATCGGGATTGCACGGAAGAATCGCAAGCGTTGCGCCGCTGAGCGCGGCGGGCGCTTCTTCCTCGGTGACGACGTTGTGGCCGACGCCGGCGTCGGAAAGCATCCGGCTGACACGGTCGGTGAGTCGCGCGGCGTAGGCGCGGTCGGCGGCGGTGGCCGATGACGCGGTTGATTTGATGACGATGCGGGCGTCGCGCCGCGCGGTGAGGGAAAAAACCGTGAGCGAAATTTGCTTTGCCGCGCCGCGCCACGGCGAAATGCGGATGCGGTCAATGTGGTCCCAGCCGCCGGGCGAGCCTTCGGCGGAAAATTCAGATTTCTGCATGATGAGCGTCTGGCGTCCGCCTTCGCGCAGCGGTTTCGCCCAGACGTGCCAGCCGTTGCCGCTGTGGAAATAAATTCCGAACGCGCGCAGCGCGGCGGGATCGTCGCAGGCGAGCTCGACGGCGAACGAAGTGTAGGCAGCGAGATTCAAATTCACGTCGCGGTCCCACGACGCACGGTCGAGATTCTTGTCGAACGGGCAGGTGAAGATGACGCCGCGCGCGGCGTTCTTTTCCGGCGCGGGCGAATTTGCGCCGGACCGCCAGACGGCCGCGGGCTTCTCGCAATCGAACGAGTCAATGGCGACGGCCGCGCCGCGGCACGAAATCGCCGCGAATAAAATCAAAATGGAAACGAGCCCGCGAAACATGGGCGGCGAATGTAGGCGAAACTTCTCAGAACGCAACGGCGGGCTGGCGCGGTCGGTGGGTTCCAATGATTGGAAGTTTGCGGGCGCGCATTTTCCAATCATTGGAAGTTGCGGTGAAGGCGCGCCGAAACTCGACGGGCCGGCTGTGTGGTGGTAGCGTCCGGGCATGGTCGAAGTCACAGCAACGGTGCAAAACGCGATGGGGATCCACTGCCGGCCGTCGGCGGTGATCGTGAAGGTGGTGCGGGATTATCGCGGCGAGATCAAGGTGATTGCGCCGTCGGGAAGCTGTGACCCGCGCTCGATTCTCGATCTGATTTCGCTGGGGCTATCGCAGGGCACGCAGGTGACGCTGCAGGTTTCGGGTAGCTATGAGCGGAAGTTCGCCGCGAAGCTCGCCAAACTTTTCGCGCGTAATTTTGATTATCCGCCCGATCCGGCGAGCACGTCGCCGCTGTGCAATCCGCCGCCCATTGGCGCGGCCTGACAGCATTTGCGGTTTGCAATTCGTGGCGGCGCGGATGACTAATCGCACCTTTTTTCCATGCAACACGACTGGCGTTTCTGGATCATTGGCGCAATCGCTGCGATGCTTGTCGGCATCGCGAAGACCGGCGTGCCGGGCATGGGCATGGTTGTGGTGCCGGTCATCGCCATGATTTTTCCGACGAAGACGTCGGTTGGCGCACTGCTGCCAATGCTGCTGGCGGGCGATGTCGCTGCGGTGCTGTTCTTCCGCCGCCATGCGAACTGGCCGGTGCTGTGGCGGCTGATGCCGTGGACGTTTGCGGGCATCGGGCTGGCGGCTGTGGCGCTGAAATTCATCAGCGACACGTTGCTCAAGCCGCTGCTCGGCGTGGTCGTGCTTGCGCTGCTTTTTCTCGAACTCGCTAAGACACGTTTTCCTTGGCTGAACACGCCGCATCAAAAAGGTTTCACGGCAGTCGCCGGAACATTGACGGGGCTGGCGACGACGGTCGGCAACATTGCCGGGCCGATCGCGAATATTTTTCTGGTCGGGAAAGGATTTGCGAAGCGGGAATTCATGGGGACGGTGGCGTGGTATTTTCTGATCATCAACGCGAGCAAGGTTCCGATTTTTTTGCACTACCGGATGATCACCGCGGAGACGCTTCGATTCAATTTGCTGCTGCTGCCGGCGCTCGCCGCCGGCGGCGTGATCGGCCGGCTGGTGCTACACTGGATTTCGGACCGCGTATTCCAGTTTCTGGTCATCGTTCTTTCGGCCGCCGCGGCGGTGAAATTGCTGTGGGACGCGCTGTGAGCGGCGGCGGGCGGGCGGCCATTCTTTTTCATGGCGCGCGGAAATTCTTCTGGCAGTATCCTGCGCTCGCATGAACGGAAAAATTCCAGTTTTGATCATCACCGGCTACGGACTGAACTGCGAGGCCGAATCGAGCTTCGCATGGGAGCAGGCGGGCGCCGAGCCGCGCCGCGTCCACCTCAACGACCTGCTCGAACGGCCCGCACAGCTTCAGGATTTCGGCGCGCTGATGTTCATCGGCGGATTTTCCTACGGCGACCACATGGGATCGGGCTTGGTTTTCGCGCACCGCGTCCGCCATCATCTTCGGGACGAACTCCAGAAATTCATCTGCGATGACAAGCTCGTGCTCGCCGTCTGCAACGGTTTTCAAATTGTGACAAAGCTCGGTTTGCTTCCTGCGACAAACGGAGACTATTTCACGCAAAGCGTTTCGCTGATGCAAAACGATTGCGGTCATTTCCAGAATCGCTGGGTGACGCTGCGCTTTGAAAAAGAATCGCCCTGCGTTTTCACGCGCGGCATCGAGCTCATGCCGCTGCCGGCGCGCCATGGCGAAGGGAAGATTTTCACGACGGACAAATCGGTGCTTGAGCAGATCGAATCGAAGAAACTGGCCGCGTGCCGATATGCCGATCCGAAGACAGGCGAGTCGACGATGGAATTTCCGCAGAATCCCAACGGCTCGCTGAACGCCATCGCCGGGCTTTGCGATCCGACGGGCCGCATCTTCGGGTTGATGCCGCATCCGGAGGCGTATCTGTTTCCCGAAAATCATCCGCAATGGGATCTGCAAAAGATCCGCGGTGAGCTGCCGGAAAAAGGCCTCGGCCTGAAAATATTTAAAAACGCCGTCGCCTATCTGCACTGAAGCAGCCGGCCTAGTTTGACGGCATGAGTTTCTGAAGGACGGCTGCGCTGCCGGCATCCTTGGCGCGCGCCTTGTCGGCAAATCTCTTTGCATCGCCCTTGTCGCCGCTCACGGCGCAAAAAACGGCGAGAGAGACGAAATTGTCCGCGATCTTCTTGTCGGATTCAGTGCTGCTGTTCACGTAATAGGCGGCAATCTGAACCATGGTGCCATCGCTGATCTCGGTCCACTTGCGGTTCCTGTTTGCCGCCTTGAATCCTTTTGCGTCAGCTGCGGTGACGTCGCCACCGAGATCAGTACGTTCCTTGCATGGGGCGGATTTGACACCTGTGATGATGATGTTTTTCACGGCGTCCATGCGGTCGAGGCGGTTCACGACGGTGGCGAGATATTCGCGGCCTTCGCGCGATGTGAGTTTCTGGTTGAGCGCGACGAGATTGTCGGCGGCGCCGGTGTAATCGCGCTGCTGCATGGTCCCGTTTTTTTCGTCTTCGAACGCAGCATCAATAATCTTCTTGTCGGCAGCGGCGGCGGCTTTCAATGCGGCGGGTGATCCGGGGCCGACGCCGGCGAGCATGGCGCTCGAATCAATTTTTTGGATGAGCGGCGGCAAGTCCTTCTTCGCGGCATCCCACGCGGCCTGGATGGCGTTATGATCGTTCCTGGTCTTCGCGGGTTCGCCTGCGGCGATGAATTTATCAATCGTGGTGATCCACGATTTGACGGACGGCTGAAGAGCGTAGGCCCACGCCGGAACCTTGTTGCTCGCGTCAGCGTAGCGATCCAGCAGCGGCCGGGCATCGATATAATTTCGGTGTTGCAGCAATTCGCTGGCCTGATACAGCGCGGCCAGATCGCCGTACCAGACGGGCTTCGCCTTGCAATATTCCTTGAGACGGTCGGCATTCATCCGCGCCATCAAGAAATTTGCGATGATGCGCGGCATGTTGTTCGGGCTTTCCTCCGAACTGATTTCGGCATTGCTGGCAAGCGTCCATGGCCCGGCGGCCTCGCCTTCCTGTCCTGCCAGACGCCAGCCAAGGCCTTCCAGCAAATCCACCCACAACATGCGGCCGCTGTTTTTCGGCACCGACGCGGCAAATGCCGTGAGATTCGACACCAAAATCATCGGCTGAGCCGGCGGAAACTTCATGGCCGCGATCAGGGGACGCTCGTCATCGTGGAAGAATGTCTCGCCCGGGCCTCTCGCCTCGGGCGACGGCGTGACGACGGCGTTCGTTGCCGCTTGGGCAGGATTTGTCTGTGTCCCAGGTGCGGGGGTGCCCCCTTTTTTGCCGGACGTAAAATAACCGATCGCGCCGCCGATCACGATGACCGCGGCGATGGCCCCGACGATGATCTGTTTCTTCTTGTCGGTGGCTGGACCAAGTGCCGGCGCGCTGGCTTTTGCCGCAGCCAGCGCATCGCGCATGTCAGCCAGAAGCGAGGCGGACGTCGGATAGCGAACCGAGACATCGGCGGCCATCATGCGGTTGATCAGGTCAACGGTGATCTTGTTCAGGTCGGGCCGCAGTTCGAGAATGTCCGGCACGGGTTGCCGCAACCGGGCGACGACGACATCGCTGGCGGTCGGCCCGTCGAATGGCGGTTTGCCGGACAGCGCGTGGTAGAGCGTTGCGCCGAGCGAGTAGATGTCGGATCGATGGTCGGCCTTGCCGCCGCGTGCGCGCTCCGGCGAGATGTAATACGGCGTGCCCCAGATTTCGCCCTTTTCCTGCGAACGGTTGACGAACTGCGCCAAGCCGAAGTCCACAATTTTTGCAACGCCGTGTTTGTCGAAAAGGATGTTGGCCGGCTTGATGTCGCCGTGGACGAGGTTGACTTCATTTGCGGCGGAAAGACCCTTCGCGACATCCAGCGCAATTTCGAGCAGCCGCGATTCGTCGATTTGCGTGCCGCCCTCCATCATCAGGTCGAGCCGGCCGCCGGAGACCAGCTCCATCGCGATGTAGGGCTGCCCGCTCTGTTCGCCGCACGAATAAATCTGCACGATATTTGCATGGTTCAGCGCCGCCGCCGCACGCGCCTCGCGCAGGAAACTTTCGATGAGCTTCTGGTCGTCGCCGAGCTGTTTTTTCATCACCTTGATGGCAACGAAGCGGCCCAGCGACTGGTCCATCGCGCGGTACACAGCGCCCATGCCGCCGGTGCCGAGCACATCCAGCAGCATGAACGGGCCGAGCATCGCCGGCACATTCAGCTTGGACTTGCAATGCGGGCACTCGATCTGCGTGAACGGCTTCTGCATGGCCACGTTGATGGTCTGCTGGCAATTTGCACAGGTGATCTGCCGGACGCGCTGATAGATGACTTCGGAACTCAAGAGATTTCCTCTGCTCGTGAAATTCAACAGTGCCGCGTCCGCCCCGCGGAGTCAAAATCTTTAGCAGGGCATTTTCAAAAAGGCGCGGCCGTGAAACCGGCCGCGCCCGATCCGGTGCGGCCCGCGGTGGCTTCCAATGATTGGAAGTTTGCGCGCCCGAAATTTCCAATCATTGGAAGTTTTCGTTCGTCCAATTTCCAATCACTGGAAAATTCCGTGGGCGCGATTTCCAATCATTGGAAGCCTGGCGCGCCGGGTGCCGATCGCGAATTGACGGATGCGCGGGCGATGATCTAGTGTGTGGGCTGATCGTTGCAGTTCGGTCGTGCGATCCAACGGAAGTCCGTGAGAATCGGACGCGGTCGCGCCGCTGTAAACGGCTACAAGCCCCATTGGCCACTTTTCCCGGTGAACGGGATTGGGAAGGCGAGGGCAAGGTTTGATGCCGTGAGCCAGAAGACGTGATTTCACGATGGCTGCAAAATATACCGCCGGGTTTTTTCGCGGGCTTTGTCCGCGAGCCGCGGCGGCGATCACCGAAAGCCCCCGCAGTTTGGGGCGAAAGGAAAAGTCATGCAGTCGTCCTGTCGTTTTTTCGCGCGTGCGTGCGCCGCGTTTTTTTTCACCTCCGCATTTTCGTTCGCGGCCCATGCCGCGCTCAAGGTTGTGCCGGGCTACCGCGTCCGCACCGTTTTCGATTCCGGTGCCGCGGGGACCGCCGGCGGCCTGACGCTCGACCAAGACGGGTCCGCGATGTATTGCGGCGTGCGAACGAACATTTTCAGATGGGCGCTTCCGTTCAGCGACGGCTTCGCGTCGTACGGAGCGATCGCGCCAAACAGCAGTGTGTCGGCGGTGGCGGCGATCAACGGCGATGTCTTTGCGGCCGGCGCGGCGAGTTTTTCCCCGCCGTTCCCGTACAATTTCGGACGGCTGCGCGACGGCGTGTACACGAATCTGTTCGAGATGGACGGCCTGTTTGATGCCTCGGCGGACTTGGAGGGAAGAATTTATGTCGTCGCGAATCCGGGCGGGGCGGGCACACAAATTCTCGCGTACGATCCGGTTTCGAATTCGGTTTCGTCATTCGTGACCAACGGCGGCTATTCGGGCGGAATCGTCGTGCGCGACGGCGATGGAATTTATTATGCGGACCAGAACAACGGCGCGATTGTGAAATATGCCGACACGAATACGATCATCATCGGGCCGATATATCCGATGCCGCCGCTTGAGTGGAACTCGTCGTTCGATCCGAATCCGCAGGTCGTCGTGAGCAACGCGTGGGGCGCGTATCTTTCATTCGACCCGAAGGACCGTCTGCTCGCTGCGGTTGATTTCAACAATTCGCTCAACGCCTACGATCCGCTCACCGGCCGGCTGCTGCAAACCGTCGCGACGGATGATGCGGGCGGCTACGGAATCCAGCAGGTTTCGCAGAACTGGTACACGCGCGAAATCGTCGTGCTGTTCACCGACTGGTCGGTCGGCAGCAGCAAGATTTATGCGCTGCGACCGTTCTGGACGGAAAAAGACACGGATGGAAATCACATCGCAAACCTTCTGCTGTTCAACCCCAAAACCGCCGCGTGGAAAATCATCGCGCCGGAATCCAGCGGCACGAACACGGCGACATTTGGTTGCCGCAACGGCCAGCCGGTCATCGGCGATTTCGATGGCGACGGCCTCGGCGATCTGGCCGTGCGCAATCCGCTCACCGGGCAGTGGAGCATCCGCTACAGTTCGCCGGTCTATTCAACGAGTGCGACGCCCGTGCCTGTCATCAAACTGCCGGCCGGCCCGAACAACATTCCCGCCTCGGCCGACTATGACGGCGACGGCAAGACCGATCCGGCCGTGTACAATCGCAAGACCGGCGTGCTGACGATCTGGTCCGTGATGCAGCCGCTCTCGAAGCCGGCGAAGGTCGTACCGGTCGTGCCGCCGGCAGTAGTTCCCGGCGGCATTCCCGTTCCCGGCGATTACAATGGCAACGGCCGCGACGAATTCTGCGTTTACGTTCCGGGTACCGGAAGCTGGATCGAACCGTCCGGCGACGCGCTCGTGCTTCTGGCGAAGTGGGGCTGGTCCGGCGCGACGCCGGTGCCCGCCGATTATGACGGCGACGGGAAAACCGACATCGCCGTTTTCGACAACACCACCGCGGTCTGGCACATCATCCGCAGCAGCGACGGCAAGCCTGTCTCGATCCAGTTTGGTTTCCCCGGCTGCATTCCCGTGCCCGCCGATTATGACGGCGACCAGAAAGCGGACATCGCCGTTTTCGATCCGGCCGGCGGGATGTTCTGGACGTTCCGCTCCACCGGCGGCCTCTGGCAGGCGAAGATCGGCGCAAGCGGGTTTCAAGTCGTGACACCATGAAGACGCGCGGCGTCATCGCCGCGCTGTCGTCCGCCTTTCTGGTCTTCGCCGCATGCGCGGCGGGACCATTCGGCAGCGACCAAAGCGGCATTCCAATGTCTTCGTCGGTCTTCCATTCGTGGATTTCCGGTGTCGTCAATTATCAGCACCCAGACAACAGCGGTGGGTTCGCCAATGACGACAGTGGAAGTCCGACCGATCCGGCAACGGCCGTGATCGGCAAACCGGCCATCGCGACCAACAACGACATGCACGTCCTGTCGCTGGGCAACGGCGGATCGATCATCGTCGCGTTCGACGAGACGATTTGCGACGGCCCCGGCGCGGATTTCGCCGTCTTCGAAAACGGTTTCACCGACGGCACGGTGCGCAGCGGCGACACGAACCGCTACACCTTTGTCGAACTGGCCTTCGTCGAAGTTGCCACCACGACCAACGCGTGGGCGCGCTTTCCGTCGCAATTTCTCGGCACGAATGTGATCTATAATTTCGACTACACGCCGAAAAAATACTGGGCCAGCCAGGACGCGACGCTGATTGACGGGCTTGCCGGAAAACACGTCGTGCAACTCGGAACGCCGTTCGATCTTTCCGCGCTGCGGACAAATCCCAATGTCCTCAGCGGGGCGGTGGATCTCAACTGCATCCGCTACATCCGGCTGGTGGACATCGTTGGCGACGGATCGACCTTCGACTCGTCGAACCGGCCGATTTACGATCCGTATTTCAACTACGCCACCGGCTGGCCCAACCCCGCGCCGAACGCCACCACCGACGGCTTCGACCTGCGCGCCGTCGGCGTGATCAACAGCGGCGGCCTTTCCATGCGGAGCGGCAAAACGCTCGCATGGTTTGCCGTCACCAACAACCTCTGGCAGGTTCAGGTCGCCAACGCGCCGGACGGCGTGTGGACGAATCTCGGCGCGCAGGTCATCGGCAACGACACGACGCGCTCGGTGACCGACCCCGACGCCGGCACCTCCCGATTTTACCGCCTCCAAAGACAGCGCGCGCCCTGACGGCGGAGCTTGCGAATTTGAACCCGGAATCTTTTGCTTTGAGATTTGAAATTTGAAATCTGAAATTTCAGACGGCCCGCCCCGACCCGCGACCGCAGTTTCCAATGATTGGAAATCTCCGGCGCCGCCATTTCCAATCATTGGAAGTTTGCGAAATGGAGGTTTCCAATGATTGGAAATTTTCCTGCACGCGCGGCGTTCACGTTGGTGGAGATGCTGGTGGTCATCGCGATCATCGCGCTGCTGGCGGCGTTGCTGGTGCCGGGCGTGTCGCGCGCGCTGGCGGCCGGCGCAAAGGGCAAGTGTGCGGAGAATCTGCAGCAAATCGAGAAGGCCAATGCGGTTTATGGGGATGACCACGAATTTTATGCGGCGGCCGCGGCGGACATCCGGGGCGCCAACCTGCAGCGCTGGCACGGCACGAGGGCGAGCCGAGGCTCGGTTTTCGACGGATCGAAGGGGCCGCTGGCGCCGTATCTCGGCGGCGACAGGCTCGTGCGCGCGTGCCCGGCGCTGAAAAATGTTCAGCCCGGTTTCGAGGCCGGCTGCGGCGGCTACGGCTACAACCAGTGGGGCGTCGGTTCGCAAGCGTATATGTACGGCGCAACGAACTGCGCGACCGGCATGAAGCCGGATTTGATCCGCGATCCGTCGCGCGTCGTGATGTTCACCGACACGGCATATCTGGACGGGCAGAACGGCACGCCGGTGCTGATCGAATATTCGTTTGCCGAATCAATCTTCGCGCCGAGCGACTCGCCGCCGGTCACGATGGCTTATCCGGCCACGCCAACGATTCACTTCCGCCATACCGGACGGTGCGGCGTGGTCTGGTGCGATGGCCACGTCTCGTGGGAAGAACTGACCACGCCCTATGATGATCCGTACACGCAGAGCAATCTGGGCTGGTTCGGCGGCAGCGATAATTCGCTTTTTGCGCCCTTCTAAAAAGACAATCGTTTTGCTTGCGTGGCGGCCTGCTGCAGTTGTATGTGTCGCCGGTTGAAGTTGAGCCCGAAAACTTGCGGGTGTGGCGGTCATGTCGGCTGGGGGGAGAATGGAGTGCAGCAATGGAAAATGTTATTTTAAGCGAGAAGATTCAGGTCGAACGAAAGCAGTTCTTTTTTGATCTCAAAGAAAATCCGCGTGGACGATTCCTGAAGATCACTGAAGATGTCGGCGGGCGGCGCGACACGATCATTGTTCCGTCCACCGGCCTTGAGCAGGTTCGCGAAGTGATCGAACGGGCTATTGCCGCGAACGCCGCAGTGGAAACGCAGCCGGTTGAAGCGGCCGGTTGATGATTTCTGTCGCGCGCGGCGGCACCCGCGAAGGAGCGCGGCGAAATCAAACGGATGAATGAGGAAAGTCCATCTGCCGCCACGGATGAAGCCCTTGCCGCAGCCGCCGCCGAGGCGGCCGAAATCCGGGCGCTCGTTGACCGGGCGCGCGGCCATGATCTTGATGCCTACAACGAACTTGTCGGCCGTTATCAGAAGAAAATCTATGCGCTGGTCTATAACATGACCGGCAACCGCGAGGACGCGGAAGACTTGGTTCAGGACGTTCTCGTCAAGGCGTACCGCTCGCTCGGCTACTTCAAGGGCGACTCGTCATTCTACACGTGGATCTACCGCATCGCGGTCAACCGCACGATCAATTTCCTGAAGAAACGCAAGCGCGGCCAGAACAAGGTCAGCCTCGACGACATGGACCAGGCGGTCGAACGCGATCCCGATTATATCGCGCTTTCATCGCGCGAGTCGCCGGTCCGCGACATGAAACTGAGCGAGCTGCAACAAAAATTGAACAAGGCCCTCCTCACGCTGTCTGAAAAACACAGAACGGTTGTGGTGATGCATGACATCGAGGGCGTGCCACACGAAGAGATCGCGAAGATTGTGGGATGCTCGGCCGGAACCGTTCGGTCGCGTCTGTTTTATGCGCGGCAGCAGTTGCAAAAAGAGTTAGTGGAGTTTGCGCCATGAATTGCGCGGAATGCCAGCAGATATGCCTTGAAACCGGCGGACGGAACTTGCCCGCCGCATGCGCCGAACATGTGACCGGATGCGACGGCTGCCGGAAAGTGTTCGAACGCACGCTCGTCGTCTCCCGACTGCTTGCGCTGAAAAAATACGAGCATCCGGACCCGTTGTTCGAAATTCGGAACGCTGCCGCGATTCGCAGAAAGATCAGCGAAGAGCCGTCATTCGCGGAAACGATGCGGGACTTTTTCGGAGCGCAGAGCTGGCGCGTCGCCATCGCCGGTGCGATGGCCGTGTGCCTGGCCGCGGTGGCGATCCATAACACGACTCCGAATCATCAAGCCGGCGCGGGAACCCTGGCCAAACAGGATGCGACCACTCCGGTTGCGCCGGTCATTCAACCGCAGTCGAAACCCGATCCCAACGATCCGGCGTGGCAGAAGCCGATGTTCGTGATTCAGGATGTCAGCGGAGCGTCGGTCGAGCTTCGCAGCCAGTTGTTGCCTGGCAGCGGGACTCAATTTGGCGATTCCAACCGCGAGAGCAGAGCGGTTGATTTCCTCGCGCCGGGTCCGCTGCCTCAGCGCTGACCAAGCCGCAGGCGCGGATAGCGTTTGTCACGGCAGCACGCCCGGTCGCGGCCTCACCCATTTCCACGAAAGCAGATCGTCTTCCGTGTCGGATTTTCCGTCGGGTCCGTTGGACCATGCGATGACGCCTTCGCCCTGAATCCGGTTGTAGATCGTGTCGGAGGAAATGCAAACGTTGTCGTAATCCAGATCAAGGACGATGTGATATTGGCTGCCCCATGGGTCCAGGAATTCGCCCCGATTATTTAGCCCGGAGAGTCCGGGGCTGGCGGGCGCCACGTCAAGAAACACGATGCGGTTGGTGTTGGCAGCATGATCAGTATTTCCGGGCCCGCTGACGGCTCGCAGCACGTTCATCACATCGCTGTTTGAGCGGGTGCGCCCATAATGCACGTCACCGCGCTGTGTGGTCTGCCCTGGCCAGACATTGTAGCGAGCGTGAAAATGCTGGATGGCGGTGACGATGGAACGCAAGTCGCCGCGCGCCATGACCAGCCGCTGCCAGCGCTGGACGAATTCGCGCGCAGGAAATGCGACCGAAACGGCAAACAAAACGATTGCGAAAAGGAAAACAAACTCGGTTCGCGAAAAACCGTCTTTGCGGCCTCGCGAGAATTGCACACGGTGATTGCGCCTCACTGCGCCTCCGGCCTATTTCGCAAGAATGCCGATGATGTTGATCAGTGGCAGGAACAGGGCGATGACGATTGTTCCGACCATGATCGCAAGAAAAACGATGAGCAGCGGCTCGATGATCGAGGTGAGACCCGCCACCGCAGAATCCACTTCGTCCTCATAGCTGTCGGCGATTTTCATGAGCATCTCGGGCAGGTCGCCGGTTTCCTCGCCGACCTGCACCATGCTGACGACCATGCCGGGAAACACGCCGGTCGCCTCGATCGGCGGCGCCATATTTTCGCCCTCTTTCACCGCGTCGTGGACCTGGCTGACCGCGCGGGCGATGATTTCATTTCCGGCGGTATCGCGCACGATGTTGAGCGCCTGCAGCACTGGCACGCCGGAGGTCATGAGCGTTCCGAGTGTCCGGCTGAAGCGCGAGATGACGGTCTTGCTCACCAGCGTCCCGAAGATCGGCGCGTTGAGCTTGAACCAGTCCAGCGCGATTGCGCCGGGCTTGGTCTTGGCGGCCATCTTGATGAGCACGACGGCAACCGCAACAACGATAAGCACGAAAATATAGTGGCTCCTGACGATGTTGCTCACGGTGATGACGCCTTCGGTCAACGCCGGAAGCTTGCCACCCTCGCCGAGCAGATCCTTGAAGATGTCCTTGAACTTCGGAATGATGAAAATCATCAGGAACGAAAGAATTCCGATGGCCATCGTGAGCACGACGCACGGATACACCATCGCCCCGACGACCTTGTTCTTGATCCGTTGCGCCTTCTCCATGAACTCCGCCAGCCGGACCAACACCTGGTCGAGCACGCCGCCGACCTCGCCCGCCTTCGCCATATTCACATACAGCTTGTTGAAAATCTTCGGGTGATGCGCCAGCGCCTCCGCGAACGTGCTGCCGCTATTGATCGCCTCGGCCATCTCCGCCAACGCGCGCTTCAGCGTGGCATGCTTCTCCTGCTTGGCCAGCACATCCAGGCTGCGCACCAGCGGCAGGCCCGCGTCCACCAGCGTCGCCAGCTGCCGCGTAAACGTCATCAACTGCTTCGGCTTCACCCGCGTCGGGATGGCCGGAATCTTGATGTTGATATTCTTCTTCAGCGCGCTTTTCTTCACCGCCGCCGCAGGCGTCTTCGCGCCGGGCGCAGGCTTCTTGCCGGGCTTAGCGGCCGGGGCGGCCCCGTCGGTGACGTTCGTGGGGAACAATCCTTTTTCGCGAATTTTCGAAAGCGCAGCCGTCTGGTTATCGGCCTCAACCTCGCCCTGGCTTTCCACTCCACGGCTGTCCATTGCGGTGTATCTAAATTTCGCCATAATTGTTCACGCCTTGTGTGCGCGGCTGTTTGCCACAAACCGCACTCCCGTTGCAACCAAATTGAAGCAATCCCCGTGCCGTCCCGTTACGCCTCCGGCGCCGTGGAAGGCGCGCCGACGCTTTCACCACCGCAAATTTCCAATCATTGGAAACTCCCGCTTCGCAAATTTCCAATCATTGGAAAAACACGAACCTCAAACCTCCAACCATTGGAAATCCCGCCGTCGCAAACTTCCAACCATTGGAATATCCTGTCAACCGGACGCCCTCTGATTCCGAACGCCCGCTTGCCGCCGCGCCGGATCGCCCCTACTTTCCACGGCGAATGAGAAACCGCCTAGCCCATTCCATCTTCGTGGCCGCCGCGCTGATCTTCGCGGCGCTGTTCCTCGCGCCGCTCGCGATGGTGATCGCCGGCGGATTCCACGACTCGCGCGGCTTCACGCTGAAATATCTCGCCGGCGTTTTCCAAAATCCGATTTATGCCGAGGGCCTTTTCAACAGCCTGCTCATCGCGCTCGGCACCACGACGCTCGTCGCGCTCGTCGCCATTCCGCTCGCGTGGCTTTCGAACCGCTTCGAATTCGCGGGCAAAAAAATCGTTGGCAGCTTGATTCTCGTTCCGATGATCCTGCCGCCGTTCGTCGGCGCGATCGGCCTGCAACAAATGCTCGGCCAGTACGGCGCGCTCAACGCCCTGCTCGGACTCGGCCCGATTGACTGGCTCGGCCGCTCGCAATATCTCGGCGTCGTCCTGTTGCAGGCGCTCGGTCTCTACCCAATTTTGTATCTCAACGCCTCCGCCGCGCTCGCGAACATTGATCCCGCGATGGAAGAAGCCGCCGCAAATCTCGGCTGCGGACCGCTGCGGCGGTTCTTCAAAATCACGCTGCCGCTCACGATGCCGGGCATTTTCGCCGGCGGAACAATCGTCTTCATCTGGAGCTTCACCGAACTCGGCACGCCGCTGATCATGAATTATTCGAAATGCGCGCCCGTCCAGATTTTCGACGCGCTCAAGGAAATCGGCAGCAATCCGTTTCCCTTCGCGCTCGTCTTCGTCATGCTCGCCGCCAGCGTCGGGCTTTATTCGATAAGCAAAGTACTCTTCGGATCAAAGTCATACGCCATGCAAAGCAAAGCCGCCACGGTCTCCGCCGCGCGCGACGTTCGCGGCTGGCGCGGCGCGCTCGTCCTGCTGCCGTTCGCTGCTGTCATCGCCGTCGCGCTCACGCCGCACATCGGCGTCGTCCTCACCAGCATTTCCGCGCCGGGAAGCTGGTACAAAACCGTCCTGCCCGCCGCCTTCACCGGCGAACATTTCGCCGCCGCGCTCGGCCACGACATGACGATCAGCAGCATCCGCAACAGCCTCGTCTTCTCGTCGCTCGCCGTCACCTTCGACGTCGTTCTCGGGATCGCCATCGCCTTCGTCATCGTCCGCTCCGAAATCCGCGGCCGCGGCATTCTCGACGCGCTCGCGATGCTGCCGCTCGCCGTGCCCGGCCTCGTCATGGCTTTCGGCTACCTCGCCATCAGCTCGCAAATCAGCAACCAGGACTGGGTGAAAAACAGCCCGCTCTGGCAGCAGCTTTTCGATGTGCGGACAAACCCGACGCTCTTCCTCGTCATCGCCTACAGCGTCCGCCGCCTGCCGTACATGGTCCGCTCCGCCGTCGCCGGCCTCCAGCAAACCTCCGTCACGCTCGAAGAAGCCGCCGCAAACCTCGGCGCTGGATTTTTCACGCGCATGCGGAAAATCACGCTGCCGCTGATCACCGCCAACCTCATCGCCGGCGCGCTGCTCGCCTTCGCGTTTTCGATGCTCGAAGTCAGCGACAGCATCATGCTCGCCCAGCGCACGGAATATTTTCCGATCACCAAAACGATCTACGAACTTTTCCAACTCATCGGCACCGGCCGCTACATCGCCGCCGCCCTCGGCGTCTGGGCGATGGCCTTCCTCGCCGTCACCATCGCCGGCAGCAGCCTGATCCTCGGCAAAAAACTCGGCGCGATTTTCCGCGCCTGACCGCAAAACTCGGAACTTGGAAGTTCCCCCGCCGCGCGCTTATCTTCGCGTCGCCATGAAAAACCGAACCGCAAAAATCAAACGCACGACGAAGGAAACCGACATCAGCCTCGAACTGAACCTCGACGGCGCGGGCGTCTATTCCAACAAAACCGGCATTCCGTTTCTCAACCACATGCTCGACCTGCTCGCCAAGCACGCGCTGCTCGATTTGAAAATCCGCTGCAAAGGCGACCTCGACGTTGACTATCACCACACCGTCGAAGACGTCGGCCTCGCCCTCGGCGACGCGCTCAACACCGCGCTCGGCGACCGCAAAGGCATCAACCGCTACGGCTGGTCCCTCGTCCCGATGGACGAAACCCTCTGCCAGGTCGCGCTCGACCTCGGCGGCCGGCCCTTCGTCGTCTATTCCATCGCCACGAAGAAAAAGAAAATCCGCGACTTCGACATCGACCTGATCGAAGAATTTTTCCGCGCCTTCGCCACGCAGGCCCGGATGAACCTGCACATCCACCAGCTCTACGGCAACGAACCCCACCACGCCATCGAGTCCATTTTCAAAGGCGTCGCGAAGGCGTTGCTATTCGCCACCGCACAGAACCCGCGCATCAAAGGTATCCCCTCGAGCAAAGGCGTTTTGTGACCGCGCGCGCCGCCCCGGCAAGCCGGGGCGGCGTTAATGCGAGGTGACTGCGGCGCGATCGAAAAGTTTCCAACCATTGGAATTTTTTTCCAATCATTGGCAAAACACGAACCGGTTTCTTCCAATCATTGGAAAAGACCGGTTCCGCAAACTTCCAATGATTGGAAAATTCCTGTGCGCCGCCGATGAGCCGCGATAGCCGAAACTTTGCCGTGACAGCGCGGACGCTGCGGCGAAATAGTCCCGAGCTTTGACAAGGACCACATGAAAAATTTTGCGCGATCGTTTGCCTGTATTTTTTTCACCGCGTTGCCGGCGCTGGCGATGGACGAGAATTTTGATTCGACGCCGGGACCGGATTTGCCGGCGGCGTGGGCTGCCGATTCAATTGATTGGGCCGTGCGCGATGGCGCACTTTGGCAGCGCGGCGGCGGCGAATATTCCGTTGCCGGCCCGGGAAAAATCGGCGCGGGCGACGAGGTCGCCGTCGAGGCAACCGTCTGTGTCGCGAAACGCGTGACGACGGGCTGGGCCACAGCGGCAGTCACGATCCGACAGAATGCGAAAAATTACTGGCACCTCGCGCTGGTCGAGGCTCCGCCGGAAAACGGCTCGAAACATTTTGTGGAGCTGTCCGAGCGGCTCGACGATGTCTGGAACGCGCACGGAGAAGCGGCGACGAAGCTCACGGCAACAAAATGGAACCCCGGAAATTTCTCGTGGGAATTCAATCATCCGTACCGGCTCAAGCTCGTTTTGCGCGGCGACGGCATTGATGGAACGGTGAGCGAAACGGACGGAACTGTCCGCGCGGAATTCGCCTACGCCTTCGACAAGCGCGCGGTGACGTGGGGCGCGCCGAAGCTCGGCGCTTCCTGCGTCGTCGCGTCGTTCGATGATTTTCAGGCCGACGTTTCGAAGTTGCACGCGCGGCCTCCAGCCGCGGCGTTTCCGAAATATGACGCCGCCGGCGATGCCGAAATCCGCGGGAAGACGACGGGATTTTTCCACACGGAAAAAATCGGCGGCCGCGACTGGCTGATTGATCCGAACGGCGCGGCGTTCTTTTGGGTCGGCACCGACCACGTGAACTATCGCGGCCACTGGTGCGAGAAACTCGGCTACGCACCGTACAGCCGCGTCTCGGAGAAAAAATACGGCAGCGAGGAAGCGTGGGACGTTGCGACCCTTGCGCGGTTGAAATCGTGGGGCTTCAACACGCTGGCGACCGGCAACTCGGCATCGCTGCGCCATCGCGGGCTGCCGTACATCGAGTTTGTCGCGTTCGGTTCGACTTTTTCGGGCCGCGACTCGCTGTGCGAAAAGACAACGTGGACCGGATTCCCGAACGTCTTCAGTCCCGACTGGCCGCGATTCTGTGATTTCCTCGCGCGGCAAAAATGCGCGCCGCTGCGCGATGATCCGTGGCTGCTCGGCTATTTCCTCGACAACGAACTGGAATGGTTCGGCAAGCATTACGGCCCGCGCGGACTTTTCGAGGAGGCGTGGAAGAAGCCGGCCGATCATCCGGCAAAGAAAGCTTTCGTCGAACTGGCGCAGAAGAATTGTGGAAGCATCGCAAAGTTCAACGAAGATTTTGGAGCCGCATTTTCCGATTTCGCGGCGCTTGCCGCCGATGTTACGCCACGCGATGCCCGCAGCGATGCTGGCAATTCACTGGCGCGCGATTTCGTCCGGCTCGTCGCGGAGCTTTATTTCAAAGGCTGCAACGACGCGCTGAAGAAAATTGATCCGAATCATCTCAATCTCGGCTGCCGCTTTGCCGGCGACGCGCCGGACATCTGGGACATCGCGGGCAAATACTGCGACATCGTCAGCTTCAACACGTATCCACGCGTTGACGTTGATCGCGGCGTGCCGGCGAATGTTCAGGAGTTCGTGGAGAAATGGCACGCGAAAGCCGGCAAGCCGATGGCCGTCACGGAATGGAGTTTTCCGGCGCTGGACGCGGGTCTGCCGTCGCGGCACGGCGCGGGGATGCGCGTGGATTCGCAGGCGCAGCGAGCCAGCTGTTTTTCGTTCTTCCAGGATTTTCTTTTCCGCGAGCCGTTCATGGTCGGCTCCTCCTATTTCATGTATCTCGACGAACCGGCGCTCGGAATTTCCGCGTCGTTTCCCGAGGACAGCAACTACGGGTTGATCGCCGAAAATGACGAGCCGTATCCGGCGATCACCGCCGCGGCGACGGCGGTCAATCGCGAAGTTTATCGCCACCATCGCGAGGGAAATTTTCGTCCCGCGGTCAGCGGCAACGCCGCAAAGCCGCCGGTGTGGCTGCGCGAGGCGAAGGAAATTTCCGGCGAAGTTCCACAGCATCTCGAATTCAAATCCGGAAAGATCGCGTTCGAATTTCCGGCCGGCGCATCGAAATGGAAAATGTCGCTCGACGGCCGGCTCGTGGCGGAGATTTTCCCGCTCGCACATTTCCGCGACGGAATTGATTTCTGGCTGCATCCGTACGCAGCGCGGATCGTGGCGCGGCGCGAAAACGAAAAGGCGAACGCCGTGGACATTGAGTTTTCATTCATCCCGCAGGGCGGCGATCCGCGCGCCGCGAAGGCGGTGATGCGGTATTGGATTCCGAAAAACGAAAGCGGCTGGATCGCGAGCCAGGGAATTTCGGCTGAAAGTACCGGAACGAAATCGTGGCTGCTCAGCGAGCTCTTCCATTTCATGTCGCCGACGACCGACGGCGATCCGGCGAAGATCGAAACGCTCAACGACATTCCGAGTTATTACCAGACTTTATGCGGCTGGGCCGATCGCGCGCACGGCAGCGAAGTCGGCTGTTGGTTTGCGCCCGGCGGAAAACTGATGGGCGAATATTGGAAAGACTGCCCGACCTGTTTCCATTCCGACGTGCGCGAAAAAGCCGACGTCGAGCTTGCGCCCGGCGCGAAATGGCAGCCGTCAGGCGAACTCGCATTTTTCTTCGCGCTGCCGGAAAGCACGCGCGAGGCCCACTCGGCCGCGACCGCGCGGATTGCCCGCGAGATTTCGGAGTAGCCGCCGCCGGATTACCGACGCGCCGCGCGATGGCGGATTTTTCCAATGATTGGAAATTCCGGCGGCGTAAGTTTCCAATCATTGGAAAAATCCGCTGGCGGTCCGATCACTGCGCGGGGCGGAAAAGGCCGAAAGAGCTGGTGTAGCCGTGGAGATGCGTCGCGCCGCCGACGGGGCCGATTTCGCCGTTGCAGAAAAATCCGCCGAGCGGAACGGGGCCGAGGCGCGAGAGGAATTGCTGGGAGTCGTGGCTGTCTTCGCCGTAGAGGAATCGACCGCGGCCGACACACTGGAACATGAGCGCGCCTTGCGCGGGTGTCCGGGTGCGGGCGGCGTGGGCGCGCAGCAGCGCGTCGAGGTCTTCGGCGGATGTGGCGCGGTCGCGGAGGTGGAACTGGACGATCTGGCCTTCGCGCAGCAGCGCGTTCACGGCGAGGATTCCCGTTTGGTAGTCGATGCCGACGAGGTTGCGGATGAGGTAGTCGTCGCGGGCGGGCGCGGTGAGGAAGGGATCGACGGCGAGGCCGATGAACAGGGAGGTGCGCATGAGGGCGCGGTCGTATTCACTGAGCTGCTCGACGAGGCTGCCGAGATAGTGAAGCGGGGTCATGCCATTGACGGTTTGAATAATGTTGTGCTGGCAGGCGGTGACGGAGAGCGGCTCGCCGATGGGCCGGCAGCCCTGCGCGACGATGGTGTCGATGGCGATGTTGCCGCTGAGCGCGACGGCGACGATGCCGCGGTTGAGGACGCGGCCGTCGAGAAACAGCGCATTGCCGCCTTCCTGCCGTGCGCCGCTGGCGAGGCCGCCGATTTTGACGCCGTCGGGAAAGGCGTAGTCGAGGCCGATGAGCAGGGGTTCGAGGCGCGCGGTGAACGGGTCGGCGATGATAATGAAGTTGGCTTCGTCGAGGCCGGTCAGGCCGAGCCATTCGCGCCAGACCTGCGGGGGCGCATCCTCGTCGGGGATGTTTTCGGTGTCGTTGGCGATGGCGCGGATTTTTACGTGGGGCAGATGCGCGGCGGTGAGGCTCATTGCAGGCTCGTTTTCGAATTCGATTCCGCCGCCGACAACGCCGCCGGCGCTGCAGCCGATGAGCGCGCGGCAGGGCAGGTGTTCCTGAAGCATCGCGGGCAGTTGCGCGTAGGCGTCAGCGAAGTGCGGGGAGACGATGAACACGGCGAGGTCGATGGCGTGATTGCCGAAGGCGGGCCGTATTTCCGCGGCCAGCCGGCCGATCATCTCGGAGGCGTTTGCACCCCGCACGGCATGTGATTTCCAGATCATTGCAATCAAAGCTTCGTGGCGTAAGATACCGCGCATGAATGGATCGACAACCAACAAACAGAGATCGAATACGGGACTGTGGATCGTGGTGGGGCTGCTGACCATCGTGCTGGCCGTCAGCCTCGTGATGAATGCCGGGCTGGCGGTTTCGCTGTTCGCCAGGGGCGCGACGCGGATTTCCATGGCGGGCAAGACGCGGCACCTGCTGACGAAGGGACGCCCTGTGGACGAGGAGCCGGAGATGCACGAAGTCTGGTCATACGGCCACGGCGACAAGAAGGTCGTCCGCATCGCCGTCGAGGGAATCATCATGCGCGAGAGCGAGGGCGGGTTCTTCGATCTGCCGCAGGACAAGATCGAGAATATCCTCTCGCAGATTCGCGCGGCGAAAAACGACGACGAAATCCGCGGCATCATCCTCGAAGTGGATTCGCCGGGCGGCGGCGTCACGCCGAGCGATGAGATTTATTCGGCGCTGAAGGATTTCAAGGACAGCGACGACAAGCGCAAGGTTTGCGTCTTCATGCGCGATCTGGCCGCGTCGGGCGGTTACTACGTTTCGATGGCCGGCGACTGGCTCGTGGCCGAGCCGACGGCGATCGTCGGCTCCATCGGCGTGATCATGTCGTCGTACAACGTCAAGGAACTCAGCGAAAAAATCGGTGTCAGGGACGTGACGATCAAGTCCGGCAAAAACAAGGACCTGCTCAATCCGTTCGTCGCGGTTGATTCCAACCAGGTCGCGCTGCTGCAAAAGATGATTGATGCGACCTATGGACGGTTCTTCGGCATCGTGAAGGAGAACCGGCAGATCAAGGAAGACACGCTCCGCGAACTGGCCGACGGGCGCGTATTCGACGCCACCGAGGCGCTGAAACTCAAGCTCGTGGATCAGATCGGCTATTGGGATGACGCGGTGGAAAAGATGGCGGGACTTCTCGGCGAAAAAGAAATCAAGGTCGTTCGCTATGAGAACCGGGCGAACATTCTCGACCGTCTGTTCGGCGCGCAGGCCCGCATGCCGGTGCTGACGCTCGAAAGTTTGAAGAATGCCGCGCGGCCGAAAATCCAGTACCTCTGGGAGCCGTGACAGGCTGCCGCGGACGGCTAGAAGATTTTTTTTGAGATTCGGAAAATGAAAATTCCTTTTTGGAAAATGCACGGAGCGTCGAACGATTTCCTCGTCGTGGATGATCGTGCGCTGACATTTCCGTGCGGCGATTCGAAATGGCTGGCGGCCGCTATGGCGCGGCGCACCGGCGTCGGATCGGAAGGCGTGCTGCTGATCCAGCCGTCGAAGGCCGCGGATTTTCGGATGAGGTTTTTCAACCCGGACGGCGGCGAAGTGGACATGTGCGGCAACGGCGCACGGTGCATTGCGAGACTCGCGCACGAAATTGGCGCTGCGCCGGGGACGATGAGCATCGAGACGCCGGCCGGCATCGTTCGCGCGGAAGCCCGCGGCGATCTCGTTCAACTTTTCATGACGGAGCCAAAGGACTGGCTGTTCCGAAAGACGATCAAGGTCGAGGGACAAGCATTTGAATATGATTTCGTGAACAGCGGCGTGCCGCACGCGGTGATCCTCGCGGACGACCTCGCATCCACGGATGTCCAGACGCTCGGCCGCGCCATCCGGAATCATGCGGATTTCGCGCCGAAAGGCACGAACGCGAATTTCATCGAAATCACGGGCCCGGATTCGCTACGCGTGCGCACCTACGAGCGCGGCGTCGAAGCCGAGACGCTCGCGTGCGGAACCGGCATGGTCGCGTGCGGCCTGATCGCGGGCAAAGTCGGCTGGGTGACGCCGCCCGTCAAAATCACGTGCGCAAGCGGCGACGTGCTGGAAGTGAATTATTCGCCGACCGCGGACGGCGCGACGAACGTGACGCTGCTCGGCCCGGCGTTGCACGTCTTCCGCGGCGAACTGGAGCACGCGTGACCCGGCTCGTCACGCGCGCAGCCGCAGCGGCTACGCGATTCCGCATCGGACTCGTCGCGCTGATTTGCGCCGGCTGCGCCACGGTGGACATCACGAAATATCCCGATCCGCACCGCCACAAGATCGCGGTGCATCAGGAAAAATCGTCCTCCTACCACGTCAATGATCTGACGAAGAGCGACGGCATTTTGCCGCTGTTCGATCCGCCCGCGCAAAACGCGGTGACTAACGCCGGTCACACGCTGTCGGCGTCCATCGACTCGACGCACCACCAGTTCTACGGCTACCGCGTGCCGGTGCTGGTGCTGCTGCACAACGGCCGGCCCTATGCCACCTTCGTCAGCAACACCTGGCCGAACCGCCCGATGGAACGCGTTGCCTGGCTCGACAACCGCTACGTCTGCTTCGACCTGCCCGCCGGCGACATCATCGGCTGGCACTACGTCGTGGATGCGGAAAACGCCTGCGCCGTCTTCGCCGTTCCTTACGTTGACCAGTGAACCCGCCCCGCCGCGCAACTTCCAATGATTGGAAATTTGCGCGGCCGACTTTTCCAATCATTGGAACTTTGCGATTGCCCCCTTGCGATCCGCCATCCGCCCCGTTATTGATTTGCGCGCCATGCCGCCCCGTCCATTCGATGACCGACGCCTCGTGCTGATCCTCGCAGCCATCGCGTTCGCGCTGCGCATCATCTTTCTCGTCCGCTTCGCCGCGTCGCCGCTGTTCGTGCCGGTCAGCGGCGGCAACGATTGCTGGCTTTATTATTCCATCGCGCAGCGCTGCGCCGAGGGCCACTGGCTGCCCGACGGCGTCTTCCAATACATGCCGCTTTATGCCTGGCTGCTCGGCGCCATCGTTTGCGTCGCCGGAACGAAGGCGCTGCTCTTCGCCGCGTGGCTCGGCGCGCTGGTGGACACCGCGACCGTCGCGCTGATTTTCAAGCTCGCCCGCCGCTGCGGCGCGCCGCGCTGGGCCGCGTTCGGCGGCGCGCTGCTGTTCGCGACCTATCCGCTCGCGATCACGTATTCCGCGCTGAACATGCCGAACACGCTCAACGCGTTTTTCGTCCTGGCCCTCGCGAATATCTTCCACGGCTTCACGAGTCGCACGCCGCTGTGGAAATGGATCGCGACGGGAATTTTCGCCGGCGTCGTTTGCCTGAGTTTCGCCGGCATGCTGCTCATCAGCATCGTCGTCGCCGTGGCTTTCATCATCGCATTTCTCGTTCGGTGTCCACGCTTCAGCGTGTCCGCCATCGCGAAAGTCTTCGCGTTCATCGCCGCCGCCGCGCTGCCGATCGCTCCGATCTCGCTGCACAATTTTCGCGCCGAGGGAAAATTCGTGCTCATCACCGCGCACGGCGGCTTCAACTTCTGGCTCGGCAACGACGAAAAAGCCACCGGCTATCCCTGGCTGCCCGACGGCTTCCGCGGCGACCGCGGCAACCTGCTGGCCGACGCGCAGGACGAGGTCGCGCGCGCCGTCGGCCACAAGCCCGCCGCCGCCGAGTTCTCGAAATACTGGAACGACCGCGCGAAAAAATTCATCCGCGAAAATCCCGGCCGCGAGGCCGCGCTGATCGCGAAGAAATTCCTGAAATTCTGGAACGCCGCCGAGTACGACGACCTGCGGATGCTCCCGATGCTGCGGCTCACCGGCACCGCGTTCACCTGGCCGGTCTGGCCCGGCTTCGGCATCATTTCTGTTTTCGGATTCGCCGGCTTGCTCACCGCGCGCCGCTGCGGAGTCGTCCGCCTCATCGCCGCGACCTCGATGATTTCCATCGTCATGTTTTTCATCACCTCGCGCTATCGCCTCACCGTCGTCCCGCTCCTCTGCGTCGTCGGCGCGGTCGGATTGAGGCCGGTCTTTATCGCAATCGCGGATCGCAAATTTCAAATTTCAAATCTCATATCTCAAATCTCAACTTCGCGACGCGGACTCGCCTGGCTATGCGCCGTACCGCTCGGCTTCATCGTCGCCTTCTGGCCCATCGCCGGCACCGATTTCCGCGCGCTCGACTGTTACAACACCGCCACGCACCTGCTCGAAAAAGCCACGCAGACCGGCGACGGCGCGCTCGTCGAGGACGCGCTGGGCTATGCGATCAAGGGAATCCGGATTGATCCCGCCTCGCCCGATTTGCACTTTCTGGCCGGCAACGCATCTTTCGGAATGGGCAAAACCAACGAAGCGCGCGCCGCGTTCCAAAACGCCATCAAGCTGAATCCCAAACACGCGCAGGCCTGGTTCAACCTCGCCGTCATGGACGCGCTCGGCGGCAACAAATCCGCCGCCATCAGCAACGCGACGCGCGCCGTCCAGCTTGACCCTGGCTTCGACCAAGCGAAGGATTTCCTGAAACGAATTCAAAATGAACCCGCCACGAGATAACAGCGCATCGGAACTTCCAATGATTGGAAATGGCGGGTGCGCAAACTTCCAATCATTGGAAACTGCGGCAGGCGGCATCTCGCGAGGCTCTTTCATGATGTCTTCCGATGCTTGGAGGGCATCCTCGCGTTTTGGGATGACGTCCTCGCACGTTGGGAGGGCTTCATCGCGTCTATGGAAGAGGTCATCGCGTCCTGTGATGACGTCATCGCATGTGAGGAGGGCATCATCGCGCCTATGGAAGAGTTCCTCGCATGTTGCGGTGGCTTCATCCGGTCATTGGAAGAGGTCTTCCGGTGGCTGGAGGACACCTTCGGAAGGCTGGGTGATGTCCTCGCATGTTGGGAGGGCTTCATCGCGTCTATGGAAGAGGTCCTCGCGTCCTGCGAAGAGGTCATCGCATGTGAGGAGGATGTCCTCGCGTCGATGGAAGAGGTCCTCGCATCGTTGGAGGAAATCACCCGAACAATGGAAGACGTCTTCCGACCGTTGGAAGACTTCTTCCGGTCATTGGAAGACTTCTTCCAGCCATCGGGAGACTTCCTCCAGCCGTTGGAAGACATGCCTTTTCAGCCGGGAAGTGTCCACCAATGTAGCGTATATAGTCCGTGAGTACATCGTGTTGCATAAAACAAGGCCGGGATTGCCTGATTGGATGGGGGGCGCATGAACCGGACCACCCCCCAGTCGCCGCGGGTCGTCACCCTTGCGCTGTTTTACCTCGCGATGGCGTTCGTCTTCGCCGGGGAACTGCTGGTGCCGGGCCGCAGCCTGTTCCGGTGGGACACGCTGATCTATACGTGGCCGATGGTGCAGGAGGCGCGCGCGCAAATTCTCGCCGGGCACTGGCCGTTCTGGGCCTCGTCGTTTTGCTGCGGCACGCCGCTGCTCGAAAACATCAACGCCGGCGTGTTCTATCCGATGAAGCTGCTCGTCTATTTCCTGCCGCTCAAATTCGGCTACCAGCTTTTCCTCTTCGTCCACGTCTGGCTCACGTTTCTTTTCATGCACCTGTTTTTGCAGCGCGGCCTGAAGCTGCGCCCGCTCGCCGCCGTCATCGGCGCGCTCGCCTTCGGCGCGTCCGGCTACATGCGCTCGATGTGGGACACCCACAACTTTTATCCACTGCCGTGGATTCCGCTCGCGCTGTGGATCGCCGTCGCCGACACGACCGCGCGCCGCCGCATCCTCGCGATGGCCGGCTGCTTCGTGATGCTGATTTATGGCGGCGATCTGGAACAGGCGATCCTGACCGTGCCTGCGATCATGTTGCTGGTTCTGTTCCGAAGAAATTCAACCACAGATTTCGCAGATGGCACAGACGTGCAGATCGGCTCCTCGCCGAAATCTTCCAAGTTCATATCTGTGTTCTCTGTGTCATCTGTGGTTCTTCTCGGGATTCTTCTCGGCCTTTTGTTGTCCGCGCCGCAGTTGCTTCCTGCGTGGGACTGGTCGCAATATTCCTATCGCGCCGCCGGGATGCCGTTGGCCGAGGCCGCCGAACGCTCGTTCCATCCCGCGCGCTTGATCGAGCTGATCATTCCGCATTTTTACGGCACACGCGACGGCTGGTTCGGCGATCACCTTGCATTCGGCGAAAAGAAATCGCCGTGGTGTTCCTCCTTCCACATCGGCCTCGTCCCGTTTTTGCTGGCGATGTTCGCGATTGTGGCCGCGCTCTCAGAGCGCCTCCGAAAGAAAACCGCGCTCGCAGAGCACGGCCACATCCTGTGGGCGCTTGCGCTTTTTATCGGCGGCGTGATTCTCGCCATCGGCGGATTCTTCCCATCGTTCTTCAAATTCTGGCAATCGCTCCCGCTCGTCGGCAGTTTCCGCTATCCCGAAAAATATCTGCTCTGGGCCACGCTCGGCCTCGCCGCGCTCGCCGCCTTCGGCGCTGATTTCATTCTTGGTAGGGCGGCGTGGCTCACGCCGCCGCGGCGCGCTGAGCCAGCGCGCCCTACCTTCCGTTTTCCACGTCTCATGCTTTTCGCGCTGTGTTTCCTCTCCGTCCTGCTGCCGTGGTACAAGGAACTGCCGACGACGAACAAATTCGATCCGCTCGAAACGCCGCAGCTCCTCATCCCGATCATCAACAGCGACGACCCGCAGGGCCGCATCTTCGTTGATCCTGCCGTCAAGGAAGTCCCGCTGCCGCCATATTTCGCCTCGCTCCGCCCGTCCGAAAAGCAGGCCATCTATTACCGCGAACATCTCGAATTCAACTCGCCGCGCCTCTGGGGCTGCCGCACCGCCGGCGGATTTTCGCCGGCGGAGTTTTCAAGTACAAAAACATTTCGCGAAAACATCACGGATGGCCCACAGCTCGATTCCTTCTGTCGTTACGTTGGAGTTAGATGGTTCGTATGCGCGAAGGAATTCAAAGTGCCGGACACGTGGGAAGCACACTGCGCCGCTTCGTGGGGACAACGAGGCGACATCGCACTCCTTGAAAATTCCTATTTGTTTCGCGCCGAGCGGTCACAAGGCACGAATTCTGTGACTCGTTTTGAACCATTTTTGGAATATGCCGGTGTTGCGAGCATATGGAATCCATATTCTGGATTTTGCCGGCTAGATTTCACACACAGGCAGAGTTTCAGCCTGTTTTTCGAAAGTCCGGCACGTGGATGGAAAGACGCAAGTCAAAAAGGAAGCGGACATTTCGATATATACTTTGGTCTGCCGACCCGCACCAATTGGTGGGCTGACATCCGATACAAAGGTGAACCTCGGACACTGGTTCCACAATCCGCCCGTATGCACTATTCGCCCGAACGATGGAATTGTTCAATGTTCATTGCGTTGGCCGGGCTGGTCGTCACGCTAGCGATTTTCATCGCCGGCCATTTTGCGAAGTGCACGGAACTTCCAGTGATTGGAAAGTGCTGTGAATCGATTCTTCCAATCATTGGAAGAGGGTGGCCCGCGCGCTCCGCGCGCGGGTTCGTCTTGCGTAGCGCGACGGCAACCTTGGTTTGCTGTCTCGCGTTTGTCGTCGTCAGTCTCGCGGCGCGGTCGCATTGGAGTTGCACGTTCGACGAGGGATTTCATCTGACGCGCGGGCTTGTGCTGCGGCATTTTCACGATGCGCGGCTGAGCTATTTCCATCCGCCGCTGCAAAATTCGCTGGGCGGATATTTCGCGGACCTGGCGTTCGGCGACCGGCTGAAATATCCGGTGACCGACACGCTGAAGCGCGGCGATGCGATCACGTATGCGGTGGAGTTCGCGAAGGCGAATGCGGATGTTTTCAACGAGGCGGTCCGCGCGTCTCGGTGGGCACCGATGATTTTTGCGCTGCTGCTGATTGCGGTCGGCGTTTGGTGGGCGAGGCAACTAGGTAGGGCGGTGTGGCCCACGCAGCCGCGGTTCGCTGGGCCAGCGAGCCCTACCTTGGCCGGCTGGCTCGCCGGCATCGGGCTGGCGCTGAATCCGACTTTGCTCGCGCACGGGAATCTGAACACAACGGACATGGGCGTGACGGCGCTGGCGGTTGCGGGAACGGCGCTGCTCTGGAAGGCAAATCAGAGTCGCTCGCTGGTCGCGCTGCTAGTCGCGACGGCGGTTTTCGCGTTGGCGTCGGTGGCGAAATTTACGGGGCTGATCTGGCTCGGCGCAACGCTGCTGGTGGTCGTTCCACTTCTCGCGTGGCGGTGGAAACGCGCGCATCTCCTGGTTGTGATTCCCTTCGGTCTCGCAGCGTTCGCCGCGCTGCTGTTCTATTTTTACGGCTCACCGCACAGATTCTTTGAGGGCATGAGGGCGCAGACGAATCACGCGTTCGAAGGGCACAAGGCGTGGTTTCACGGAAAATCTTTCGAGCAGAGTTCGTGGTGGAATCTGCCGGCGGCCGTTTTCATCAAAGCTCCCGAAGTCTGGACGGTGGGGGTCGTGCTGGCCACATGCGTGTTCCTTGCCGCTTTGATCAAAGAGGTCAGAGGTCAGAGGGCAGAGGTCAGAGATCAAAACCCGGGTTTCAGGTTTCAGGTTTCAGGTTTCTTGATCCCGTTTCTCCCGGCCCTCGTTTTCGCTTTACTGCTTTTCTTCGTGAACAAGATGGCGATCGGGGTGCGGCACGCGCTGCCGCTGATCGCGCTCGGAACAATTTTCGCGGCGGTGGGAATTGTCCGGATCGCGAGCGACCGCTGGCGGAAGATCGCGGCGGTAATTTTCGCGGGCGGAATGATTTTTTCGGCGGTGGTTTCGTTCCCGAATTTCATTGGATATTTTCCGGGCTGGGCCGGGGGCGTGCAGAACGGCTTCCGCTGGCTGGTGGACAGCAATTACGACTGGGGGCAGGGCCTCGACGAGCTGGAGGAAAACTGGGCGAAGCTGACGGAGGAAAACGGCGGCCAGCCGCCGAACCTGATCTATTTCGGTTTCGAGGACGCGCGGCTGACGCACAAGCTGCGGCTGGGGCCGGCGTCGTATTGCGGCTACATGGATGACCGTCCGCGGGTCGATCTGAACGAACGCCTCGACCGCTCGAAGGGCCTGCTGGTGGTCAGCATTTCCGCGCCGCCGCTGAAGCTATGCAATCTTGACTTTGAAGTACTCCGCAATGCGGAGTTCGTCCGCCGGATCGGCACGACGTTCGAGGTGTTCCGAATCAAGTGACCCAGCCGCCATCGCGTTTTCCAATGATTGGAAATTCCGCGGGCGCAAGTTTCCAATCATTGGAAGTCCATCGTGGGCGGCCGCCGGGCCGACATCCGGTGGGCGGGGCGGACGAAGGGCATGACAAAGCGCGGGGCGTCGGTATAGTCGGCGGCATGAAACGGAATTTTTCGATTTTGGTGGCGGCAGTTTTTGCGGTGGTTTGCAGGGCGGATACGCTGGAGCCGGCGGCGGGGCCGGCGGTGGACGGTTTTTTCCTCAGTTACGACAAGGGGAAATTCAATTTCATGAACCGGCAGCAGAAGACGGTTCATGAGGTTCCGAGCGGCGTCAAGAAGCTGACGCTGGACAAGCCGCTGAAGGCGGAGATCGAGTCGAAGACGAAGCGCGGCGACAAGGATCAGGTGCTGCTGAAGGGCTTCGAGCAGGGAAGTTTTCTGGTCGTGCGAAACGGCAAGGAGGAGAAAATTCCGCTGATGCTGATTTCGGTGCTGCGGGTGGATGCGATGGCGAACAACCGTACGACGGACCAGCTCGGCGGCGGCGCCGACGTGATCAGCAAGGGCGAGGAGGTTGATCTGTCGAAGGCGGTGGAGCAGGGGAAGGTGACGGTGGTGCAGTTTCATCTGCCGGGATGGATCGCGAGCGAGCGCGAAGGAAATTATCTGTCCGTGCTGCAGCGGCGCAACAAGGACAAAATGGATGTGAAGCGCGTGGTGGTGCCGGATGTTAGCGCGCCGGTGGCGAAGCAATATCAGATTGCGACGCTGCCGCAGTTTTGGTTCTACAATAAATCCGGCCAGTTCGTCACAAAGTTGACCGATCGTTTCACGGAGTCGGATATTGATGCGGCGCTGAAGAAGGCGTCGAAATAGGTGACGCGAGGGGCCGTCAGTTCCTTCATCGAGCGTCGCGGGGCGCTGGTTCTGTTTTTGCTGGCGCTGATTTTTCTTCTGCCGGGCAGCAACCTGTTGCCGCTGCTGGATCGCGATGAGCCGCGGTTCGCGCGCGCGACGGTGGAGATGATGCAGCGCGGCGAGTGGATCATTCCCTATTTCAATGACGAGTATCGGTTCGATAAGCCGGTGCTGACGTACTGGGTGATGCGCGCCGGTTATGCGATTTTCGGCGTGAACGAAATGGGCGCGCGGTTTCATTCGGTGATTTCCGCGGGCCTCCTGGCCGTCGTGATTTTTTTGATGGGCCGGCGGTGGCTCAATGCCCGCTCAGGATTCATTGCGGGTTTCGGGATGCTGACGTGCCTGCAAATGGCGATTCACGGGCGCAGCGCAGTGGCGGACATGCCGATGGTTCTGTTTGTATGCCTCGCGATGTGGGCGATGGCGGAGATGCTCGGAATCAAGTCCCAAGCACCGGGCCCGGAGCTTCAGGCAGGCGGCTCCAATGGTGGACACGGGACATCGGAGACACGGCCTGGTACGCCATCGCAAAAATGGTTTTTTCTTTTCTACGTTTCGCTCGGCCTCGGTTTCCTGGCGAAGGGGCCGATCGCGTTAATCGTGCCGCTGTTGACGGCGATTTTGTGGCGGTTTGTTTTCTGGCGGCGGCCCGCACCGTGGAAGAATCTGAATTTGCTTTTCGGAATTCCGATCACGCTGGCGATCATCGGCGCATGGGGAATTCCGGCGCTGGTCAGGACGCATGGTCTTTTCTGGAAGGTTGGCATGGGCGAGCATGTGATTGACCGCGGCATGAAAGCGTTCAATGGGCGGCTCCCCTTTCCGCTATATTATTGTTTTACGGCATTCCTGAGCCTGTTCCCATGGTGTTTCTTCGTCCGCGATGTGTGGCGTGTTGCGCGTGGGAAAGCAAAAGGCACGGACGAGACAACCGCATGCGCACCGGGGCGGACGGCGATGGATTCGTTCCTGATTTCGTGGTTTCTCGCGCCGGTGCTGGTGTTCTCGTTCTACGCCACGCAACTGCCGCATTACATCATGCCGGGTTTCCCGGCCTTCTTCCTCTTGCTGGTCCGCGCATGGAATTCAGGTGGGAAAACGCCGCGAAGTTTCCGTTTTCTGGCGTTCGCTGCGCCGTTGGTTTTCATTGCGTTGGTTTGCGTGGCAGGCAGCGTGCTTCGTCCGCGGACGCCAGCCCTCCAGTTGCGGAGTTTTCTGGCGTCATGCCCGCCGGAAACTCAATGCGGTTTTTATCGTTTTCGCGAGCCGAGCATGGTTTTTTATTCTGATCGCATGTTCAAACCGCTGGATTCCGTTTCGGATGCAAAAGATTTTCTTTCGCAGGCCGGACCCAGATTGCTGATCGTGGAGGAGGAGGCCCAGAAGATTGCTGGAGGAAAAAAACAAGAGAGCTTTGCCAAAGAACTTGCGGTGATTCCCACCAACGGTCGTCTGTCGTCTGTTGCGAGGGGCATCAATGTGGCACAGGGAAAATACGTGTCGGTTCGGGCAATTTATCGGTCGCGATGATTTTCCAATGATTGGAAACTTGCGCAGTCGTATTTTCCAATCATTGGAAGAATGAGGGCGGTGAATTCTTTCTGTTTTTTTCGTTTGACCTGATTTCGAGGCGGGGGGTATAGAGTGTCGCGTGATTTGAATTGGTTCTGTGCAGATTAAGAAAAAAGCCGGTTGTTCCGGCGAGTTTATGCGGAGGATTCCGACATGATACGCAAGTTGACGATGATCTTGATGAGTGCGTTGCTCGTGACAGGCCTTTGTGTTCAGGCGGCGGATAAAGGCAATGCTGGCTCCGGACCCAGCGCGCAGGACCCCAAAGCAAAGCTGGTCACGGAAGCTGACTTTGCGAAATGGCTCGTGAATGTGCTGGGCCTTTCACGCGCCTTGCCCGCATCGCCATCAGCGCAGGAGTGTTTTGCCGCACTCATGCAAAATGGAATTGCGCCGAAGCAAGGTTGGAAAGAAAATGACGTCGTGACGATGGGCACGCTTGCGCGTGTGGTGACGCAGTCGCTGCACAGGCAGGCGGACGTCAAGAATCAGGAAGACGACAACTCAGGGATCCAATTTTTGAAATCAATTGGAATCGAATTTGGGACCATTGGTCAGGCCATGGATACGCTCGGTCCCATCGATCCTGCATACGTCGGCGAAGCCGCCGTTGTTACCACCGATCCGCTTAACAAAAAAGCGAAAATGAATCCGCAAGGCGAACAGCAGTTTGGCGCGGACCTGCAACCGGTATCGCCAACCATTGTTGTCGCGCCCGTCACCATAGAGCAAACTTTTCAACAGGCGGCAAACACCATCGTTTTGCCACCCCCAGCCATGACTTCAACCGGACCGGATATCGGCAAGATAATTGGAATATGGCTCGCGTGGCGGTATCATTTCGGGCCGTCGCCAGGTCCCAATCCCGTCCAAGCTGGTGGCGCTCCTGTGTCGTCGGCATCCCACTGAAGCTGGAGATAAAATAGAATCGGCGTTTATACGGAGGTATCTCATGAATTACATGTTGAGAATGGTTTTATTGGGGGCTGGCGTGTCCGCGTTCGCGTTTGCCGGGATTAGCATGGGGCAGGAAGACAGCATGTGGCGTGACTTCCAGTTGAAGAGCGCTCTTCGCCTCGAGTACGACGACAACATCTACGAAACAGCCCAGAAGAGCGGGAGCGGCAAGATATCGGAAGAACTCGAGTTCATATATAATTTGAATCTCGAGCAGACACATGTTGGTCTGCACTATCGCCCCACGTTTGTCTATTGGATGGACCGCCCGTCAGACAGCTGGGACCTGCATCATGACTTTGATGTGGACATCGATCATAACTTCTCTCCGCGTGCGACCTTGGCACTCAAGGATTCGTTTCTCTTTGCCCAAGAGCCGGAATTGATGGATCGCGGGATAATTGTACAGCAGCAGCAGAATTACACCTACAATCTGGCAAACGCCGACTTCACATATCTGGTCCAGCCGCAGACGAGATTGGGCGTGGGCGGCCGGTACACTCTGTTGCGATATCAGGACAGCCAGGTATCCGCTCTCAATGATTACGACATTTATGCCGGGGGTGTGACGCTGAGCCACCAACTCACGCCTGATACAACTGTATTGGGTGAGGCGCGCGTTGAAGACATCACCTATAATGGTCCGAATCGCGATGCCTTCAGCGAGTATGTTGGAGGCGGATTGGAACAGCGTTTCGGCGCTGACTTGCTTGGCAACTTGCGTGCAGGTTGGCAGCACAAGGATTTTTCGGCGAATCAACTTGATGCACAGAATCAGCCATACGCCGACGGTTCAGTTACGGCTTTGTCGCCATCGCACCGGACCCGGCTGACAGCGGGTGCCGGCTACTCGATGTTTGAAGCGGATGTGTATCCATATGCCAGTCAGCAACGCCTGCTCGCTTACCTCAGTGCCTCATATGACCTCACCGCGAGGCTGTCTTTCTTTCTGACGGGCAGTTATCAGCACAGCAATTATAAAGGTGATCAGTCGATTGATAAGAGCATCACTGTGAAGGATGGTAGTGAAAATGCCTATCAAGGGGCAGCGAGGGCAGCTTACAAGATCACTCGTAATAATTGGATCGAAGTCGAATACCAATATCTGGATCTTACTTCCGACCTGCGACCTGAATTCGACCGCAATCGGGTTTCGGTCGGTTGGAGGACTGCCCTGTAACGCATCTTGCCCACGCCCTGCGTGCCTGCGCGGAATCAATGAGCTTGATGAACAGATGAGGCTTATGCCTCATCTGCTTTTTTGGGAATAGATCATGGCTGAACAAAACGAAGACGCCAAACTGCATTTCCTCGATTATTGGCGTGTCATACGATCCCGTAAAGAAATCATCCTTGCTGTAATTCTCTTGGTGACACTAACGGGCGTTGCCTACACGCTTGCCTTACCGAAAACATACCGGGCGAGTTCCCGAATCGAAGTCCGTGAGGATGCTCCTGACGTTCAGTTTTTCGGCGAGAGCCGTAGTTATATTGGCTATAACCCGATATGGCTTCGCACTCAATACCACAAGATTCAATCTCGTCCGGTCCTCTACGAGGTAGTCAGGGCACTCGGTCTGCAGCAGAAGTGGGGCGAGAAATTGAACAATGGCCAACCGCTTTCCATCGAAGACGCGACTCTTATACTTTCAAGATGTCTACGGGTTGATCAATTTCGCGATACAACGCTCATCGATATTGAAGCCTATCGCGAAGACCCTGATGAGGCGCGTGACATCGCAAATCAAGTGGCTCTCATCTTTCGTGACCAACGCCTTGCAACTGAGCGTAGCAGAAATACCAAGGCGATGGAGTCTTTTGACAACGAACTGAAGAAACAAGAGTCGAAAGTGGCTCAGGCTGAATCCGAGGTAGAACGGATCCGCAAGGAGGGCAAAATTAGTGTTGTCAGCAAAACGGTGCCGTTCAGTCGCCAGATTTTGATGGATCTTGAAGCCCAGCGTGTAACTGCACGAATAGACATGCTCACAAAGAAGGCACGGTGGGACCAAGTGGAGAACCTTGCCGGAGACGAATTGATCTATCAAACAGCAACAACCATCATTGATCCGGCTCTACAATCGCTGCGGAAGCAATTGCTGGATAATGAAGTTCAACTTAAGCAACTCCTCCAAAACTACGGCGAAAATCACCCGGAAGTTAAACAGTTGAGCGCGGCAGTCGATGAACTGCGTGCAAGGCTTGCGAGCGCACTTGCAGGGGTTAAGACAGGCATAAAGGCCGACTACGCGGTGGCAAAAGCGAAACACGACGAAATTGAAAAAGAGTTCGAGGAAGCCAAGACTGCAGAACGGGAGTCTGTGAGCGTCGAAGTTCAGCCGTTGGAAAAGGCCGAGCGGGATGCTCAGGAAGCGCGCGATACGCTTACCGCCTTGCGTGCGAAGGCAATTCAGCGTGAGGTTGAGATCGGGTCTCCACGTACGCCAGTGGAAATAATTGAAGTTGCCGAACGCCCCACCCGGCCCGTCAGCCCCAACTTGATGCTGAATATTCTTCTCAGCCTTTTCCTCGGGATTGGTGCAGGAATTGGTCTAGCTTACTTTATAGAGTATCTCGACACCTCGGTAAAGACGGTTGATGACGTTGAACACTATCTGAATCTGCCAGTTCTTGGGGTAATTCCCCAGAAAGTTCGGCCTCTTTCTGAACAGGGACCTGAGAGCCCTCATGCCGAAGCCTATCGTGTATTGCGAACCAACATGCAATTCGCCAATAAGGGACTTCACGGCGGCGCATTTTCTGTAGTCAGCGGCGGAGTTGGGGAAGGCAAGTCAACCACCCTTTTCAATCTTGCCTATGTTTGCGCCCAACTTGGCGACAAAGTGCTGATCGTGGATTCCGATCTGCGTCGTCCGGTCCAACACACCTATCTGGGGCTGTCGAATCGTTTCGGACTTACGAATGTCCTTATGCGTGATGTGCCCATAGAAGAAACAATCAAGGCCACATCCATTCCGAATCTGCATTTTCTG
>CAIVKH010000010.1 GCA_903906425.1 uncultured bacterium
CTATTCGAGCGGCATGTATGTGCGGCTCGGCTTCGCCGTCGCGATCGAAATGGACCCGGACATCCTACTGGTTGATGAGGTGCTCGCGGTCGGCGACCTCGCGTTCCAGATGAAATGCTTCGATCGCATCCGCAACTTTCAGAAGCGCGGCAAGACGCTACTGCTGGTGACGCACGACCTGATCGCGGTGGAGCAATTTTGCCACGACGTGAAACTGATTCATCGCGGCGAGCTGGTGGCCGAGGGCAATGCATCGGACGTGATCCTCACGTACATGAAGCAATACATGATGCGGATCGGCTATCTGAACGTGGAGGAATACGGCACGCGCGACATCAAGTTCGGCGAGGTGCTGATGCGCGACGAGACCGGCAAGGAATCCAGCAATTTCGTCACCGGTCGCACGATGAAGATCGAGATTCACTACCGCGCGAAGAAGCGCGTCGAGAAACCCGTGTTTGGATTTTCGGTTAAGACCGGCAATGGATTTTTCATTTTTGGAACGAACACGCAGATCATGAACGTGCCGATTGATTTCGTCGAAGGCGACGGCGTGGTCGAACTGACCGTCGAGCCGCTGCGGCTGATGGAAGGGAAATATTTTCTGTCGCTCGCGATCCACAACCAGGACCACACCGTCCAGTATCACCGCCGCGAAGACTGGCATCCGTTCGCGGTAAAGAATCCAACCTCCGCCCACGGCATCGTCCACCTCGACTGCCGCTGGGAACACAAGCCGCACGGCTGAACATGAAACTTCCCGCGGACACTGTAATCGCAACCGGCAAGTTGACAGCGTATCTGTTGGTGCCAATGGCGAGAGGAGACAAATCCGCGTTTCTGAAAAGAGCCGGCTATGCTTTGGAATCATACAGACGATTGATTGATGATTTACGAACTCAGATTCTGCCGCTTGAAGCGGTCGAGCAGCGGGAAGATAAATTTGGCCGGTACTACGAAATCCGCGGCAGTCTGACCGGGCCTAATGGAGTGGTACTTCATGTGCGGACCATCTGATGACCGAGCACTTGTCGGAGTTGACCAAGTTCGTTACATTGATACCAGACAAACGGAAAACATGATGAAGTTCGAACTGTACACAGATGCGGCGCTGGCGTGCGACATGCCAAATTACCGCCTGAAGCGCGGCGACGTTATCAAGCTCGTCGAACACCACGTTGCGCGTGACGGCAGCGAAGGCTATAGCGCTGAGGTGTTCAATGCCATTGGCGACACAATCGCGGTGATCACAGTGCCCGAATCGGCCATTGAACCGCTGCGCGAAGATGAAGTGCTGTGCGCGCGAGAGATGGTTGCCTAGTGCCGCAGCATTTCGCGGGCGTGCTGGAGGGTGACTTTCGTCAGATCGCGGCCGCCTAGCATCCGGGCGATTTCTTCGACGCGGGATTCATCATCGAGCAATTGCACTTCCGTAATCGTCCGTTTGTCGCGGAGGGATTTCGTGACGGCAAAATGCGTTTCGCCCTTCGCGGCAACCTGCGGCAGGTGCGTGATGCAGATGACCTGATGGCTTTCACCCAGCTCTGCAAGTTTTTCGCCGACGGCCAGCCCAATCTCGCCGCCAACGTTCGCGTCAATTTCGTCGAAGATCAGAACGGGAATCTTGTCGTGCCCGGCGAGAACGGCCTTCGTCGCGAGCATGACGCGCGAGATTTCGCCGCTCGATGCGATGTCGCGAAGCGGTTTCATTCCCTCGCCGGCGTTCGGCGCGAAGCCGAATTCGATTTCGTCCATGCCGCTGGCCTGCGGTTCCTGCTCGCGCAGGGCGACGTCGAATCGGCCGTGGGCAAAGCCGAGTTCCTTGAGTTCGCGGGTGATCGCCTTGGCGAGCTTCGCCGCGACCTCGTTGCGTTTTTCGCGGAGCTTTTTGCCGAGCTTGCGCAGCTCGGTTTCGACGGCGGCGATTTCCTTTTCCAGCGCGGCCAGCTGTTCGCCGCGCGTTTCGAGATCGCGCAAACGCGTCTTCGATTTTTCGAGCGTCGCGAGCACATCGGCGACGGTGGGGCCGTATTTCTTTTTCAGCTTCTGGTAGATCGCGACCCGCTGATCGAGCCATTCCAGCCGCGCGGGATCGCCTTCGATCTTGTCGAGCCTGCTGGCGATGGAGGCGGCGAGTTCCTGGATTTGCGCGGCGGCATTTCGCGCTCCGGCACGCCACTCCTCGGCCTCTGGCATGATCCGCGCGAGTTCTTCGAGGCTGTGCTGCGCCGCGGCGAGTGAGTCGAACGCCGCGCCTTCGCCGTCGAGCAGCGCTGCGGTCACGGCGCCGCCGAGTTCGAGCACGCGCTGCGAATTGCTGATGATGGCGTGCTCCTGCAGCACAGCCTCCTCCTCGCCTTCCTTCGCCTCGGCATCCTCGATTTCCTTCACGCGGTATCGCAGCAGATCGAGCTGCCCCTCGACGTCGGTCGTGTCGCCGAGCAGCACGCTGCGACGTTCCTCCAGCGCGAGCTTCTTGCGCCAAACCTCGCCGTAGGCGTCGCGTTCGCCTTCGGTGTGGCCGTAGGCATCGAGCAGTTCGAGCTGAAACGCGGGTCGCAGCAGCGACTGGTGATCGTGCGGGCCGTGCATGTCAACGAGCCGCTCGCCGAGCTGCTTGAGCAGTTGCAGCGTTACGGAGCTGTCGTTGACGAGATTCTGGCTGTTGCCGTTCGCCTTGACGATGCGGCGGATGATGAGCTGTCCGTCATCGCACGGGTTGACGCCGAACTCCGCCAGCAGCGTGTCGATCTCCCGCGAATTATTCAGCGTGAACAGCGCCTCCGCGCCGCAGGCATCCTCACCATCGCGGATAAACTTGCGGTCCGCGCGCTCGCCGAGCAGCAGGCTGAGCGCGCCGAGCAGGATGGATTTGCCGGCGCCGGTTTCGCCGGTGATGACGTTGAGTCCCGGCTGCAAATCCAGCCGCACGCTTTCAACGAGTGCAAGATTCTTTACGCGAAGTGCCGTGAGCATGGCGCGGATTTTTCCAATGATTGGAAATTTTCGGCAAGGGTTTTTTCCAACGATTGGAAAAAAGAAATGTCTTCCGCAGCCGCAAGAAAATAGAAACCGCCCGGGCGCGCTGCGATTATTTTGCGGGATCGAGGCGGACGTCGCGCAGGTTGATCGCGTGCCAGCCCTGCGCGCTTGGGCGAACCTTCAACTCGACAAGGCCGGCCTCCTTGATTTCGGCCTTGCCGAGTTTGAAGTTCTGGAATTTTTCCCAGTCGCCAGTCGAAGTGGCTTTGCCGTCGAGCTTCTGGTTGCCGACTTCGACGGTGAATGCGCTGGCATCTGCGGTCGCGGAGGCGTTGACGCTGATGTTGTAGGTGCCGGCGGCGGGAATTTGCATTTTCCACGAGGCCCATTCGCCGGAATTGTCCCAGAAGCCGATGTTGGAATGAACGCCCTTTTGTTCGACTTTGATCCGTTCGCCGTGAAGTTCGGCGTCTTCGGCGGTAAGTTTCAGATTTCCGTTCTTGTCGGGATGGATGGGTTCGATCACGACGGGAACCGGAATGTTCTTCAGTTCGGTGCCGGTGATCTTGAGGCCGATGGTGTACGGGTTCGGTTTTTCGGCGGGCAGCGTGACGACGAGTCCGTCGGCGGTCTGCTTCCATTCGATCTTCGCGCTGGAGCCGAGCAGGCTGACGGCGGTGATGTTGTTGACGTTTTCGCCGGCGGGTTTCGCGAGCGTCTTGATTGTGAGTTCATTTCCTTCGGGCCAGCCGAGGGCGGTCGCATAGAGCGTGTCGCCCTTCGTGGTGAAGCGAATGTCTTTGCTCGAATAGGTGAAGTCTTCCTTGAAGCTTCCGCCCTTGGTCTTCACGGCGCCCTCGCCATAAACCAGCCACGGGCGCGATCCGTAAATCGCCTCGCCGTGGATCGCCGTCCACGCGGCGAGATCGCCGAGCATCTGCTCGACCTCGGGATCGAGCGTGCCGTCGGGCCGCTGGACGACGTTGAGCAGCAGGTTTCCGTTCTTGCTGACGTTGTCCACGAGCATGTCGATGACCCACGTGACGGGACGGAATTTCCAGTTCTTGTTGTAGAACCAGTCGCCGATGGACGTGTCGGTCTGCCACGGATTGGGGTCGATGCCGGACATGATGCCGCGTTCGAGGTCCTGAACCCAGCGGCCCTCGGAGACCTGTTTGCAGTTGTACACGGCCTCGCACTTGCCGCCGTTTGCCGCAGCGTTCGCGTTGTAAAGATGGGCGATCATGCTCATGCCGACGACGTGATCCTTGCCGAATGCGACGCCGCCGTCGGAGTAGAGCAGGTCGGGATGATAATTGTTCACGAGTTCCTGAATCTCATTGTACCACTGCTGCTGCCATTTCGGGTTCGTACTGTACCAGCCCTTGTCGCCGGGCTCGGCGGGAAAATGATAGAGGTCCTGAAATTCCGGATTCGCGCCGTCGTACGGCACGCCCGCGAGCGGCCCGGTCTTGTCGGAACCGTGGCTGGGCTGGAACCACGTGAAGCTGGCGCCGAGGTGCTCAGACACGCCGAACTTCAATCCGAGTTTTTGCGCGGCCTTCTGCCAGTCGCCGACCACATCGCGATGCGGTCCCATGTTCACGGCGTTCCAGCGATGCAGCTTCGAATTCCAGAGGAAGAAGTTGTCGTGGTGCGTGCCCATGCTGACGAAATATTTCGCGCCGGCCTTTTTGTAGAGCTGCATCAGCCGGTCCGGGTCCCACTTCTCCGCCTTCCACATCGGGATGATGTCCTTGTAGCCGTTGGTGGACGGATGGCCCCAGCGTTCGAGGTGATCTTTGTAATCCTTGTCGCCCTGCACGTACATTTTCTTGGCGTACCAGTCGCCTTCCATCGGCACGCACTGCGGGCCCCAGTGCGCCCAGATGCCGAACTTCGCATCGCGGAACCAGTCCGGGCACTTGTATTGCTTCAGCGAATCCATGTCCGGCTTGAACGTCCCGTCGGCAACGGGAAGCTTCAAATCATCCGCCGCGAACGCGCGCACGGCCAGCAACGCAACAACGAGAGCAATTCTTTTCATGTGTTCTCCAGCTTTCACGATTCAAATTTCGCGCAATGCTAGTCACCGCCCCGCCGCCCTGGAATGGACATTCCTTGCCTGCGGATGGATTTCTTTGACCTGCCCGGCAAACGCGATTCGTGTTTTCCAATGATTGGAAGAGAACGGCAGCGAAGATTTCCAACCATTGGAAACACTGGGAGCGGCGACGTCCCGCCGCCGGTATGAAGGTGGGCGTCGCACTCCGTGCGACGCTGCCCGCGCACGGAGTGCGCGGCCCACCTACTGGGGGCGGGGGCGTCCCGCCCCCGTGTTTGGTGTCCACCCAGGGTGTCTGCACAGGAGCGGCGCCGTCCCGCCGCCGTCTGTCTGGGGGGGGCGGGGCATCCTGCCCCGTGGATTTCCAATCATTGGCGGCCACCGTCGCCGCCTTTTTCCAATCATTGGAAACCTTCTGCACCCTTTGCGTCACTTTGCGTCCTTGGTGTTCACCTCTGTGCCATCCCATCATTGCCCCCGTGGGCGGCAAGATGCCGCCCCTCCATAAAAAAAAGCGCCCCGACGAATCGGGGCGCCTAGCGCTTGGATGGAACGTCACGCCTCACCGGATTCCGAACCCGCAGCGGGTGAGGAATACGGTGAAGGCGATTGTTGGGGCCTTTTCAATTCGATCTAGTCTCGTAGATAGAGTGCAGGTACCCGTTCTTGAAAACAAGGAGCAGTGCTGTTGCGAGCCCCCGAGTGCTGCCGATATTGTAGCGAAGCCAGGCTGCCGGCTTGCGTCCATCTGGTTTGCCAAGAAGAGATATGACGTCATCCTCCGTCATCAGCCATTTCGGGTCCAATTCCTCCGTGAGCGAAATACCCGGTGCCAATTCGTGATCGAGAATCTGGGCGTCTTCGTATCGATTGGTACCGTTTGCATTTCTGAATCTACAGGCCGCCTCGTATACATTTGAGGCAAGCATGGAGGTGCTGAATTTGGGGATATCAGCCTTCTTTGGCCACGCGATTGCATTGGTCTCACTCCATGCGCTCACAACAAACACGCATGAAGCGAGGATGCTGAATAGAGTCGTCTTCATTCTTTCGGCCCCAACAAGTGATTGTCTGGTTTTTGTGCTTTTCGTGCGGATTGGGTGGATATCAGGTTTTTGTTGCTATCACCACCATCCGGACAAATTCCGCGTGCTTTCATACGCCCGGTTGCGGTTTCCGAAAAGCTTTCCTTCATGAAAGAAAGCCGCCCCGATGTTCCGGGGCGGCTTCGTCTGACGAATGTGCGCTACGAACTCACAACGCGCGCAACTGCGCCACGTCTCTCCACGGGCCCATGCCGTTGCGGCCGATCACGCGGATGCGGCCATAATACATCTCCCCCGTGCGCGGACCGCGAAGCCGCAACAACCAACCTTTGAGCCATGAGCGAGCATCAGACAGCCCGGGAGCAGAAGCCTGCGGGGTTGCACCCCA
>CAIVKH010000011.1 GCA_903906425.1 uncultured bacterium
CGTGAAAGATCCGGTCACAGGCGACCAGGAAGAGCATTTGATCCCGATGGGCAAGCACATCGTCGTCTATCGCGGCGATCATGTGAAAAAAGGCCAGCAGCTCACCGAAGGTCCGGTGGTGCCGCAGGAAGTTCTCGAAGTTTGTGGCCCGCAGGAATTGCAGGAATATCTCACGAACGAAGTGCAGACCGTCTATCGTCTGCAAGGCGTCGAAATCAATGACAAGCACATTGAAATCATCGTCCGCTCGATGCTCAAGAAAGTCCGCATCACCGATCCGGGCGATTCTGATTTCCTCTGGGGCGAACAGGTCGAGAAGCGCACGTTCATTGATGAAAATCAAAAGGCGATGGCCGAGGGCAAGCGTCCGGCGGAGGCATCTCCGGTATTGCTCGGCATCACGAAGGCTTCACTCGAAACGGAAAGTTTTATTTCCGCCGCGAGTTTCCAGGACACGACGCGCGTTCTCACCGACGCCGCGACGCTGGGCCGCATCGACTATCTGCGTGGCTTCAAGGAAAACGTGATCATGGGTCACGTCATCCCGGCCGGCACAGGCTTCTCGATGTATCGCAACATCAAACTCGTCCCGCTCGGCGAACCGATTTCGGTCGAAGAACACCTCGGCGGAGACATCTTCAAAGAGGAAAAACCCGTCGAAGAATAATTGCATGGCGCAGGCTCTGGCCCGTTCAACAACGGACCGCGGGCCGGACGCCGCACAAAAAATTCAAGGAATTTATTGATAAGAGCGGCGGCGCTTTGATAGTTTACCGCGTTTTCGCCCGGAAATGGAAAAGTAAAAAATATGCCGACAATCAACCAACTGGTTCGCAAAGGCCGCGTGGCCTCGCAAACGAAAAACAAGGCGCCCGCGCTGACGGAATGTCCGCAGCGGCGTGGTGTCTGCCTGCTCGTCAAGACGATGACGCCCAAGAAGCCGAACTCCGCGCTGCGAAAAATCGCGCGTGTTCGTCTGACCAACGGCATCGAAGTCACCGCCTACATTCCGGGCGTCGGCCACAATTTGCAGGAACACAGCATGGTGCTCGTGCGCGGCGGACGCGTGAAGGATCTTCCCGGCGTGCGCTACCACATCGTGCGAGGCACGCTCGATTGCGCCGGCGTGAACGAGCAGCCCGGCTGGGGCCAGCGCCGTCGCGGCCGTTCGAAATACGGAACGAAGACGCCGAAGGAAGGGCCCGCTCCGAAAGCGGCCGCAGCTCCCGCAGCCTGACGCTGATTTTATTTGACCCACGAACAGGAAACCAAACTTCCAACGATTGGAAAAAACCGCGGCCGTGACTTCCAATGATTGGAAACGCCGCACAAGTGAAACGGATTTGAGATATGGCACGACGACGCAGAGCTGAAAAACGACCGACCACGCCGGACCTCCGGTTCAACAGTGAAGACGTGGCCCTCCTGATCCACAAGGTCATGGAACGCGGCAAAAAATCCGTCGCAGAAAAAATCGTGTACGGAGCCTTGGACGAGATCAAGGAGAAGCTCAGCGCTGATCCGGTCGAAGTGTACAAGCAGGCGCTCGAAAACGTGAAGCCGCGCCTCGAAGTCAAGTCGCGGCGCGTCGGCGGCGCGACCTACCAGGTGCCGGTCGAAGTCGATCCCGCGCGCCAGTCCGCGCTCGCGATGCGGTGGATCGTGACGTTCGCGCAGACGCGCAAGGGCGTTTCGATGGGCCGCGCGCTCGCACAAGAATTGATGGATGCCTACAAAAACCAGGGCAACGCCGTGAAAAAACGTGACGATACGCACAAGATGGCGCAGGCCAACAAGGCGTTCGCTCATTACAGGTGGTAAGTGCTCCGGGCAACGAAATGCAATCAGTCGTGGAAAAGAAACAGGGAGAGAATTTGTCTGCGAACGTCCGCCGTGAGGCGGAAGGGCGCAGCCGTCCCCTCGCTCTGATCCGCAACATCGGCATCGTTGCCCACATCGACGCCGGCAAAACGACCACCTCCGAACGAATCCTTTACTACACCGGAAAAATCCACAAGATCGGTAATGTCGATGACGGCAATACTGTGATGGATTGGATGGTTCAGGAGCAGGAACGCGGCATCACCATCACCAGCGCCGCGACCACCGCGTACTGGCACGACTACCAGATCAATCTCATCGACACCCCCGGCCACGTCGATTTTACCGCCGAGGTTGAGCGCTCTCTGCGCGTGCTCGACGGCGCTGTCGGTGTTTTTTGCGGCGTCGCCGGCGTGCAGCCGCAATCCGAAACGGTCTGGCACCAGGCCCGCCGCTACAAAGTTCCCTGCCTCGCGTTCATCAACAAAATGGACCGCACCGGCGCGCGCTTTCACTGGGTCGTCGAACTAATCCGCGAGCGCCTCGCCGTCAACGCGGTTCCGATCCAGTTGCCCATCGGCAGCGAAGCATCGTTCGAAGGCGTGATTGATTTGCTCGAAATGAAGGCCCTGAAATTCGACGAGGCCTCGCAGGGCGCGACGGTCATCACCGAGGAAATTCCCGCGGCGTTGAAAGCCGAATCCGAAAAAGCACGCGCGAAACTTTGCGAAGCCGTCGCCGAGGGCGACGAAAACATCGTCAACGAATATCTGGAAAATCCCGACCTTCCCGCAGAAAAAATCCGCGCCTCGGTCCGCAAGCTGGCCATTGCCGGAAAACTTGTCCCGGTCCTCTGCGGAACGTCGCTTCACAACAAGGGCATCCAGCCGCTGCTCGATGCCGTCGTAAATTTTCTTCCGTCGCCAGTTGATATTCCGCCGGTCCGCGGCCACGATCTTAAGAACTGCGAAGTTATTTGCGAAGCAAATGACTTTGAACCACAAAGTGCATTAGCCTTCAAAGTATCAAACGATCCGTACCTTGGAAAACTGGTTTACGTGCGCGTGTATTCCGGCCAGATGAAGAAGGGTGCGAACGTTTACAATCCTCGCACGAAAAAACGCGAACGCGTGATGCGCCTTGTACGCGTTCATGCGAACCAGCGCCAGGACGTCGACACGCTTTTCGCCGGCGAAATCGGCGCGCTCGGCGGGCTCAAACAATTTACGACCGGCGACACGCTGTGCGCCGAGAATCAGCCCGTCATTCTTGAGCGAATCGCATTTCCCGAGCCGGTCATTTCGATGGCGATCGAGCCGAAAACATCCGCGGATCGCGAGAAACTTATCGCGACACTTCAGATCATGGCCGACGAAGATCCGACGTTCAAGGTGAAGGCCGATCCCGACACGGGCCAGACGATCATCAGCGGCATGGGCGAACTTCACCTTGAGGTTCGCGTCAAAGACATGATGCTGGACTACAAAGTGAATGCAAACACGGGCAAGCCGGTTGTTGCATATCGCGAGACAATTCAAAATTCTTCCGAGGCGGAATACGTGTTCGATCGCGAGATCGGCGGCAAAAGGGCGTACGCGAAGATCAAGATTTCTCTGGAACCGCGTGCGCGAGGCACCGGAAACGAAATTATTTTCAAGGTGAAAAAAGATGAAATCCCCAATGAATACAGGGATTTTGTCGAGCAGGGCCTCCGCGACGGACTGCAAACTGGAATTTTAGGAAATTATCCCTTGATTGATTTGTCGGTCTTCATTACAAGTGCCGGTTTTGATTCGGTGGACTCCACGGAACTCGCGTTCCGGTCCGCAGCGGTGATGGGGCTGCGGGAGGCTTTGCAGTTGGCAAAACCAACGTTGTTGGAGCCGGTGATGAAGCTGGAAATACTCACCCCGGACGAACATCTGGGCGAAGTTATTGGAGATGTAAATGGGCGGCGCGGGCGTGTGCGGGAAATGCACGCAACCGAAGCAGTCCAGGCTGTGCAGGCGGATGTCCCGCTGGCCGAGTTGTTCGGCTACTCGACAAGCCTGCGCTCTTTGACAAGAGGCAGGGCCAGTTACAGCATGGAGCCGGCGAGTTTTGAAGTGGTGCCGGAGAATTTGCAGAAAACGATATTGAATAGATAAACATGAACGGTCAACGCATACGCATACGTTTGAAAGCCTACGACCATCGCGTCCTCGACCAGTCGGCGAGCGATATCGTGGAAACCGCGAAGCGCACGGGCGCGCGGGTGGCGGGTCCAATCCCGCTGCCGACCCGCATCGAGCGCTACACGGTCAACCGAAGCCCGCACGTGGACAAAAAGTCCATGGAGCAATTCGAGACCAGGACGCACAAGCGCCTGCTCGACATCATCGAGCCGACGATCAAGACCGTCGATGAGCTCAAAAAGCTCAACCTCCCCGCGGGTGTTGACATCACCATCAAGATTTGAGGCCGACCATGCGCGCACTTCTAGCAAAGAAAATTGGAATGACGCAGGTCAACGACGACAAGGGTCATCAGGTTCCGGTCACAGTCATGCAGGTCGGGCCATGCACCGTCGTGCAACGCAAGACTGCCGCGAATGACGGCTATGAAGCCGTTCAACTTGGATTTCTTGATCAGAAAGAACAGCGGCTCTCGAAGGGCGAAGCGGGGCACTTCAAGAAAAACGGTGTGAAGCCGGCGAAGGTGCTTCGCGAAGTCCGCCTCGATGCAGGCGATGATTTGAAACCGGGCGAGACGGTCACGGTCAAACTTTTCGAAGGCGTTTCGCACGTTGACGTCATCGGCGTCACGAAGGGACAAGGTTTTCAGGGCGTCGTCAAACGCCACCGAATGGCTGGTGGTCCCGCCTCGCACGGACACATGTCGCACCGCCGCATCGGTGCAATCGGCCAGCGCACCTGGCCGGCGCGTATCATGAAACTCAAACGGATGCCGGGCCACATGGGCAATACGAGCATCACGGTTCAGAATCTTCGCGTCATTCAAGTCCGCCCCGATGACAATGTAATTCTTGTCGAGGGTTCCATTCCGGGGCCGACGGGCGCGACAGTTCTGATTCGCAAAGCCGTTAAGAAGATTAAATAGTCATGAGCAAGCTTACAGTTTCCAATTTGAAGGGCGAGGCCATCGGATCGGTTGACGTTTCCGATTCGATCACGCAGGCGACACACAGCCCGCAGGTCTTGCAGGATGAGATCGTCGCCTATCGCGCCAATCAGCGCAGCGGAAATCACTCGACGCTGACGAAGGGCGAAGTGGCCGGTAGCGGCAAAAAGCCGTGGCGGCAAAAAGGCACGGGCCGCGCCCGCGCCGGTTACAAACAATCTCCGATCTGGCGCGGCGGCGGCGTGGTGTTCGGACCGAAACCGCGCGATTACAGCAAGCCAATGAATCTGAAAAGCAGCCATGCCGCCCTGCGGCTCGCGTTCGGCCAGAAGATCAATGATGGCGCAGTCACCGTGATTGATGCGTTCGATGTAAAAGAGGCCAAGACGAAGGAATTCGTGGCGGCGATCAAGTCGCTGAAACTGGACCGCGGTCTCGTGGTTGTCGAAAAAGTTTCACGCGAACTCGGTCTGGCATCGCGCAACATTTCTGATGTTGAAGTTTGCGAGGCGCGCAATTTGAACAGCTATCAAGTGCTTCGTCATCCGCGGCTGGTTGTGACGCAGGCCGGCTTGGTTGAATTGCAGAAACGATTGGCCGTTGCGACGGAGGCGGTCCGATGAAGCAAGCGCAAACCATCATCAAAAGGATGTTGCTGACCGAAAAAGGCACGCGCCTGACGGAACTGGGCAACCACTATGTTTTCGAAGTTTATCCGCACACGAACAAACTCGAAATCAAGCGCGCGGTCGAACAACTTTTCAAAGTCAACGTGACAAAAGTGAACACGCTGAACCGCAAATCGGTGGCGACAAGCGGCCGCCGATCCCGTCCGGGCCACACCGCCGCCAGCAAGCGCGCGATTGTGACGCTGAAGGCCGGCCAGAAGATTGACCTAACCTAAGGACGCACGACATGCCGCTCAAATCAAATCGTCCAATTACGCCGGCGCTCCGGTTCACGGAGCTGTCGGACTTTTCCGAAATCACAAAATCGCATCCGGAAAAGTCTCTGCTCGTCAAAAAGACAAAGAATGCGGGCCGCAACATGTATGGCCGGATCACGATCCGTCATCGTGGTGGCGGACATAAACAGTTTCTCCGCATCATTGATTTTCTCCGCAACAAGCACGGCATTCCCGCGAAGGTTGCCGGGATTGAGTACGATCCGAACCGCGGTGCGCGCATCGCGCTGCTTCACTACAAAGACGGTGAGAAGCGCTACATCATCGCGACGATTAACATGAAAGTCGGCGACATGGTGATGTCGGGGCCGACGGCTGAGCCGACTGAAGGAAATGCGCTTCCTCTTTCCGCGATTCCGCTCGCGCTGCCCGTTCACAATATTGAAATGTATCCGGGCCAGGGCGCGAAGCTCTGCCGCAGTGCGGGACTTTCCGCGCAACTGATGTCGCGCGAAGGCGGCTTCGCGCAAATCAGACTTCCGTCCGGCGAAATTCGCATGGTTCGCACGGAGTGCTATGCGACGATCGGCCAGGTCGGCAATCTCGACCACCAGAATATTTCGCTCGGCAAGGCGGGCCGCAAACGCTGGCTGGGAATCCGGCCGACGGTCCGCGGTCTGGCGATGAATCCAATTGATCACGTGATGGGCGGCGGCGAAGGCCGTTCATCCGGTGGCGGTCATCCGCGTTCGCCGTGGGGCAAACTGGCGAAGGGCGGAAAGACGCGCGATCGGAAAAAGAATTCGGCCCGTTTCATCATTCAGCGGAGAAAATAAGCGATGCCTCGTTCAATTAAAAAAGGTCCGTTTGTTGATGGCCATCTGCTCAAGAAGGTCGAGGCGCTGGTCAAGAGCGGCGCGAAACGCCCGATCAAGACGTGGTCGCGCCGTTCGATGATTGTTCCTGATTTTGTGGGTCACACGTTTTCGGTTCACAACGGCAAGGCGTTTTTGTCTGTGTTTGTGACGGAGAACATGGTCGGTCACCGGCTGGGCGAGTTCTCTCCGACGCGCATATTCAAGAAGCATGGCGCGGCGACGGACAAGACCATCGCGCTGAAGTAGGCGCGCGGAGCACTGCCGTGAAGGCGCGTCTCCTCGGTTTGGTTTTGCTAGCTGGGGCGGCGTCTTGTGCGGGTGCGGCGGACGACGGAAACGTCGCAGGCCGCGAGGCGCAACTGGCGGCAGCGGCGCTGGTGAAGCAGAACGAAGCGTTGCGGGCTGAGGTGAATCGGCTGCGCGAGGAAGTCGCGAAGCTGACGATGACGCTGGCGCAGGCGAAGGCCGAACTGGACGAAGCGAAAGTTTCGAAAGGCGGAAATGCGGCGCAGCAGGGTGGAACGGCGGTGGCGCCGGATTCCGGCGGGGCGGCGACGATGACGGCGGATAGCTGGCAGATCACGGATGTGAATCCGGATTTGAAGCTGGTGGTGCTGGACGCTGGAAAGGACAGCGGTCTGAAGCAGGGAATGATGTTGTATTCGCTGCGCGGCGAGAAGCCGGCGGCGAGGCTGCGGGTGGTGGATGTGCGCGAGCGCATGACCGGCGCGGTTGTGGAAGAGATTTTGAGCGGCGGGAATCCCGAAAAGGGAGACCGCGTCATATTGATGGCGGTGCCGAAGTGAAGATGAGTTGGTTTCCAATGATTGGAAATTTGGCAAGGATGAATTGCCAATGATTGGAAAATGAAAAAAGATTTTTTTGAAGGTCAGATATGCAAGTGATGGCAGTAACAAAATATGTCCGGATTTCGCCATGGAAGGCGCGCGATCTCGCGCAGGAAATCCAGGGGCGCACCGTGACGGATGCGTTGAACCTCGTGAATTTCAGCGAGCGCAAGGGTGCGTTCTACATCGGCAAGACGCTGAAGTCGGCCATTGCCAACGCGGAGCACAACGCGGGTTTGTCCGCGGACGAATTGATTGTGGAAAAGGCGGTAGTCGAGGAAGGTCCGCATATCAAGCGTTGGATGCCGCGCGCTCGCGGCAGCGCAAGCGCGATCCTCAAACGCACGAGCCACATAAGGATTGTATTGACGGACGGGAAGCCCGCTGGCAAATAGCCAAACTTTTCTTCCGAATAAGGAGACATTCTCTTGGGTCAGAAAGTAAATCCAATAAGCCTGCGCATCGCGGTCAACAAAGACTGGCGGTCGCGGTGGTATGCCGACAAGAAACAGTTCGGCGGCCTTCTGCACGAAGACATCAAGATTCGCCAGATGGTCAAGGAGCGGCTGAAGGAAGCGGCAGTTCCCGAAGTAATCATCGAGCGCTATGCGAACCGTGCGCGCGTGACCGTTTATACGGCGCGCCCCGGCATCGTGATCGGCCGCAAAGGCCAGGACATCGAAAAACTTCGCGAGGAAATCGCGAAGATGACCGGCAAGGAAATCTACGTCGAAATCAAAGAGGTCAAGGATCCGGATACGACCGCGCAGCTCGTGGCTGAAAACATCGCGCTGCAACTTGAGCGTCGCGTTTCGTTCCGCCGCGCGCTGAAGCGCGCGATACAGCTCGCGATGGATCTCGGCGCACTGGGCATTCGTATTCGCGCGGCCGGCCGTCTCGGCGGCTCGGAACTGGCGCGAACGGAAGGCTACAAAGAGGGCAAAGTCCCGCTGCATACGCTTCGCGCAAACATCCAGTACGGATTTGCGGAGGCGCATACGATGGCCGGCAAGTGCGGCATCAAGGTCTGGATTTGCAAGAAGGACGAGCCGCAGCAAGCCGACAAGGCGAAGGAGGCCCAACATGCCGCTTATGCCTAAACGCGTAAAGTACCGCAAGCAGCAGCGCGGTAATCGCAAGGGTTTCGCACAGTCGGGCAACACGCTGGCGTTTGGCGAATTTGGTTTGCAGTCGCTGGATCGCGCGTGGGTCACGGCGATTCAAATCGAGGCGTGCCGCGTTTCAATCAGCCGCGCGATGAAGCGCAAGGGCAAATTGTGGGTTCGAATTTTCCCGGACAAGCCGATCACGAAGAAGCCGCTCGAAGTGCGGCAGGGCAAAGGCAAAGGCCCGGTCGAGGGCTGGGTCGCTGTGGTGAAGCCGGGCCGCATGCTGTTTGAGATGGCCGGTGTTCCGGTGACGGTGGCGCGCGAGTCAATGCGGCTGGCGGCAAGCAAGCTTCCGATTTCGGTGAAGTTTGTGGAGCGCATGGGCGCGGGACACTGAGGAAAAAATTAATAAGAATTCACCGGATGAACCGGTGAGTTCCAATGATTGGAAAATGCGGTTGCGCAAAGTTCCAATGATTGGAAAAGACGATTTGGAAAGTGGCGATGAAAGCGAAAGAAATCAGAAATTTGACGGACGACGAGCTGACCGCGAAGGCGGTGGACTCGCGGACCGAGCTGTTCAACCTGCGTATGCAGCAGACGGGCGGCTCGCTGGAAAAACCGTCGCGCATCCGCGCGGTGCGCAAAGACCTGGCGCGCGTTGAAACCATTTTGAGCGAGCGCAAGAACGCCGCGAGGAGCAAGGCATGAGCGAGGCTACGGCAGCAGAAACGGCGGCGGCTCCGGCCCCGGCCGCGGAAACTCCGGCGACGGAAAAACGCGGTGTCAAGAAAACGCTGACAGGCGTCGTGACCAGCGACAAGTCGGACAAGACGATTGTCGTGAAGGTGACACGCCGCGTGCGCCATCCGGTTTATGGCAAGGAAATGAAGGTCAGCAAAAAGCATCACGCGCACGATGAGAAGAACGAAGCGAAGATCGGCGACACGGTCCGCATCGTCGAAAGCCGGCCGCTGAGCAAACTGAAGCGCTGGCGGCTGATTGAAATCGTCGCGAAAGCCAAATCGGCTGCGTAAGGATTTTCGAACATGATTCAACTCAAATCAATGCTGGATGCGGCGGACAATACCGGCGCGCGAAAAATCCAGTGTATTATGGTTCTCGGCCAGCCGCGCAACTGCGCGCACATCGGCGATCACATCAAGGTGGCGATCAAGGATGCGATCCCGACGGGGCTGGTGAAAAAAGGCGAAGTGCACAACGCGATCATCGTGCGGACCAAACAGCGCATCCGCCGGCCCGATGGTTCGCTGCTGCGGTTCGACCACAACGCGGCGGTCATCGTGGACGCGGAAATGAATCCGAAGGGCACGCGCATCTTCGGGCCGGTCGCGCGCGAATTGCGCGACAAGAATTTCATGAAGATCATCTCGCTGGCACCGGAGGTGGTTTGATGAGCAAGGTTCATGTGAAAAAAGGCGACACGGTCGCCATCATTTCCGGCGACGAAGCCGGCAAGCAGGGCAAGGTCCTCTTCGTGCTTTCGAAATCGGGACGCGCGGTCATCGAGGGGCTGAATCTGGTGAAGCGCCACACGAAGAAATCGCAGAAGGACCAGAAGGGCGGCATTGTCGAGAAGGAAGCGCCGCTGCCGCTGTCGAAGCTGCGCGTTGTCACCGAGGCCGAGAAGAAGACGGCGAAGAAAAAATCCGCGAAGGCGGAATGATCTGACAGGTATTAATTATGTCGAGACTACGAATACTTTACCGCGACAAGGTGATCGCCCAGCTGCGCGATGCACGAAAATATGCGAATGTGATGGAAGTTCCGCGCCTCGAGAAGATCGTGGTGAACATGGGCTTCAACTCGCAAACCGACAAGGATACGATCAAGGCGCTCGGCGAGGACATGACGACGCTGACGGGCCAGAAGCCCGTGATGACGAAGTCCAAGAAGGCCATTTCGAATTTCCACCTGCGCGAGAACATGGTGATCGGCTGCAAGGTCACGCTGCGCGGCGCGCGGATGTTTGAGTTCATGGACCGGTTGATCAACGCGGCGCTGCCGCGCATCCGCGACTTTCGCGGCGTCTCAAAGAAGGCGTTCGACGGGCGCGGAAATTACACGCTCGGTTTGAAGGAGCAGCAGATTTTCCCGGAGATCAACCAAGACAAGATCAAGAAAGTCCAGGGAATGGACATTACTTTTGTTACGACGGCGAAAACCAATGACGAGGCCCGCGATTTGCTGCGCGCGCTCGGCATGCCGTTCGAGAATTAAAGGCATCGGAGGAATTCAAGTTGGCCAAGTTGTCATGGATTGCAAAAGCGAAGCGAAAACCGAAGTTTTCGTCGCGCACGGTTCGTCGCTGCCGCCAGTGTGGGCGTCGTCGCGCCTATATGCGGAAGTTTCAGTTGTGCCGTATCTGTTTCCGCGAGCTTGCCTCCGAAGGCAAGATCCCCGGTGTGATCAAGGCGAGCTGGTAAGGAAGATATGAGCGCAATTACAGATCCAATCGCCGATATGCTCACACGCGTCCGCAATGCGGGCCGCGCGAGCCTTCCCGAAGTTTCCATCCCTCACTCGAAGATGAAAATCGCCATCGCTAAAATTCTGAAGGACGAGGGCTACGTCGCCGGCGTCACGACGGAAGGCGAGGGCCCGAAAAAAGCCATCAAGATCATCATGCGGTTCGACCGCGACGATGTTCCGGTGATCCGCGGTTTGCGCCGCGTGAGCAAGCCGGGGCTGCGCCGCTATGTCGAGTCCACGAAGATCCCGCGCGTTCTCAACGGAATGGGCACCGCAATTCTCAGCACATCAAAAGGCATCTTGAGCGACAAAGACGCGCGCCGTCAGAAACTCGGCGGCGAACTGCTCGCATTCGTTTGGTAAGGTGAATTCAAATGTCCCGTATCGGAAAAAGAATCATTGAAGTGCCCAAGGACATCACGGTCTCCGTCGCAGACGGCGTCGTGACGATCAAGGGCAAGGCCGGTGAACTGACGCACAAGCTTGCGCCGGAAGTCACGGTCGAACTATCGCCTGGAAAAATCGAGGTGAAGGCCGGCGACGATCCGCGCTCAAGCTCGATGCACGGCACGACGCGCAGCATCATCGCGAATCACATCGCGGGCCTGCAGAAGCCGTATACCAAGGATCTCGAAATCCAGGGCGTCGGGTTCAAGGCACAGCAGCAGGGCCCGAAGCTCGTGCTCTCGCTCGGTTACTCGCATCCCATTGAATACAACGTTCCCGCAGGCATCACGGCGAAGGTGACAGACAGCACGGCGATCACGATCTCCGGTGCCGACAAGCATCTCGTCGGCGAAGTCAGCGCGCGAATCCGTTCCTATTTTCCGGCCGAGCCCTACAAGGGCAAAGGCGTCCGCTACAAGGGCGAGTACGTGCGCCGCAAAGCGGGCAAGGCGGTGGCATAATGAAAGTCAAAACGCACAGAGAGTTTCGAATCCGCCGGCATTTGCGCCTGCGCAAAAAGGTCGTCGGCTCGGCCGAACGTCCGCGCATGAACGTCTATGTTTCCGGCCTCCACATGTATGTCCAGTTCATCGATGACGCGAAGAGCGTGACGCTCGCCGCGGCCTCGACGATGCAGGGCGAACTCAAGGGCGCCAAGGCCAACGTCGAGACGGCGAAGAAGCTCGGCGCGGCTGCGGCCGAAGTGGCGAAGGCCAAGGGAATCACCAAGGTCGTTTTCGACCGCGGCGGTTTCGCGTTCGCGGGCCGGATCAAGGTGCTGGCCGACGCGGCCCGCGCCGGTGGGTTGCAATTTTAGAACTGAACTTGAAGCGCGCCGCTTCTAACTTTCCAATGATTGGAAAGCACCGTGGCGCAACTTTCCAATGATTGGAAAAAAGGGTTAAGAAAAATGGCCGCAAGAGACATGGACCGAAACGAGCGAAATCGCCAGAGCGAGTTCGAGGAACGCGTCATTCACGTCAACCGCTGCGCAAAGGTCGTGAAGGGCGGACGCCGCTTCAGCTTCAGCGCGCTGATTGTCGTGGGCGACCGCAAGGGCCGCGTCGGCTACGCGCTGGGCAAGGCGAACGAAGTCGCCGACGCCATCCGCAAGGGCACCGAAATGGCCAAGCGCAGCATGATGGTTGTCACAATGAAGGACAAGACCATCCCGCACGAAATTCTGATCCGTCACGCTGGCGCGGAAGTTTTCATGCGTCCCGCGTCGCCCGGCACCGGCGTCATCGCCGGCGGTGGCATGCGCGCCGTGCTCGAACTTTCCGGCATTCGCGATGTGCTCGCGAAATCGCTCGGAAGCAACAATTCTTTGAACGTCATCCGAGCCACGATGAAGGCGCTGCAAGCCCTCCGCTCGAAGGACGAGATCGAAGCCGCGCGTCAGATCGCGTCCGTCACAACCTAAACCTGGAAAATTGTCATGAGTCTCCACAATCTAACAAATACGCCCGGTGCCGTTCGTCGTAAAAAGCGCGTCGGCTGTGGCGAATCATCCGGCAGCGGCAAGACCTGCGGCCGCGGCACGAAGGGCCAGATGTCCCGTTCGGGCCACAAGCGCAAGCCGAACTTCGAAGGCGGCCAGATGAAACTCATCCGCCGCATGCCGAAGGTCGGCTTCAGCAACGAAGCCCGCTCCCGCGATTTCGTTCCGGTCAACCTGAGCCAGCTCGCAAAGTTTGCCGAGGGCGCGGAAGTTTCCCCCGAAACGCTCGCCCAGGCCGGCGTCCTCCGCGAGCCGCAAAAAGAAGTCAAAATTCTCGGCGACGGCGAAATGGCCCACAAGCTGACGGTGAAGGCCCACGCCTTCAGCGCCTCAGCGAAATCCAAAATCGAAGCCGCCGGCGGCACCTGCACGGTCATCGGCTAAGGCTGCGCCATGCTCTCCGCCTTTGCAAATAGCGTACGGATTCCCGAACTGCGTCAGCGGATTTTCTTCACCGCCGCCATGTTGTTCCTCTGCCGTTTGCTCGCTGTCGTCCCGATTCCGGGCGTCAACGCGCAGGCCCTGCAGATGGCCGTCGAACAGATGCGCCATCTTTCCGGCGGTAGCATGGGTTTGCTCTTCGACATGTTCAGCGGCGGCGCGGTGCGCAATTTCGCCGTCGGCGCGCTCGGCGTGCTGCCCTACATTTCCGCGTCAATCATCCTTCAACTGATGACCGCAGTGGTTCCCACGCTTGAGCGCTTGGCGCGCGAAGGCGACTCGGGCCGGCAGAAGATCATCCAGTACACGCGCTATCTCACCGTGCTGCTCTGTCTCATTCAGGGCTTCGCTATGGCGAAGGCCGCCGAGCATCCCGAGGCGTTCGGAATCAATTTCCCGCTCGTCCAGAATCCGAGTTTCGGATTTCTTGCGATTGCAGTTTTGTCAATGACCACGGGCACGATGTTGTTGATGTGGCTTGGCGAACAGATCACGGAACGCGGAATCGGCAACGGTATGTCGCTGATCATTTCCGCCGGCATCGTCAGTTCATTGCCTTCGGCCGTGCGCGCGCTGGTCGAAAAATTCCATCCGGTTGACGGCGTCGCGCAGTTCAACATTTTCCATCTCGTGTTCCTGCTTGGAATGCTCGCGCTTGTGATTTCAACCGTCACCGCGGTGACGCAGGCGCAGCGCAAGATTCCAGTGCAGTACGCCAAGCGTGTCATCGGCCGCAAACAGTATGGCGGGCAGAGCACCTACATGCCGCTACGTGTGAATTATTCCGGCGTCATGCCGATCATTTTCTCGCAGGCGATACTGATGTTTCCGAACCGCATTTTCATGACCATTGCGACATCGCTCAACCAGCCGACGGGTGTGTGGGCTTGGCTTGCGTCGATCACGCAATACGGCACCGGGTTCTATACGCTCCTCGACGCGATCATGATTTTGTTTTTCTCGTATTTCTGGGTTGCCACGCAGTTCAATCCGATCCAGATCGCCGACGATTTGAAGAAATACGGTGGCTATGTTCCCGGCATCCGTCCTGGCAAACCAACCGCGGAATTTCTCGACCGCACGATGACACGCATCACGCTGGTCGGCGCAATATTTCTCGCGTTCATTGCCGTCATGCCGACGGTCGTCGCCACGAAGCTCGGCATCCCGTGGATCGTCGCGCAATTTTTCGGAGGCACCAGCCTGCTGATCACCGTCGGCGTCATGCTGGACACTATGCGCCAGGTCGAGTCACATCTCGTCATGCGCTATTACGACGGATTCCTGACTAAGGGCCGCCTCCGCGGCCGCCGGTAAAGAAGCCATGAAAATTGTAATTCTCCTCGGCGCCCCGGGCGCTGGCAAAGGAACTGTTGCGGGATTCGTCTGCGAGCAGCGTGGCTTCGCCCAGCTCTCCACAGGCGACATGTTGCGCACCGCGGTTCGCAGCGGCAACACGGTTGGCCAGCTCGCGAAAGGTTACATGGACCGCGGCGAGCTCGTGCCCGACGAAGTCATCATTCGCATCGTGCGTGAATATCTGGAAAGCCACGGCAATGACGCGAAATATCTGCTCGACGGATTCCCCCGCACGGTGGCGCAAGCCGATGCGCTGGACCGCGTGCTCGCCGAAATGCACGAGAAGATTTTTGCCGTGGTCCAGATGGACGTTCCAGAATGGTTGATCATCAAGCGCATAACTGGGCGTCGCGTCTGCAAGCAGTGCGGCGACGTGTACAATCTTCCGGAATGGGCACCCAAGGTTGAAGGCGTGTGCGACAAGTGCGGTGGTCCCGTGATCCAGCGTAACGACGACAAGCCGGAGACCGTGACCAATCGTCTGGCGGTTTACGAAAAGCAGACCGCACCCCTGGTTGAATTTTATAAGAAGACGGGAAAGTTGGTTCGCATTGACGCATCGGACCGGCATGAAACCGATCTGAATGTAGTGAGGATCGTTGATGGGGCGGCCTGATGGCCATCATCATCAAGACACCCGATGAACTGGTCAAAATGCGTGCGAGCGCGCAGCTCGCCGCCCGGATTCGCGACACGCTTGCGGCGAAAATTGCACCCGGCGTCACGACCGGCGAACTCGGCGATCTCGCCTTTGAAATGATGAAGGCCGCAGGCGCGAAGAGCGCGTTTCTCGGCTATCGCGGATTTCCCGGCCAGATTTGCACGTCGATCAATGCCGAAGTCGTTCATGGAATTCCAAATCATGCGCGAAAAATTCAGCGCGGCGACATCGTGAGCATCGACATCGGCGTTGTACTCAACGGATTTGTCGGTGACACCGCGACGACGGTGATGGTCGGCGTGACGGATCCCGAAACAATCCGCCTCGTGCGCGTGTCGGAAGAAGCGCTTGCCGCCGGCATCAAGGCCGCCCGCGCCGGCAACCGGCTTGGAGATGTTTCGAACGCGATAGAGACGGTCGTGAAAAAAGCGGGCTTCACGGTGGTGAAGGATTTTGTCGGGCACGGCGTCGGCCGTTCGCTGCACGAGGAGCCGCAGATCCCGAATTACGGCGCGGCCGGCCGCGGCCCGAAATTGAAACCGGGCATGACGCTGGCGATTGAGCCGATGGTGAACATGGTCAGTTCGGACGTGGATGTTTTGGAAGACGGCTGGACGGTGCTGACGCGCGACCGCCGCCCGTCCGCGCACGTCGAGCACACCGTCGCGGTGTGCGACGGCGATGCGGAGATTTTGACGTTGACGCAGAAGTGAGTTTGTGGAATTCGGAGTATTTTGTCTTAATTATCGGCCTGCGATTTGAGTTTTGAAATGCGGAATTTTTTATTTCGGACAACAGTGTCCGAAAACTTCCAATGATTGGAAGTTGCGGTCGGGGAATCTTCCAATGGTTGGAAATTCGATTTCCGCGCGGGGACTGGCGGGCGGTGGGACTGCGAAACTGGGCGGGCACCGGGAACAAGATTTTAGGACGGCGGGGGCGGCGGGCGGGCGGGGCGGAGGCGATGCGGCGGCGGGTTGCCGTCGCTTCATAAAATGGACGGCGAGAAAAAAGATTTGATTTTTCTGGACGCGAAACTGGTAAGTCAGGTAAACAGTCGCGTTTTTCGTGCCGAATTGTCGAATGGTCATGGTTTGACCGCGTTCTTTCGCGGCGATTTGCCGCGGGAGCTGGCGGTGGGCGAGACGGTGAAAGTTTGCCTTTCGCCGTTCGATATGTCGGCGGGAAGAATTGTTTTCGAGGACGTGAAATGAAAGTCAGAGCATCAGTCAAACGAATATGCGAGCGTTGCAAGGTGATTCGGCGCAAGGGCGTCGTCCGCGTGATTTGCACGAATCCGCGCCACAAGCAGCGCCAGGGTTGATAGGAGCAAGGAGCAATTATGCCACGAGTTTTGGGCGTTGATCTGCCGGGAAAGAAGCGTGTCGAGTTCGCGCTGCGATATATTTATGGAATCGGTCCGGCGCTGGGCCGTCAAATCGTCGAAGCTGCGAAGATTGATCCGCTGAAGCATGCGGACCAGTTGACCGACGAGGAAATCAACAAGATCAATCATCTGCTTGAGAATTATCAGACGGAAGGCGATCTGCGCCGTGCGGTGCAACGCAACATTCATCGTTTGATCATGATCAATTGCTATCGCGGGCAGCGCCATCGGAAGGGTCTTCCGGTCCGCGGTCAGCGCACGAAGACAAACGCCCGTACGCGCAAAGGCCCCCGCAAGACGGTCGGCGCGGTTCGCGGCAAGGAAGCCCGTTCCGAGGCGAAGCAGGACGTGAACGCGGCGGCGAAGAAGGAATAAATTTTTGGGATGACGAAAAAACATGGCTGACGAAAAAGCAAAAGAAGAGAAACCGAAAAAAGAGAAGCCGGCGAAAAAGGCCGAGGCAAAAGAAAAGAAGGCCGCCGCACCGGCAGCCGCCGAAGCTGCTCCTGCCGCCGCGCCGGCAGAGGCGACTCCCGCACCAGCGGCAGGCGTTCCCGCCACGGCCGCGGCCGTGATGGCCGAAGGCGAATTGCCGCTCAAGAAGCAAAAGGTCAAGGGCGCGAAGCATGTTCCGTTCGGAATCGTCCACATTCTCGCGAGCTTCAATAATACGATCGTCTCGATCACGGACATGAAGGGCGCGGTCATTGCGTGGAGTTCGTCGGGACGAGGCGGATTCAAAGGCTCGCGCAAGAGCACCGCTTTTGCCGCGACGGTTGCCGCGCAGGAGGCCGCGCGTCAGGCCACGGGCCATGGTTTGCAGGAAGTTGAAGTTCGTGTTCAGGGACCGGGTGCCGGCCGCGAGTCAGCGATCCGCGCGATCATGGCGTCGGGCATCAACATCAATGCGATCAAAGACGTCACACCGATGCCGCATAACGGCTGCCGCGCGCGCAAACGGCGCCGCGTCTGAGAATTTTTTTTGGGAGATTTTTTCGATGGGAAGATATACCGGACCCGCTTGTAAATTGTGCCGACGCGAAGGCATGAAGCTCTTCTTGAAGGGCGACCGCTGCTATATGGCCAAGTGCGCTATCGAGCAGGGCAAAAGTCCTCCGGGCGTGCATGGACAGCGCCGCAGCAAACTTTCGGACTATGGAGTCCAACTTCGCGAAAAGCAGAAGCTCCGCCGCATGTACGGCATGAACGAGGAGCAGTTCCGCAACTTCTTCGCGCGTTCGCTTCGTGGACACGGCGTCACCGGCGAAAAGCTCCTGCAGAACCTTGAACTTCGCCTCGACAACCTCGTCTATCGGCTTGGCTTCGCGCCCTCGCGCCGCGCCGCGCGACAGTTCGTGACGCACGGGCACATCAACGTGAACAACCGTGCTGGCACGATTCCGTCGATGATCCTCAAGGCCGGCGACTCTGTTGCCGTCAAGAGCGACGAGCACAGCCGCAAATATTCGGCCGCGTTCATCGAGACGGCCATTTCCCGCGGCATCGCGGGCTGGCTCTCGCTGGACAAGGAGAAATTCTCCGGCTCCATTCTGAAGATTCCGACCCGGGAAGAACTGGCCCCGACGGTTAACGAACAACTCATTGTCGAGTTGTATTCGAAGTAAAACGCGGTTCACAAACAACCATACGAGCCGGCCAACTACCGTCTCTGGGAGACTACAACATGCCACGCAGACTCGCGCGCTTCGAAATGCCGAAGCGCATTATCAAGGACGAGGCCGTCACCTCGACCAACTACGCACGTTTCATCGCGGAACCTTTCGAAGCCGGTTACGGCCGGACGATCGGCAACTCGATCCGCCGCGTGCTGCTGTCGTCGCTGGAAGGCGCGGCCATCTCGTGCGTCAAAATTGACGGCGCACTTCACGAATTCTGTTCGCTCGAGGGCGTCGTCGAGGACGTCACGGAAATCATCCTCAACCTCAAAAAAGTCCTCCTCAAGTCGTACAGCCGCGACACGCGCAAGCTGACGATCAAGGTCAAAGGCCCGGGCGAAGTCACCGCCAAAGACATCGAGACCGACGGCACTGTCGAGATACTCAATCCCGATCACCACATCTGCACGCTCGACAAGGATGGCAAGTTCGAGGCCGAGTTGGAAATCCGCATCGGCCGCGGCTACTGCCCTGCCGACTGGAACAAAAAGGACGATCAGGAAATCGGAATCATCCCAGTTGACTCGCTCTTCTCGCCGGTCCGTCGCGTTGCCTTTAACGTGGAAAGCACGCGCGTCGGACGCCGCACCGATTACGACAAACTCATCCTCGATGTCTGGACCGATGGCCGCATCACGCCGGACGATGCGCTGACGATGTCGGCCGCGATCCTGCGCCACCATCTCGACGTCTTCGTCAACTACGACCGCGACCTCATCGAATTCGAGGAGAGCGAGAAGGCCGTGGACGCGGAGCGCGAAGATCTGCGCAAGAAACTCAACATGAGCGTCAACGAAATCGAACTGAGTGTCCGTGCCGCGAACTGCCTGAACAACGCCAACATCACGACCGTCGGCGAACTCGCGCAGAAGACCGAGGCGGAAATGCTCAAGTACCGCAACTTCGGCAAAAAGTCGCTCAACGAAATCAAAGGCAAGCTGCAGGAACTGGGTCTGCAACTCGGCATGCAGTTCGATGCGGAACTGCTCAAGGCCCCGGCGCCCACGCCGCTGGTTCCCGAAGCCATCAAATAATCCGGCCAACACGAGGGCATCAAAATGCGTCATCGGAACAAAACCATAAAACTCGGCCGCACCTCCGAGCATCGCGCGGCGATGCTGGCGAACATGGTGTGCGACCTGGTCATCAGCAAGCGTATCACCACCACGCTTCAAAAAGCGAAGGCGGCGCGCTCGCTCGCCGAAAGAATGGTCACGCTTGGCAAACGCGGCGATCTTGCCGCCCGCCGGCTCGCCATTTCGCGGATCCATCGCAAGGACGCCGTCGCGCAACTCTTCAGCGACGTTGCCCCCGCGATGAAGGACCGCAACGGCGGCTACACGCGGATCTACAAACTCGGCGCGCGCAAGAGCGACGGTGCCGAGCAGGCGATCCTCGAATGGGTCAACTACGTCCCGCCACAGCCCGTCAAGAAAGTCGAAAAGAAGGGCAAGGCCGGCAAGGACAAGCCCGCGGCCGCCGGCGACGACCAGAAGACCGAAGGCGAAAAGAAAGAATAATTTTTCGCCCGTGCGCATGAAAATGCGACAGCAACAGCAGTCCCGCAAAACCGGGGCTGCTGTTTTGTTTTCACAACTTCCAATGATTGGAAAACCCGGCCGCGCAAACTTCCAATCATTGGAAACCACGAGTTCGTTTCAGGCATAAGCAAATGCAGTCCGAAGAAAAAAACGAACTTCTGCGCGTCAACGAACTCCGCGTCCAATTCGGCCGCGGCGAAAATCCGGCGCGCGCCGTGGACGGCATCAGCTTCGATTTACGCGAAGGCGAAACGCTCGCGCTGGTCGGCGAAAGCGGCAGCGGAAAATCTGTCACTGCGCTTGCGCTCGCGCGGCTCGTTCCACAGCCGCCGGGTCGCTACGCCGGCGGTGCAATCGAATATCGCGGCAACGATGTCCTGAAACTTTCTGCTGAAAATCTGCGCGAATTGCGCGGCGGTGAGATCGCCTACATTTTTCAGGAACCGTCCTCATCGCTCAATCCTGTCATGCGCGTTTCGGAACAGCTTCACGAATCGCTGCGCCTGCACCGCCGCGATGTTGATCCGGAAAAAGAAATTGTTGAATTACTCAAATGCGTCGGCCTTCCCGATCCGCAAAACGTCGCCAGAAAATATCCGCACGAATTGAGTGGCGGAATGCAGCAGCGCGTCATGATCGCGATGGCGCTCGCGTCGCGACCGAAACTGCTCGTCGCCGACGAGCCGACAACCGCGCTCGATGTCACCGTGCAGGCGCAAATCCTCACGCTGCTCGCATCACTTCAAAAACAATTCGGCATGGCGATTCTGCTCATCACGCACAACCTCGGCCTCGTCGCCGAAGTCGCGCATCGCGTCGCCGTGATGTACGCCGGAAAAATTGTCGAGCAAGGACCGGTTGAAAAAATTCTGCGCGATCCGCGGCATCCGTACACCCGCGCGCTGCTCGCCGCCGTCCCGCGTCTCGAAGGTTCACAAGGAACTGTGCAGGGCATCGAAGGACTCGTTCCCGATCCGCGGCATCTGCCTCCCGGCTGTCCATTTCATCCGCGTTGCGCCTTCGCCCGCGAAAAATGCAAGACAGACGAACCGGTTTGGGAAACCGAAAACGACCGTGACGTCCGCTGCCATTTCTGGAGAGAGCTGTGAACGCGCCGCTCCTCGAAGTTCGTGATTTGCACGTTCACTACGGCCATCATCGCAATCCGCTGAAGGCCGTGGACGGCGTCTCGCTCACGGTCAATCGCGGCGAATGCGTCGGGTTGGTCGGCGAAAGCGGCTGCGGAAAATCCACGCTGGGCCGCGCGATTTTGCGTCTCGAAAAGATAAGAAGCGGTGAAGTTTTGTTCGATGGCAAAAGCGTTTTGCCTTTGCGCGGCGCGGCGCTGAAATCCTATCGCCGCCGCGCGCAGATGGTTTTTCAGGATCCGTACGGCTCGCTCAATCCGCGCATCTCCATCGGTGGCGCTCTCGAAGAAGTGTTGAAAGTTCACGGCATGAAAGACCGGGTCGCGCGCCAGAAACGTGCGGCGGAATTGCTGTTCGAAGTCGGACTGCGCCCTGAATTTGTTCGCCGCTATCCGCACGAATTCAGCGGTGGCCAGCGCCAGCGCATCGGCATCGCCCGCGCGCTTGCCGTCGGCCCGGAACTGATCATCGCCGACGAACCGGTCTCGGCGCTCGACGTTTCGGTGCAGGTTCAGGTTTTGAATTTGCTTCGCGACATCCAGCAGAAAAAAGGCATTTCACTTTTGTTCGTTGCGCACGATCTCGCCGTCGTCCGCTACATCAGCCAGCGCGTCGTCGTCATGTATCTCGGACGAATCGTCGAGAGCGGCCCCGCCGAATCGCTCTACCGCCAGCCCGCGCATCCATACACCGCGAAACTTTTGTCCGCCGTTCCTGATGTCGAAAAAGGTCTTCGCAAGCGCGCTGCGAAATCAGCGACGGATGAAAAATCACCCGATGCCATCGTTTTGACGCGCCCCGAAAAAGGCTGCGCCTTCGCCCCGCGCTGTCCGCTCGTTCAGGCTGCATGCGGCGAAAAAACTCCAGAGCTTCGCGAAGTCGGCGATGGCCGTTTGAGCGCGTGCCATTTTGCAGCCCAGCAGATCTCAACCGCAGATGGACGCATTTGAGCGCGGAACAAAACCACGGAATACACGAAAGCTGAGCACGCACGCTCTTGAAGAGTCCATTAGGAATGAGTACTTTGTTAACGAATCGAAGAATGGTGAATTTATGACGCTGTCGGTGGTGCAAAAGGAAATCGAACGGTGGACGCAAGAGGATCAGGATCGTCTGGCGGCTTCGCTTTCTGTTTTGCGACTCAAACGCGATCCTGCACACGCGAAGGAACTGGCACGACGACTTGATGATACTACGCCGGGGAGTTGGTTGACGCTTGATGAGTTGAAGCGGAAACTAATGGGGAACTGATTTCCTGTGCCGGTTTTCTATGAGTTGTTCATCCGCCATGAATTTTATGGCGCGCTCTTGGCGACATCAAAATCGCATCGCGAAAAGATTGTGAATTTCATCGAGTCGCTTGCTGCGGATTCGTTCCAGACGGGCGATTATGCAGAAAACGATTCGTCGGGCCGACCATGTTTCGTCAAGATCACCGGCAAATACGCGATCTTTTTCTGGGCCGATCACGCCACAAAGGAGGTCCGAATTGTTGACCTCGTTGATGCGGACTGGAAATAAACTCTTCCGTTTTCCATGACTCACCGACTTCATCATCCCGGAAAATTTGAATTGCTTGCGCGCGATTCGAATTCGGCGGCGCGGCGCGGTCGGCTTTGGACGGCGCATGGACCGGTGGATACGCCCGTGTTCATGCCGGTCGGCACACAGGGAACCGTGAAGGCGATGTCGCCGCGCGAGCTGGAGGAAATGGATTGTCAGATTCTCCTCGGCAACACGTATCATCTGAATGACCGGCCCGGCATGGAAATCATGGAGGCCGCTGGCGGCCTGCACAAATTCATGGGCTGGGATCGCGCGATTTTGACGGACAGCGGCGGTTTCCAAGTTTTCAGTCTCGCGAAACTTCGCAAGATGACTTCCGAGGGCGTGGAGTTTCGTTCGCACAACGACGGCGCAAAACATTTTCTCGGCCCGCGCGAATCCATGAAAATCCAGAGGATTCTCGGCTCCGACATCGCGATGCTTTTCGACGAATGCCCGCCATTTCCGTGCGACCGTGAATACACTTGCCAAGCGGTGGACCGGACTCTAGCTTGGGCGGCTCTTTGTGCGGAACAGCCCCGTGCAAAAGGTCAGTTGTATTTCGGAATCGTCCAGGGCGGAGTCCATGCGGACTTGCGCGAGCGTTGTGCCCGCGAACTGGTCGCGATGAACTTCGACGGCTACGCCATCGGCGGCGTGAGCGTCGGCGAACCGGACGAACTGATCATTTCCGGGGTTGAAATGGGTATCGGCCCGCTGCCCGAAGACAAGCCGCGATACCTGATGGGTGTCGGCGGCTTGGCGCAGATGGTGGAGGCGATTGCACGCGGGGTTGACATGTTCGACTGCGTGCTGCCGACGCGCGTTGCGCGCAACGGAACGGCGGTGACGCGGCGCGGCCGCTACTCGCTGCGCGCCGGTGCGTACAAAAGCGATTGGGGTCCGGTCGAGGAAGGCTGCGGTTGTTACGCGTGCAAGAATTTTTCACGCGCGTACATCCGGCACCTGCTCAACCAGGACGAGATTTTGGGTGTGCGATTGCTGACAATCCACAATCTGCATTGTTATTTGGAATTTTTGCGGCAGATCCGCGCGGCGATAGAAGCCGGAACCTTCGAGGAAATCCGGCAGTTTTACCGCGCGCTCGGCGAGGACAAATCGCTGAAGATGTAGCCGCCGCGCCGCCGAAGCGGCGCGGCGATTAATCGTCTGGAAAGCCGCAGCGTGATTTGAAGACCGGAAACTTCCAATGATTGGAAGACTGGGAAACGGAAGTTTCCAATGATTGGAAATTTAGATTGGAGAAAATTTACGTGAATGGATTTTTAATTTTGGCGCAGATTGAGAAGGCGGCGGGCGGAGCACCGGCAACAGGCGCAACGGGTGCGCCGGGCGGGTTTGGCGGCCAGTCGCCGATGTTTTTCCCGGTGGTGATTTTCATCGTGTTCGGCTTCATGATTTTTTCGCAGTGGCGCAACGCAAAGAAAAAAGAGAATGAACGCAAGTCCATGCTCGGCGCGATCAAGTCCGGCGACCGCGTTTTGTTCAGCGGCGGAATCATCGGCGTGATCACGAACGTGAAGGAGAAAACCTACGTCGTGCGCATCGGCGACAAGAACAAGATCGAGGTGCTGCGTGGCGCGGTCACGTCGGTGGTCAAGTCCGACGATCTGCCGGCCGGCACCGAGGCCGAAATGGGTGGCAACTAATTGGCGTTGGAAGCGACCGATATTTTTTAACAACGGAACTGAATCATGGAAAAAAATCATTCGTGGAAATGGATGGCCCTCGCCGGCATGGTGCTGTGGTCAATCATCCTCGTGTCAGGCGGCATCAAGAAGGGCCTCGACATTCAGGGCGGCGCGGCCTTCGAGGTGCAGGTGGATGCGGACGAGCTGAAGAAACAGATGCTGACCGAGCCGGACGCCGACTATGAAAAAAATCCGTCGAAGCTCGAAGCCGACGCGGCGAAGCGGATCAAGGACTCGCGCGAAATCGTTGTCGAACGCATTCGCAACCGTATTGACGGCCTCGGCGTGGCCGAGCCTTCGATCTTCCCGCGCGGCGATGACCGCGTCGTGATCCAGTTGCCGGGCATTGATTCGAACAAGATGGCCGATGCGCGCGCGTCCATCGAGAGCGTCGCGTTCCTCGCGTTCCGCCTTGTTCACGAACAAAGCCATGTCTGGACGAAGGAATTGTTCGATAAGAAAATGGCGCCGCGCGGTTTCAAAATCGGCGGGCAGGGCGACAACCCGTACTTCATTCGCGATTTCAAGGAAGTCCCCAACGAGAAAGCCGACCGCGAATTCTGGTCGAACCTGCGCAACTTCGCCAAGCGCGCCGGCGCGGAATTTCTTCTGCAAAAAGATTTGATCAACGATGCGACGGTTTACCGGCCGTACTATGTCGAAAACAAAAAGCAGCTCGACGGCTCCGCAGTCGAGCGTGCGAATGTTGATCTCGGGCAGATGGGCGATTACCGGATCACGCTCAAATTCAATTCCAAGGGCATGAAACTATTTGCGCGCTGCACCAGCGATTTCGCGCCGAATGGCGAGCGCAACTCCGGAAAAGAAGGCCGCCAGCTCGCCATCGTTCTCGACAACACGCTTTATTCCGCGCCGGTCATCCGCTCGGCGATTCTCGCGGGCAACGCGGAAATCACGGGACGCTTCACATTCAACGAAGCGTCGCGCCTCGTGAACGTCCTGCGCGCCGGCTCGCTGCCGGTGCCGGTGAAGATTCTCAGCGAGAATACCGTCAGCGCGACGATGGGCGAAAGCGCCATGCACAACGGCCTTCGCGCGGGCATCATCGGCAGCATCGGCGTCATTCTTTTCATGGCGATTTATTACCAGATGGCCGGCATGGTCCAGAATTTCGCGTTGCTTCTGATCGCGTTGTTGCTGCCGTTCGGCGCGTGGGTCTCCGCCGGCATTCTCGGCATCGTCGCCGGTTCTCCCGAAGGCGGCACGGTCCGCCTGCCCGTCCTCACGATGCCCGGCATTGCGGGCATCGCGCTCACGATCGGCATGGCCGTCGATGCCGCGGTGCTGATCTTCGAGCGCATGCGCGAAGAATTGGCCTCCGGCAAAACTTTGCGCGCATCCATTGATGCCGGCTATGACCGCGCGTTCAGCGCCATCTTCGACTCGAACGTAACGACGATTATCACCGCCGTTATTTTGTTCTGGCAGGGCACCGGTCCGGTCCGCGGTTTCGCCGTCATGCTCACCGCGGGCATCATCATTTCGATGATCGTCTATCTGATTTACATGCGCCTCTTCCTCGAAACGATGGCAGATCGTTCGCACGTCAAGACGTTCAAGATGCTGCACATCATCAAGAGCGCCAAGTTCGACTTCCTCGGCAAGACGACGGTCGCTGTCATCATCACGATCGCCATCATCGCGTTCTCATGGTTTGCGCTCGCGTCGAAAGGCAAGAAGGCATTCAACGTCGAATTTCTCGGCGGCGCCGAAATCACCTTCACCGGCCTGCAGTCGTCAGTCGTTCCTGTCAACCAGGCGGAAGACGCGCTCAAGAAAGCCGGCATCACCGACGGTGTGGTGCAATATGAAGGAAATCTGCTTTCCGTTCGTGTACCGACGACTGAATCGGACAAGACGAAAGCGGCCATCGTTGAAGCGTTCAAGGCGCACGGCGTCCAGCCGGGCGAAACGGTCAACATCGGCTCGCAGGTCGGCAAGGAACTCGCGACGAGCGGAATCATGGCGATGGTCTTCGCCATCGGCGGCATTTTGATCTACCTGACGATCCGGTTCCAATTTGCCTTCGCTGCCGGCGCAATTGTCGCGCTGGTCCACGATGCCTTCATCACCGTCGGCGTCTTCGCCGCGTGCGGCGGGCAGTTCAGCCTCGCGTTCATCAGCGCGCTGCTCGCGATGATCGGTTATTCGACCAACGACACGATCATCGTCTTCGACCGAATCCGCGAAGAAGTGAAACTCCAGGGCAGCCGCATGACGTATCGCGACATTTGCAACCGCGCGATCAACCTCACGCTGAGCCGGACGGTCATCACGCACGCGGTCACGCTCATCAGTGTCACCGCGCTTTGGCTGCTTGGCTCCGGCGTCATCAAGGACATCGCCTTCACGATGTTCATCGGCATTGTCACCGGCACCTTCTCGTCCATCTTCATCGCCACGCCCGTGATGTTGCTCTGGCATCGCACGAAGAAGCCGCAGCAGCAGAAAGTGGTTCCCGCGTCCGTCGCCGCGAAGGCGAAAGCCTAGCCCGGTTCCGCAGATTTCCAATGATTGGGAAAGATCGAGCGCGGTGACTTCCAATGATTGGAAAATCCACGCCGCTTTTTTCCAAGGTATGGAAGTCGGCCGAAATTGATGATGCCGTCGCGGGCCGGCTCGCGGCGGAAATGAAAATTCCGCGTCCGGCAGCTCGATTGCTGGCCGGCCGCAGTTTCACGAACGCCGGCGACGTTGATTCCTTCCTCAATCCGAAACTCGCCGACATTCGCGATCCGTTCCGGCTGCCCGCGATGGACCGCGCGGTGGACCGGATTTGGAAGGCGGTTGATGCGCACGAAAAAATTGCGATCTTCGGCGATTACGATGTTGATGGAATCACCAGCGCCGCGCTGCTGCTTTCCGTTTTGAAGCAGCTCGGCACAAGCGCCGCGGCGTTTCTGCCGCATCGGATGGACGAAGGCTACGGGCTGACCGTTGACGCGCTCGAACGCTGCATCGAGGAACACAAACCGTCGCTGATCATCACGGTGGATTGCGGCACGACGTCTGTCGCCGCCGCCGTGCGCGCGCGGGAAGCCGATATTGATCTGATCGTGACGGATCATCATTCGCCGGGCCACGAAATCGCGCCGGCGGTGGCCGTCGTAAATCCGAAGCTCGGCGATTGCGATGACGAAAAAAATCTCGCGGGTGTCGGCGTCGCTTTCAAGCTGGCCTACGCTCTGATCAAGCGCGGCCGCGAAACGAACCGCGCGGTCGCGCATATTGACTTGAAGCAGCACCTCGATCTGGTCGCGCTGGGAACGGTCGCGGACATCGTGCCGCTGACCGGCGAAAACCGGACGTTCGTCCGGCACGGGCTGGCCGCGATCGGTGCGACGAAACGCACGGGGCTTCGCGCGCTGATGCAGATCGCGGCCGTCGGCGACATCGTTGACGCCTACGACATCGGCTTCAAACTCGGTCCGCGCCTGAACGCGGCGGGCCGGCTCGGCGACGCGCTGAAAGCCTTGAATCTATTGACGACGGACGACATCGGCCTCGCGCTCGAACTGGCGAAAAATCTGAACGACGAAAACAAAAACCGACAGGAAGTCGAAGCGGAAATGGTCCAGGCCGCGATCGCCGAACTCGACAAAACCTTCGACGAGAAATCGTGCTTCGGTCTCGTGATTGCGCGCGAGGGCTGGCATCCGGGCGTCATCGGGATCGTCGCATCGCGGATCGTCCAGCGCTATGCGCGGCCCGCCATCGTGATCGCGCTGCGCGACGGGGTGGGGCGGGGATCGTGCCGGAGCATCGAGGATTTCGACATGCTTTCGGCGCTGTCAGATTGCGCGGACTCGCTGGCGAAATTTGGCGGCCACGCGATGGCCGCGGGTCTCGAAGTGGAATTTTCGCAGCTCGAAAATTTCCGGTCGCGGTTCAACGAAGTTGCCGCGCAAAAACTTTCGGGCCGGGATTTGCGGCCGGTTCAGAAAATTGATGTCTGGCTCGACGCGCTGGCCGATGCGGACGAGCGGCTGCTCGCGTTTGTCGAGGACGCGCGGCCATTCGGTGTTGGCAACACGACGCCGGTCTGGGGCTGCCGCGCGGTCCGCGTGGCGTCGCAGCCGCGGCGCGTCGGCAACGACGGGCAGCATTTGAAGCTGTCGGTTGTGCAAGGCGGCGCGCAGCGCGACGCGATCTGGTTTGGCGGCGGCGGGCGCGAAGTTCCGCCAGTCATCGACATGGCGTTTCAGGTGAAGCGGAACACGTATTTCGGCGACGGGCGCGTGGATTTGATGGTGCAGGACATCCGCGCGTCGCAGCCCGAACCCGCGCGATGAAGGCAACGCGGCGCACTTTTCCAATGATTGGAAAAAACGCCTGCGCAAGTTTCCAATGATTGGAAATTGGGGCGGGGCGGCGTAGCATCTGGGCGCAGGATGAAAATCTCGTTTTATCTATTCCACAGGCTGGGCGTATGGGCGCGGCAGTATGCGCGCGGCGGCACGCGGCGGGCGGTGTTCATGGCCATGGCACTCGCGTTCATCCTGGCGGCGCTGCATACGATTGCGTTCGAGACCGTTTTCCGGCGCGCGCCGGAATGGGTCGGTAGCATCAGCATGATGATGATGACGGCGCTGGCGGCGGGGCTGACGGTGTGGCTGGCGCTGGTGGCGTACCGGTATCTGTCGCAGCAGCAGGACGACGAGGTGGCGGCGCGGCAGCGGCTGAACCATGAGCTGAGCGAGGAGCGGAACCTGATTCACGCCATGATGGAGGCGACGCAGGACAACATCTATTTCAAGGACCGCGAGTCGCGATTTCTGCGCATTAACGACACGATGGCGCGGCGCTTCGGACTGAAAAGCGCGTCGGACGCGGTGGGCAAAACGGATCTCGATTTTTTCCCGCGCGAGCTGGCGCTGCAAAAGATGAACGACGAGCGCAGCGTCATGGCCAGCGGCGGGCCGATCGTCGGGATCGAAGAACACGACGTGGTCAGGGACGGGCGCATGACGTGGGTCTCGACAACGAAGATGCCGCTGCGCGACCGGAACGGAACGATTGTGGGGACATTCGGCATCTCACGCGACATCACGGACCGGAAACTCGCGGAGGAAAAATTCCGCGGCCTGCTCGAAGCCGCGCCGGAGGCGATGGTGATTGTGAACGCGAACGGCGAGATCGTGCTGGTCAATTCGCAGACCGAAAAACTTTTCGGCCACTCGCGCGCCGAGCTGCTGGGCAAGCCGGTGGAGATGCTGGTGCCGGAGCGATGGCGGAGCGGGCACATGGGGCTGCGCCGGGAATATGTGATGAATCCGCGGTCGCGGCCGATGGGCGCGGACCTCGAACTTTTCGCCCTGCGCAAGGACGGCAGCGAATTTCCCGCCGACATCAGCCTCAGTCCGTTTGAGACGGAAGAGGGCCGCCTCGTCAGCAGTTCGATCCGCGACATCACGGAACGGAAGCAGGCGGACGCGCGCCAGAAAGCGATCAGCCAAGGAATGCAAAAAATCCTCGGGATGGCCGACGAACTTATCGCGTGTGAAAACGAAGACATGCTCTTCCGGCGCGCGGTCGAGCTTGGACGCTCGGAACTGGGGCTCGAGCGCTGCGCGATTTACGTGGATGCTGGCGAGCATGTCTGCGGAACCTTCGGCACGGATCTGAACGGCAAGACGACCGACGAGCGCGCGCACGAGTTTTCCCGCGCCGGCCTGTGGGCCGACCGAATGAGGCTGCGCGATCCGTCCGAAAAACGCTGGGACATTTCGGAGGAGACCTATCACGAATGGCGCGAGAATCTCATGGCGGAGGCCGGGCGCGGGCCGGTGGCCGTGTCGCCGATTCAATCGTCGCAGAGCGATATGATCGGCGTGTTTTGCAACGACAACGCGATTTCCGGCAAGCCGCTCGATCCAACAGGGCAGGAGATTGTCGCGGTGTACTGCTCGCTGATCGGCAACATTGTTGCGCGCAAACGGGCGGAAGCCGAACACATGCGCGCCGCCGTGCAGCAGCGGGCGACGATGGAGCGCACGGACCGCCTGAATGCCGTCGGTCTTCTCGCGGCCGGCATGGCGCATGAAATCAACAATCCGCTCCAAGGGATGCTGAGCCATCTGCGCGCGCTGCAACCCTACGTGCCGCCGGATTCAGCGGGCCGCCGCAATCTCGACATGGCCCAGAAGGGCATTGATACAATTGCATCGCTCGTGCGGCGGCTGCTCATGCTCGGCTCCGCAGGCGATGACACGGGCCGCGAGGGCGCCGACATCCAGGAAGCCATTGATTTCGTCACGCAACTGCTCGAATCGCAGTTTCGCCGCGTCAACGTTCGGATCGAGCGCGCCACCGAGGCGCAGGGAATTCGCGTGGCCATGCCCCGCGCCGAACTGATCCAGGTCATCATGAATTTGCTGATCAATGCGCGCGACGCGATGCCCGATGGCGGCAGCGTGCGCGTCAAGGCCGAAGCCGAGGACGACAGCGTCTGGCTGGTCGTGTCCGACACCGGGCAGGGCATCGCGCCGGAATTGATCGGGAAGATTTTTGCACCGTTCTTCACGACGAAGGGAAGCAAGGGCACAGGCCTTGGCCTGAGCGTGACGGAATCGCTGGTGCGCTCGCACCGCGGGCAGATATCGGTGAAGAGCGAGCAAGGCAAGGGCACGACCTTTGACATCATCCTGCCGCGTTTTCAGGGAGAGAAGAAATGAGCGACCATATCCTCGTGGTGGATGACGATGAGCTCGTCCTCAGCGGACTGGCGACGAACCTCGCCGAACACGGCTTCCGCGTGAGCACGGCGACGAACGGCGCCGAGGCAATGGGCCTTGTCGAATCCGCGAAGCCCGACCTGGTGCTGTGCGACCTGGTGCTTGGCGACATCAACGGCATCGAATTGATGAAACGCATCCGGCAGTCGCGGCCCGACACCGCCGTGATCCTCATCACCGGCCACGGTTCGATCAGAAACGCGCTCGACGCGCTGCGCAACGGCGCATCGGATTATATCCAGAAGCCCGCCGATCCGGAGGAAGTGATCCATCGCATCCGCACCGTGCTTCACGCGGTCCACCTGCGACGCACGCTCGAAGCCGAGCGCGAGAAGGTGGAGTTGCGCAAACGCGAATCGTCCATGCAGCGGATGCGTCACGACCGCATGGCGGCCGTCGGCCTGATGGCCGAGGGGGCCGCGCACGCGCTCAGCAATATTTTGCGCCCCGTCATCAACTACACGCCAGCCATCCGCGACGAGCTTCCGGCCGGCAGCGCCGCCCGCGAACTGATCGCCGAAGTCGAGGAGGCCGGCGTCAAGGCGGAATCGCTGCTGGGCGATCTGCATTACATCGGTGCGGGCACCACGCTGGAAAAATCCCCCGTTGATATGCCGATCCTGCTCGGCGATCTGGCGAACGAACCGGCCATCGCCGCGCTGCGCGAAAACAAACCGCGCCTGTCCGTCAAGATTGACATCGGCGAATCGCTCGCCGCGGTCGAAGGCTCCACGACGATGATTTCGCGCGCGCTGAGCAACCTTGTTCAGTTCGCCTCCGAGAGCGTGCCGAGCGACGGCGGCGTCGTCAGCATTTCTTCTTCGATGGTGCGGATCGACCGGCCGGGCGGCCGCTACGGCCCGGGCAAACCCGGCAACTTCGTCGTCATCACGATTGCCGACAACGGCCCCGGCCTCACCGTCGAAGACCTCGATCGCATCTTCGAACCCTTCTACACGATGCGCCTCGGCCGCACCATCAGCGGCCTCGCCCTCCCGCTCGTCTATCGCGTTGTCGCCGACCATGGCGGCAGCCTCGACGTCACCAGCGCGCCCGGCCGCGGCACAACCTTCGTCATTCATCTGCCCGCCAGCGGCGCGCCCGCCGGGGACGCGATTGACCTGCGCCCCGACTACAGCGGCGGCGAAACGATCCTGCTGGTTGACGACAGCGAAGACCATCGCACCCTCGCCTCCGGCCTGCTCGTCGATCAGGGCTACCGCGTCATTCCCGTCGCCGACGGCCACGCCGCGCTCACAAAATTTGAAGAAGCCCTCCAGGAAGGCAGCAACGACCGCATTGATCTTGCCGTCATTGATTTTGTTCTGGCCGACGCCTTCGACGGCCTCGAAACATTCAAGAAGATCGTCGAAATCCGCCCGCGCCAAAAGGCGATCATGGCCAGCGGATTTGCCGACCTCTCCCGGATCACCGAGGCCAAGCGCCTCGGCATCGCCCACGTCATTCAAAAACCCTACACGCAGGAAAACCTCACCCGCGCCGTCCGCGAAGCCCTCGACGCCTGACGGAAAAAATCGCGTTTCGGATATCTGGCATCAGGCGCGCCACAAGCGCGCGCACCGTGGTTTCCAATCATTGGAAGTTTGAGGTTTCGTAATTTCCAATCATTGGAAACTGCGATGCGGAATTTTCCGGCGCGGCAGAATTAATATTCAGGGCTTCGTGACGCGCAGGCGCAGGTAGCGGTTCGTCGCCGTCGCGTCGGTGTCGGTCACGGTGACAGTGAGGGGCGACTCGCCGGGCGATTCCTGCACGGCCGCCGGTCCGCTCCAAATTCCGGCGGTGTTCGTCGCGATGCCGCTCCACGGCGCGCCGTCGGTCACGTCGTACGCGCCTTCGACGATGAGCGTCACGTCAACGGCGTTGGTGTTGCGATAAAATCTGAACGTGAGGATTCCGCCGACGAGCGATCCGCTCATGCTGGCGAGCCCGTCGGAATTCGTCGGGTTCGAGCCGGTCGCGTATTTGAGGAGATTTGGATAGCTGTCGCCGGCCGCGCTGGCGCTGTAATTCGTCAATCCGTTCGTGATGGCCGCGGCCCACAGGTCGTAGCCGGAAGGCGGCGTGCCCGGGTTGACGACGGCGAGCGAACCGGACGGCAACTGGTTGGTCGCGGAGGCGTCGGTGACCCAGTTCGTCACGTTGCCGATGTAGGCGAGCCACTGCTGTTTTGTGAACGATTGCAGCGCGGCGTTGTTCATGTTCAGCGCCGCAAAACCGGAGCTTGCAAAACTGAAGCTGAGCGCCGTGTTCGCGTTCGAACTGAGGCCCGGCGGGATGTCGCCGGCCGGCGTGTCCAGGCCCGGCTCGAAGCCGTGAGTGTCATCAAAAACGAAAATGTGCGTGGCCGGATTCTGCAGCGGCGACAGGCGTGGCGCGGTAAAAATGTAAACTTGGTCGCCGCTTTGCGAGAGGCTGAGTGTCTTGAAATTCGAGTTCGTGCCCGGAATCGCGCTGCTCGAATCCCACAGCCACGACGCGCCACCCGTGTTCGTGGATTGGATGATCGTTCCGGCGGGAATTTCCGCGACGACGGTCAGCTTGACGATGTCCTCGCCGCCGTTGCCGCTTGATGCCGCGCCGCGGAACATCGTGTTGTTCCAGCCGTTGTCGGTGAAATAAATGAGCTGGCCGGGCGTGAGGTTTGTCAGTGCGACGAACGCGTAGGAATCCGGCGTGCCGTTGTTGATGCGCCCGATGAGCGCGATGTCGCCGGCGCTGAGCTGCGCGGGCGGATCGTTGTCGAGAATCGTCAGCGTGAACGCCGCCGGCGAGCCGACCGATGCGGCGCTCACGTCGGAGAGCGTGAACGTGGCCGTTTCATCGGCCTCGGCAACGGAATCGTCAACGAGCGTGACGGTGATCGTTGCGGACGTCGTCGCGCCGGCGAGCGTAAAATTCGTTGCGGAAAGCGTGAAGTCGGCGCCGGGCTGCGCCGTGCCACCGACCGCGATATTTCCGGTCACAGTGTTGTTCGTCGAAGATTTGAACACGACAAGCTGATACGTGCCGTCGCCTTCGCTCACCGTCGCGGAGGACTTCGTGAACTGCACGGACGGCTCGTTGTCGAGGAGGTTGAACGTGAAATTCGTCGCCAGTCCAAGCCCCGCGCCGGCGGGCGCGACAAGATTCAACGACACCGATTCCGTCGGCTCCGGAATCGTGTCGTCAATCAAGGTCACGGTCAGAGCCTGCGAAATCGGGCCGGCGGCCGTAAAAATAAACTGCGTCGCGGAGAGCGTGAAGTCGCTGCCAGGCGCCGCGTTGCCCACTGATGCGACTTGAACGGTCGCGTCAGCCGCCTGCGAAATCTGGACGTTGACGGAAACCGGGCCGCCGTTTTCCGGCACATCCGCCGTGCCGGACGAGTCGAATTGAATCGTCGGCTGGTCGTTGTCGAAAAGCGCGAACGCGAAATTACTGATCGTTCCGATGGTGAAGCCGGTCGCGTTGGTCAGCGCCAGTCTTACGACCTGCGCAGGCTCGGCAATCGCGTCGTCAATCAGCGTGATCGTCAGCGTCTGCGATGTGGTCACGCCGTCGAAGGTGAAATTCGTTTGCGAAAGGAAGAAGCGAACGTCCTGCGCTGCGGAGCCGATGGACGTGACCGAAACGCTGCCGGTAACAGCGGAAGAAAGTTGCAGATTCACCGTGACCGGTACGTTGCCTTCCGTCTGCGTTACGGTGCCCGTTGTGCCGAATGAAACCGTCGGCCCGCTGCCGGCCTGCACCGGCACGAAGGCGATGCCTTTCAGCGTGGGTGTCGCGGCCACCGAGTAAAGCAAGGTGTTCGCACCCAGCGAAAGCGCCTGATTGTAGCCGTTCGCGTCGGACACTTCGTAAACTTTATTTGACGCTGTCGCCCCGGTGCCGGATGTGAAAAACAAATTTGCGCCGCTGCCATTTTTTGCAGCGCACAGTCCGAAGCCACCGACACCGGTTGCAACGGCAGAGCCGTTCACAGTCCACGTTCCGCCGACGAGTGAATATTTGAAGATTGATCCAGCCGTTGTGCTGGCGTTGTTATCCAAGATGTAGAGAACGTCAAACGTTGAGCCATTGCTTCCCGAAGAAATCATGTAGAAGTCAGTCGCATTCGTTGGCGCGCCGCTGGTCAGGCCCGGCAACACTGTTAGCGTGCTGCCAGATAATCTGCTGACAGCACATGTCGATGAGCTGCGGCAAAAATACACCGTGCCGCCAAAGCTCTTCGCAGCGCGAGGATTTGCGGAAACCAAGACAGAGGCGGCATTATTCGTATAGATGCCATTCTGATCGCCCACGATCCAAACGGTATTGTTGGTGCTGGTGGCCCCGCGGGTTTGATTCCCGCCGGACCCAGATCCTTTATATATTGTCTGTAACGTAAAATTGCCAGAGGGGTCCAACGTTCCGACACCGCGCCAAGTGTTGGTATTGATATTGCCGATTACGCCGTTTGTATTGAATCCGGTGAACGCCAACAACGTTCCGTCATCGGTGTCGGCAAGAAATGGCGAGCTGGTTGCCGATCCGGTTTGACGCAGCGCGTTCGGCATGGTCGTTCCATTGATGCCGTTGGAGCTGACCGTACTCGTTTGACCCGTCAAGGCCGGATTCAATTCAAGAATGGAGAACGTGGTGTTGTTGGCGGACGCATTGTCGCATTGGAGCACGGCAAGATTTCCCGCGGTGAACCCCGCGCCGAAGCTGGCGGTGGTTACAACAAGCGAAAGAAGACCAATGGTGACGTGGCGGATAGTGTTCATAGTTACCTAAAATTTGTTCAGTGATCGCGCGAGTCTCACGAATCAACATTGAGATTCGATTAGCGTGGTCCGAGAATTTGACGAGACATCCGGCGGGAACCATCGGCCCGGAGAACGGGTCAGCCGGGCTTTCACCACGGCATGGCACCTGCGAGAAGTCGCGCCGCTCCCCGGCACACGTTTCAATGCGTAGCGTCTTCCCCGCCGCCGCTCAAGATCATATCGGCCGGTCCCCATCATCGAAAATTTCCGCGTGCGCTGTTTTCCAATGATTGGAAGTTGGCGGCTGCGCCTTTGCCAATGATTGGAAAAGTCCGATACGCAACGATAGGATCGAACAATGAACAATTTTACGACGATCCTCCTGGTGCTTTCTTCGGCCGCGCTCGTCGCCGGCGCGATGGCTCAGGACGCGGACCGGCTGGTTTATCGCACGCCGCGCGGCGTCGAGTTCGAAGTGAATTCGAACGGCCTCGCGGCGATTCGTAGCGGCGGGCGCGAACTCGCCCGCGGCGGCTGGTCGGTTTTCAACGCTGACGGATGGTTCAAAAAAGAACCGGGTGCGGTCAAGACGAAAAATTTTGCCGACAGGAAATTTGAAAGACTCGAAGACCGCCGCGCGCGCGTCACGCACACGAAGGACGACGTGACATGTGTTTTCGATTACGCGTTCGATGGCGAGGACGTGACGATTTCGGCGCGCGTGGAAAATCGGAATGAAACCACGGCGATGGACGTGACGGGATTTAGCGGACTGGAATTCACGTTCGCGAAACCGCCGGAAGGCGTCATGTGCGAACAGCACATTTCCTATTTCATGGCGCACGGCATCGGGCTTTGCCATCCGAGTTGTTTCGATCCGGTCGGCGGAAGTTTTGCGCAGGACGGAACGATCGGCGTCGGCGTTTCACCGTGGCGGACCGGCCTGGCCCGCACGCTGATTTTGTGGGACTACACCGACTGGAATCAGGGCAAGCGCGAAAAACTTCCATCGCGGCGGCTGATATATTTTGTCGCGAATCCGGTGCCGCCGCGCGGGGCGCAGACGTTCGATTTGCGGCTGCGCGCCAGCCCTGATTGCGACTGGCATCACCTGCTCGAACCGTATCGCGAACATTTTCAAAAGACGTTCGGCGCGGTGCGGTACAAATCGGACTATCGCTGGATCGCGACCGATTATCTGAATCGCGACCAGGCTTCCATCTCGCCGAAAAATCCGTACGGCTTTCACAGCGACCACCGCCGCATTGATACCGCCGAAGGCGCGGCGAAATTTTGCGACATAATGATTCCAACGCTGCGCGATTGCGGCGGCCAGGGCGTGATCGTGTGGGGCCAGGCCGGCGACGATCCGCGCGGCGCAATGTACCGGCCCGATTTCGACGTGCTCCCGCCGGAGGTCGAGGCGCAGTGGCCGGTGATCGCGCAGCGCTTCCGCGACGCCGGATTGAAAATTGGCGTCGCCGCCCGCCCGCACGACATGGCGGTGCGGCGGGATTGGAAAAATGACGAAACGATTTGGATCAATCCTGACGATCCCGGCCACGTCGAAATGCTGTGGCATCGTTTCGACACGATGATGAAACGCGGCTGCTCGCTGTTCTATCTCGACAGCTTCGGCGATTCCTTTGAGGACGTGAAACTCATGCGCTTGCTGCGCGAAAAACTCGGTCCCGACGTGCTGACCTTTTGCGAACACCAGTGCGACGCGATCATGCCGTTCAGCGGCGGCTATTCGGAAACCACGCTGCACGCCGACGAAAATCCTCAGCGCTACCGCCTCTGGTCGGGCGAGCGAACCTGGGAGATTTACGAATGGCTCACGCCCGGTTCACAGATGTCAGCGCGGCTTTACGAAACGAAGGGCAAGCCCGCGGCGGACTTTGAGTCTCCGGATCATTGGTGTCTGTCGCATCGCGTCACGCCGCTTATTCCGGTGAACGATTTTCAGCGCGCGAAAAAGTTGCCGTCGCTGCAATCGGAATTTCTCGGCGGCAATTCGGCATGGAAATCAAATTCCGCAAAATGATGGGGCGCGCGGCAGTTTCCGCCGCGCCGCAATCGCCGGTTCGACGCGCCGGGTTCTTCCAATCATTGGAAGTCTGCGTCTTCGCAATTTCCAATCATTGGCAAAATCCGCGTTCCGCGCGCCGGCGGCAAATCAGGAAATGATTGTCAACCGGCGATTGCTCTTCAGCGTATGGGTTGTAAAATGGCGTTGTTACGCGATGTGAGTTTCAGTTCGATCGGAGGCTTATGAAAACGAAGTTGTGTCTGTTGGTTCTCGCTGCGTTTGCGTGGAAGGTGACGGCGCAGGAAATCGGCTATGTCGAAACGTTCAGCCTGTCCACGAACCGCGGTGCGGCGCTCAAAGAGCTGGTGCCGGGCACGGACGATTATTTTTATTACCACGCGCTCAACGCGCAAAATTCCGGCCAGCGCGAAAAATTCCTGGAGACGATGGACCAGTGGACCCGCGCGCGAAACGGCGGCATCGGCGACAGCGCGCGCGAGTTGCTGAACCGGCAGGCGCTGCTCGATTACGAAAAGGATCCGCAGAAGACGCTGAAATATTTGCGCGAGCAACTCGACCTGCATTTCGATCATGCGCGCAAAACCGGCGAGCATCGCAGCGATGCGCCGACGTCATTCGATAATTCGCAAATCAGCATCGATGCCCTGATGAAACGCGCGCTTGCCGAGGAACGCCGCAGTCTCGAACGGATTGAAAACGCCGGACTCGAACTCGTCGCCGGCCAGCAGATCAACGACGAGCAGCGGCGAAATCTGCTGTCGCGTTTGCAGCGGCCCGATTATTCCGGTCTCGTGGATTTGATCGTCGCCGATTTGAAATATCGCGACAGTGGCGGATTCGGGCATCATCCGATTCATCTCAAGCTGACGCTCGCGCAGATGGACGAGCTGTTGCAAAAAATGCCGGAGCTTCGAAATCAGCTGGCGTTCGTCAATGCCTACCTCACGAAACTCGCGCCGGAAAATGAGGTTGATCTCGAAACCGACAACGCCGCGCGCGAGGCATACCTCGATCGCGTGTGGGCGTTCGTGAAGACGCTCGATGCGGCTCACAATTCGCTGAAGGCAAATATTCTTTTCAACCGCCTGCGTCACGACCAACACAAGGGTGTGCACGATCATGACCGGTTCGTCGAATACGTGAAACTACCACGCGAAGTCTGGTACCTGCGCGACGAAGTCCGGAAGCAATTGCCGCGCGGCGATTACATGGCGCAGCTCGGCCAGCAATTCGGTTTGGTCTCGCTTCCGCCGGTCAACAACGAGGAGCCGCTCGTCCGCGAATTCCTGCTGCGATTTTTTCAGGACGCGCAGAATTACGACGAATACCGCCCGTGGATTCGCGACGATTTCCTCAAACGGATTTTCGCCGAATCGAAAATCGTCAACGGTGTCGGCGATCCGCAGCAATGGGCTGCGATGCTCGCGCCGGACGAATTCAAGCGGCTGAAAGAACGCGTCGATATTGATTTCGCGCCCGAAAATCCCGACGTCATCGGTGCCGATGACGCGGTGAAACTGTCGGGGTTCGTCAAGAACGTGCCGGTGCTGCTAGTGAAAGTTTTTGAAATCAGCTCGTTCAATTATTACCGCGAAACCGGACAGCCGTTGAATCTCGCGATCAATCTCGACGGCCTCGTCGCCTCCTCGACGCGCCGGCTCGAATTCAAGGAGCCGTCGGAACGCCGCGTCGAGCGAACGTTCGATTTCCCCGAACTCAAATCGCGCGGCGTGTACGTCGTCGAATTGATCGGCAACGGCAAAAGTAGCCGCGCGCTGGTTCAAAAAGGCCGGCTCGGCGTTTTGCAGGAAGTCACCGCAGCGGGCCACGCATTCACGGTGCTCGACGAATCGAATCACCGGCTTCCCGATGCACGCGCGTGGGTCGGTGGCCGCGAATTCACGCCCGAAAAGGACGGCAGAATTCTCGTTCCATTTTCGACGCAGCCCAAATCCGAAACGATCATCGTCGGCCAGGGTAACTTTTCTTCGCTCGTCCGATTCGATCATCTTGCGGAGGCCTACGATCTTCACGCCGGAATTTACGTTGATCGCGAATCGCTGATCCGCCGCGAAAAAGCACAGATTGCCGTGCGGCCCGTACTTCGCGTCAACGGACGACCGACGAGTCTGAAACTTCTCGAAGAAGTGCGGCTCGTCATCCAATCGACCGATCTTCAAGGCATCTCGACCGAAAAAGATATTCCCGGAATCAAACTTCGCGAAGACGCCGAAACGGTGCAGGAAATCCTCGTGCCGGAAAACACGGTGAGCTTGACCGTGACGCTGAAAACGCGGATTCAAAACGTCAGCCTGAATCAGAAACAGGAACTGTCCAACGGCACGAGCTTCGCGCTGAACGGAATTGATCACAGCCTTGCGGTTCAAGATTTGCACGTCAGCAAAACGTCCGCCGGCTACATCGTCGAATTGCGCGGCAAGAACGGCGAACCTCTCGCCGGCGAACCGCTGGCATGTTCATTCAAGCATCGCTTCTTCAAGAACGAAGTTCACGCCGAACTCAAGACCGACGAAAAAGGCCGCGCAATGCTCGGCGCGCTCGATGGCATCGCGCGGTTCCGTGTGAAAGAACCGTCTGGCATCGAACACACTTGGTTTCCAAACAGTGGCGCGTGTTCGTATCCCGATTCGCTTCAAGGTTCCGTGGGCGAAACTTTCACAGTGCCGGTTTCATGGGACATCGCAGATTCTCTCAAAGATGCGTCGCTTGTCGAAGTCCGCCACGGACAGTTTGTGAAAGACTGGCGCGACGCGATGGCGGTCACGAATGGATTCATCGAACTTCGCGGACTTGCTGCGGGCGACTATTCGCTCTTCCTCAAATCCGAATCGCGCGAAATCGCAGTCCGCGTGACGCAGGGCGAAAATCGTGATGGCTTCGCGTTCTCGCAGCGCCGCGCACTCGAACGCCCGCGACTCGCGCCACTGCAAATTTCCGCCGTCGAAACGACCGCCGATGCGATTGATATTCGCGTCGCAAACACGACGCCGTTTGCGCGCGTTCACGTTTTCGCGACGCGCTATCTTCCCGATTACAGCGTCTTCGCGAAGCTCGGTTTTTCCGGCGCGCCCAGATTTTTACAGCAAGCGTGGAAACCGGCGCAGACGTTTTATGAATCGGGCCGCGACATCGGCGACGAGTATCGCTACATCATTGACCGCCAGCTCGCGAAAAAGTTTCCGGGCAACATGCTCGACCGTCCCGGCCTGCTTCTGAATCCGTGGGCCGTGCGCGATACCGAAGCGCAGGCTGAATCACTCGCCGTAGGCGGGGAATATGCCGGACGCGAGGCCGCAATGGCAAAGGCAGGGCAGGCATTTGGCGGCGGTACCGGCGGTCGCGGCGGAACCGCGGAAGGTTCTGCATCGCTCGACTTCCTGAAACAGCCTGCTGTCGTTTTGTTGAACATCGTTCCCGACAAGGACGGCCGCATCAAAATTCCACGCGCCGATTTGAAAGGTTTGCCGTATCTGCGAATTCTCGCCGTTGATCCGACTGCGACGGTTTTGCGAAATATCGCGCTCGAAGATTCGCCGGTCGAAACGCGCGAATTGCGGCTTGCGGCAGGACTTGATCCGGCGAAGACGTATTCGGAACAGAAACTCGTGACGCCGGTGCAGGCAAAGAGCGCGTTTGAAATCGCCGATGCGGTGACTGCGAAATTCGAAACGTATGACACGGTCGCAAAGGCGTACCGCCTGCTCTCAACGCTCGGCGGCAATCCTACGTTCGAGGAATTTTCGTTCGTCGCGAACTGGGCTGATCTCGATGCGAAAGAGAAGCAGCGGTTGTATTCGAAATATGCCTGCCACGAATTAAGCTTCTTCCTCTTTCACAAGGATCCCGAATTCTTCAAAACCGTCATCGCGCCGTATCTGAAAAACAAGAAGGACAAAACCTTCATGGATCGCTGGCTCATCGTCGACGATTTGAAGGATTATCTCGAGCCGTGGCGGTTCGGCCGGCTGAACGCGGTTGAAAGAATTCTTCTCGGCAAGCGCATCGCGGAGCAGGAAAAAACGCTCGCTCGCGACACGAAGGAACGCGCCGATTTGATTCCGCCGGACATCGAGGATTTCAATCATTGTTTCGACACGGCCGTGCAGACGGGCGCAATGGAATCGGAGGGCGGCGTTGCGCTTGGTTTGGAAGAATTAAAAAAGAGTGTTGCTGAAAAACAAGTTGCCAAGCTGTCGGTACTCGCAACGGATGCCGCACTCGCGCCAGCCGCTCCGCCCGCCGTTATGGGTGCTGCGGCCGACATGCCGCATCCAGTTGCCGCTACAGCGAGACGAGAAATGGATTCGTTCGACCGCCTTGAAAGAAAGGCATTGGCAACTCCAGCGGCGGCAACGCCGATGGCGGCAAACGGCCTGGCGTTCCGTCAGCGTGCGCTTCTTCGCGACGCGGCGGCGGACAAAGGCGCGGCGAAAGAGGAACAAGAACAGGTCTTTTTTGACAGTACTGAACTCAAGCGCGTTGAACAGCGGCGGTTTTTCCAGAAGCTCGACCAGACGAAGGAATGGGCGGAGAACAATTATTACCACCTGCCCATCGAGCAGCAGCTTGCCGATCTGATCACCGTGAATGACTTCTGGGCCGACTACGCGGCGCACGATGGCAAGTCGCCGTTCCTCTCGAAATCGTTCCCGCAATGCACGAGGAATTTCACGGAGATGATGCTTGCGCTCGCGGTGCTCGATCTGCCGTTCAAGGCCGGGAAGCACGAAGAGAAACTCGACGGATTGAAATATGTTCTGCATCCGGCCACGCCTGTCGTGATGTTCCATCGCGAAATCCGCGAAGCGCCGCGCGCGGCGGACGCGGGCACGGTGCTTGTCGCGGAACATTTCTTCCGCGCGGACGACCGGTATCGTTTTGAAGGCAACGAAAAATTCGACAAGTACGTAACCGACGAATTCCTGCCGCACGTCGTTTATGGCGATCAAATCGTGCTGACGAATCCGACGGGCAACCGCCAGAAGTTGCAAGTTCTCGAACAGATTCCGATGGGCGCGATTCCGGTGAACAGCGGATTTTACACGCGCGGCACGCACGTCGTGCTCGAACCGTTCAGCACGCAGACGCTGGAATACTACTTCTATTTCCCGGCTGTCGGAAAATATCCGCACTATCCGGTTTCCCTCGCGCACAACGACAAGGTGGTCGGCGGCGCTGCGCAGTTCACGTTCAACGTCGTCGCGAAGCTCACGCAGGTTGACAAGACTTCGTGGGCGTGGATTTCGCAGAACGGAACGCCGGAGGAAGTGAATGCGTTTCTCGACGCGGCGAACATTCATCGCCTCGATCTCAACGAAATCGCGTGGCGGATGAAGGACAAGGAGTATTTCAAGAAGGCGACGGCGCTTCTCGAATCGCGTCACGTTTATCAGGACACGATCTGGTCGTACGGAATTTTCCACAACGATTCCGCGACGATCCGCACGTTCCTCGAACATTCGCCGTTCGCGGATCGCTGCGGGTTGTGGCTCGTTTCGCCGTTGCTGACGCTCAATCCGGTCGAGCGATACGTTTACCAGCATCTCGAATATCTTCCTCTCGTGAACCCGCGCGCGCATCAAGTCGGCGCGCAGCGGAAGATCTTGAACAACCGTTTCCGCGAGCAATATCAGCGCTTGATGAAAGTGCTCGGCTACAAGCCCGCGCTCGGCGATGCGGACAAGCTTGCGGTGACATATTACATGACGCTACAGGACCGCGTCGAAGAGGCGATGGACTGGTTCGCGCGGGTCGATCGCAAGGCCGTGCCGGAGCAGTTGCAGTGCGATTACATCGGGGCCTATCTGGCGATGTACCGCGGCGACATCGAGGCCGCGCGCAAGATTGCAAAGGCGCACGCGGACGAGGGCGTTGACCGCTGGCGCAACCGTTTCGCACTGATCGCGAGCCAGCTTGACGAGCTCGACAAGGGCGTCGCGGCGGCGGTGGACAAGGAGAGCCGCGACCAGACGCAGGCGGCGCTGGCGGCGACCGAGCCGGCGCTCGAAATGCATGTCGAGGCGAGCAGGATCAAACTGGATTATCGCAACATGAAATCGTGCGTGCTGAATTTCTACCCGATGGACATCGAGCTGCTGTTCTCGCGCAGCCCGTTCCTGCAGGAAGGCGCGACGCAGTTTTCATACATCCGGCCCGTGCTGAGCCAGACGCTCGAACTGCCCGCCGGCAAGGACGCGCTCGCGGTCGAGCTGCCGAAAGAATTCAACGCGAAGAACGTGATGGTCGAGGCGCTCGGCGCGGGCATCCGCAAGACGCAGGCGTACTACGCGAACACGCTCAACATCCAGACGATCGAAAACTACGGCCAGATTGTCGTGACGAAAGCCGACACGCGCAAGCCGGTGCCGGCGACCTACGTGAAAGTTTATGCGAAGACGCACGGCGGCGAAGTGAAGTTCTTCAAGGACGGCTACACCGACTTGCGCGGCCGTTTCGACTACGCCTCGCTCAACACCAACGATCTCGACGACGCGGAGAAATTGTCCGTCCTGATTCTCAGCGACGAATTCGGCGCGGTCGTGCGCGAGGTTGTCCCGCCGAAACGGTAAGAAGACCGCACCTTCCAATGATTGGAACTTTTGCTGCCAATCATTGGAAGTTTGCGGGGCGCACGCTTCCAATCATTGGAGAACACCGCCGCCCGGGCGGGCGCAACATTCGACCTCGGAGGTCGAAAATTCGACCTCGCAGCCCGAAAATTCGAGGTCAAGGGTCGAACCGCCAAAATGGCCGGCGAAAATTCGACCTCGAAGGTCGGGCATTCGACCTCGGAGCTCGAAAATTCGACCTCGGAGGTCCAATTTTCGGGGGCAGCGGTGAAAATTCGACCTCAGAGCTCGAATTTTTGGGGTGAAAACCAGGCGTTTCGACATATAACATGCACACGGCAAGCATGATGCACAAAAAGGCCGGCACGTTGCCGTGCCGGCCTTGTTTCGAGGAGTGAAGCCCGAAAACCGCCCTAGGACGCAGGGGGGGGCGTCTTCTTCTTGTAGGGGCCGCGGGCAAAACGCGCACCCAGGGATTTCTTCGCCGCGTCCAGCGCCGTGCCACTGCCTCCGCCGCGCGCCTTGAACATCGCGTAGATGTCCAATCCAGCCGTGAAGGCATCGCTGCCCACGGCCAATCGCGTATCGCTGACCAGTTCCTGAAACTGGTCCACCACCCTTTGCAGCACCTGCAACTGCAGCAGCAGCGCCACGTCGGCGGCAAACTCCGCCAGATCCACATCCGCGGGCAGCGCCGAGACATTTTGCTGCGCATAGCTCAACGCCTCGGTCACGAAAGCGATCGAGCCGTCACTTGTTTTCGGCAAATTCGACCGCTGCTCGACTGTCAGATCCACGGCGAAAGGCAGGAGCGCCTTCGCCTGATTGATCAACGCGATGAGGGCATCGCGATTCGCGTCCGTCAGAACGCCGTGAACTAATTTGCTGCCCATAGTGTAGCCTCCCGATTCAGGCAACTCGCCGTCCCAAGTAAGCCCGCGCGGATCATCCCACGTGACCCCGGGCATGTCCCAGGTCAGTTTCTTGCCCATGATTTTCTGCCTCCTGCGCCGGACATCGGACTTTGCCGCGCCCGCCGCGTTATGCCGCCACCTTCCGGACTGGAAGTGCTCCGGCAGCACATGCGCGATATATCAAATCCAAAAAATATTTTTCCAGCAAAAAAAGAGAAAAATGCACCGCCGCCAAAAGTCCGAAATTGCCCCCGCCCCCGTTGCTGCTATTCTCCGCGCCCATGGCAAACAAACCCTCCTCGCTTCTCGACACCCGCGTCATTTATTGCGGCGACAACCTCGAACAGCTCAAGAAACTCCCCGACGCCTGCATCGACCTCATCTATATCGACCCGCCCTTCAACTCCAACCGCAACTACGTAGTCTTCTGGGGCGAGACCAAGGAAAAGCGCGCCTTCGAAGACCGCCACGCCATCACCGCCACCTACATCGACTACATGCGCGGTGCCGAATGCCTACAGACAAGATCAAGCAGAACAGATAGGTTTCAGATATGAAAACAAAGTCTTTGGATGTGCCGCGTATCGAGTATTTGAAAGTGGAGAACTATCGCGCCCTCCGAAATCTCGAACTGAAAGACCTGACTCCGTTGACCGTGTTACTTGGCCCGAATGGCAGCGGAAAATCCACCGTATTCGATGTCTTTGCATTTCTGTCGGAGTGCTTCGGTGTCGGACTGCGAAAGGCATGGGACAAGCGCGGACGATTCAAGGAACTTCGGAGTCGCGACGCAGAAGGCCCGATCATTTTTGAGGTGAAGTATCGCGAGAAAAAGGACACACCGCTCATCACCTACCATCTGGAAATTCAGGAAGACAACAAGGGACCATTTGTTGCGCGCGAATGGTTGCAATGGAAGCGTGCATCGCGTGGACGCCCATTCAAGTTTCTCGATTTCAGCAATGGCGAAGGCGCCGTTGTCACGGGCGACATGCCTGACGCAGAAGATATGCGCACGTCTGAGCGACTTGATTCCCGCGAGTTGCTCGCGGTAAATACACTCGGCCAATTGGCGAAACATCCGCGCGTCGGTGCATTGAGGAGGTTCATCAATGGTTGGTATCTCTCGTACCTCACAGCGGACAATACCCGTGGCACCCCGGAGGCCGGGCCGCAAGAGAGGTTGAGCACCATGGGCGACAATTTGCCCAATGTGATCCAGTACCTGAAGGAGCAGCATCCTTCCCGCCTGCAGCATATCCTCAAGCAATTGACACGCCGCGTTCCGAAGCTCGAAAAAGTCGATGCCGATGTGATGCCGGACGGGCGACTATTGCTACAAGTAAAAGACGCGCCATTTTCCAAACCGGTAATGGCCAAATTTTCCTCGGATGGAACATTGAAAATGCTCGCATACCTCACGCTCCTCCATGATCCGGAGCCGCCTCAGCTCATCGGTATTGAAGAACCCGAAAACCAATTGCATCCTCGTCTCCTGCCTGAACTGGCTGAAGAATGTCGCGTGGCTGCGTCAGCATCGCAGCTCATGGTGACAACGCACTCGCCGTTTTTTGTGAACGCGTTGCGCCCGGATGAAGTTTGGGTGCTCTATCGCGGTGACGATGGATACACGCGTGCCCGTCGCGCCGCTGACATGCACGGGATAAAGGAATTCGTGGAAAATGGTGCAATGCTTGGTCAGCTTTGGATGGAGGGCCAGTTCGATGCGGGTGATCCATTGTCCAATGCGGGCGGCCTGCGACGCTCGATTTCAAAAGCCGACAAGGTTGCCTGAGATATGCACGCTGAGTTTCTGCTCGAAGAGCCATCATCGGAAGCCTTCCTGGCCGGCCTCCTCCCACGCGTGCTTCCGGAAGGAACAACATGGAATCTCCATGTTTTCCAAGGTAAGACCGACCTGCTGAAAAATCTCGGCAGCCGATTGAAAGCGTACAAGCAGTGGATTCCAAATGGCTGGCGAATCGTCGTTCTTGTTGACGAAGATCGTCAGGACTGTCGCAATTTGAAAACCAAATTGGAAGCCGACGCGAGGGCAGCAGGTTTCCGCACGAAGACAAGCACTTCTGCGTCGGGAGCATCGTTCACTGTCTTGAACCGCATCGCCGTCGAGGAACTTGAGGCATGGTTCTTTGGCGACATCGTATCACTGACGACTGCATTTCCCGGTGTGCCTGCCTCGCTAAACACAAAGGCGAAATTTCACGACCCTGATGCCATTGCTGGCGGAACCTGGGAAGCATTGGAGAAAGTCTTGCAGAAAGCCGGTCATTTTGTAGGCGGCATGCCCAAGATCGAAGTTGCACGGACAATGGGAGCACTGATTGATCCTCAGCGTAACACCTCCCGCAGTTTTCAAGTATTTATCGGAGGATTGACCGCGCTCTAAGATAGGCGCATCTATCCCGTCAGCGCCGCGCCCGCGAAGAAGGGCAAGGAAACCGGCCATCTGAATTTCATGGATGAATGGTATCCGATTCAGGTGAAGCAAAAGGACAAGGCCGGCTCGCCCGACATCCGCGACTTCGAAGCCGTCATGACCATGCACGACCGGAAGAAAGGCTTCTTCATTTCCTTCGACTACTCCGGCGATGCGATGACCGAAGCCAGCCAATTCTTCAAGAAGACCGGCAAGATGATCATTCCCCTGACCGTTCAGGAAATCCTCGACGAACATATCGCCCACAAGCTGGCATGAGCCGGTTTGGACTGCGGAAGCGAATTCGGATGAGCTTCCGCTTTTCTTCTGCGAAGCGATTCGGAGAGCTTCGCGGCGGCGGAAGAAGGGAAGCTCGCGGCTTCGCTTCCTGACGAAAAGCGGAAGCTCGCAGCATCGCTTCCGCAGTCCAAATCAGTGAGGCCCGGAGGGCATGGCGCGAAGGGCCGTTCAGGAAAAATCTTCGTCTTCTTCGATCTTCGGGATTTCGCCGCCGCCGGCGAGCTGGCCGCAGGCCGCGCCGATCTTGATGCCGCGCTCGACGCGTACGGTGCAGGAAATTTTGTGGTCGAGCAAAACCTGCTGGAACGCGAGCACGCGGCGGCGGTCGCTGCGGCCCAGCGGCGTGCCGGGCACGGGATTCCACGGGATCAAATTGACGTGGCAGAGCAGCGGCCTTTCGCGTTGCGAATCGCCGCGCAGAAGTTTTGCGAGGGCGAGGGCCTGCGCGGGCAGGTCGTTCTTTTCCTTGAGCAGGACATATTCGAAGGAGACGCGGCGGTGGGTGGCCTCGGTATAGTTGCGGGCGGCGGCGATGAGGTCGGCGACGGGATAGCGGCGGTTCACCGGCATCAGGTCGTTGCGCAAATTGTCCTCGGGCGCGTGGAGAGAAATCGCGAGATTCACCGGCAGCTTCATGCGGGCGAGCCGCAGGATGCCGGGCACGAGGCCGACGGTGGAGACGGTGAAGCTGCGCGCGCCGAAGTTCAGGCCGTTGGGATCGTGCAGGCGTTCGATGCTCTCCCACCAGTTGTCGAAATTATTGAACGGTTCGCCCATGCCCATGAACACGATGTTGCCGATGTGTTCCGGCAGCTTCGCGGTTTCGTGCGGCGGGCGTTCGTCGCGGATTTCTTTCAACTCGTGGCAGGCCCACAAAACCTGCTCGACGATCTGGCCGGCGGTGAGGTCGCGGAGGAAGCCGAGTTTGCCGGTGGCGCAAAATACGCAGCCCATCGGGCAGCCGGATTGCGTCGAGACGCAGACGGTGGCGCGGTCTTCATAGACCATGAGCACGCTTTCGACGGGCGAGCCGTCGGGCAGTTTGAAGAGCGCCTTGCGCGTGAGGCCGTTGTCGCCGACCTGGACTTTCGCGGTTTCAAGCTCGAAGAATTTTGTTTCCGCCGCGAGCCGCTCGCGGAGTTTCGCGGGCAGGTCGGTCATCGCCTGCGCGGAGGCGGCGAGGCTCACGAAGAGCTGGCGGTAGATTTGCCGCGCGCGAAACGCCGGCTCGCCCCATGCGCGCATAAGCGCGTCGAGGCCGGCGGCGGTCTGGTGAGTCAGAAAAACTGAATTCGAACTATTCACGCAGCGGCGATTTTGGCCCGTCTTGTTCGCTGCCGCGAAATCCGCAACCGCTCGCACAGCCATTCTTTCGCAAGCTCGTCATCACTCATCGTGCGCGCCATCGCAGAACGATGAAGCGCGGATGCCTGCCGCGAATGCAGGCTGATGTGAAGGATCTTTTCGCTGCGTTCAAAGACCGGCTCCGTCACTTCTACGAGTTCGGATTCGAAGTCCGTCAAATCGTGTGTGTCCCAGAACCTGGCGAGTTCGGCGATCGAATCAGTTTGCGGTATCTTGCTCATTTGTTCTTCCACTCGTTGAATCTTTTCTTTTCGCGTGCCGTCATCGGCCGGGCCGTGACCGGGTAACCTTTCGCTTGCGGAAACTTTATCACAACACAAAACAGATGCCGGCCGGCCGTCGTCCGGCCCAGCAGATAATATACCGGATTTGTTCCTTGCGAGCGGGCTCGCAGCACAAACGCTTTGCCAAAACAGATCTCCTCCACTTCTGCGCGACGGATTCCATGCAACGCAATATGCTCAATGCGGTCTGCCGTCCAGATCAACTCGCGAATTTTCACGCGCAAAAATTAGCGACATGAAACATGCTGCGCAAGCACGGCATCATGACTTCCAATGATTGGAAATTGCGGCGGCGAAAAGTTCCAATGATTGGAAAATCGCCTTGCTTTTCGGCGCGCGGTCGGCTTTGAATGGCGCACTTTTGCGATGGTCTTCAGTTCCGTCATATTCCTGTTTCTGTTCCTGCCCGCGGTGTTGCTGATTCATTTTCTGCTGCCCGCGCGGTTCCGGAATCTTTTTCTGCTGGTGGCGAGCCTGCTTTTTTATGCGTGGGGCGAGGTGCAGTTCACGGCGGTGATCGTCGCGTCCATCTGCATCAACTACGGCTTCGGGCTTTTCATCCGCGCGGCGCGGGACCGGCGCGCGTCGCTGCGGCGGTGCGGGTTTGCGGTGGCGGCGAACCTGGGGCTGCTGGTGTGGTTCAAGTACACCGGGTTTCTCGTGGAAAATTTGAATGTGGTGCTCGGCTGGCTCGGCCACGCGCCGGTGGCGTGGAAGAAGGTCCACCTGCCGCTGGGCATTTCGTTTTTCACGTTCCAGGGCATTTCCTACGTCGTGGACGTGCACCGCAAGCTGGTTGATCCGCAGCGGAAATTCGTGGACTACGCGATGTACAAGGCGCTGTTCCCGCAGCTCATCGCCGGGCCGATCGTGCGGTATGTGGACGTGGCGAAATATGTGATGGCGCGCACGCTCTCGACGGAGCAGTTCGCCAGCGGCGTGCGGATCTTCATCGTCGGCCTCGGCAAAAAAGTCCTGCTCGCGAATCCGATGGGCGCGGGCTGCGACGCGATCTTCGCGCTGCCGCCGAATGAGCTCACCGGGCCGCTGGCGTGGCTCGGCGTGTTCTTTTTCTTCATGCAAATCTTGTTCGACTTCGGCGGCTA
>CAIVKH010000012.1 GCA_903906425.1 uncultured bacterium
CTCGGGAAGGAGTCAACGGCGGACGTTGAGGTCGTCCGGAGTCTCGGGAAGGGGTCAACGGCGGACGTTGGGGTCGTCCAGAGTCTCGGGAAGGGGTCAACGGCGGACGTTGAGGTCGTCCGGAGTCTCGGGAAGGGTTCGATGCCGGACGTTTTGTTGTTGCGGATGCTCGGGGGCGGTCCATTTTTGGGCGGCGGATCGGGGGGCAGTTTCATCCCCTTTGCGACGGCCGGCGAATTATTTGTTGACCGTTTCGGGGAGGTTGGCTATAGGGCAAAACATGCAGCCCGGAGTGTCCTGCGTAATCATTAGATCAGCCCCATCACTGGAGCCGGGGCGCTTCTTCCTTATTCATCCGCCGCCGAATGCGCGGCCAGAAACCGGAGCCTCAAAATGAAAGAACTGTTCTTCGACGATGATGAACTGGTCCTCGATGATCCGAATATCTACATCGAGGAGAATGGCACCTTCAAACTCGAACCCGGCGATCCCGGCTATGTGCCGCCGCCGGATGAACCATCACCCGCAGAGAAACCAAAGAAGAAGAAAAGGAATTATATGGCAAGCAATCCAACTCCTGAGAAGCGGTCGAAGCTGATCGCGGCGAGCGAGGACATGGCGGATGGGATGCACCAGCATGAGGTGGCCATCGGCCTGGAGAAGAATACGGAGGCGAAATTCCGGCCGAAGCTGGAGGCGCTGAAGGCGGGGGATGACTTGTTCAAGGCGTCGCTGACCGCGCAGGTTGCGCCCCGTACGGCGGAGAAACTGGCCGACAGCAATGTGAAGGGGTTCATCGCGTCGTTCATCAAGACGGCATCCGACACGCTGGGCAACGACTGGAGCGATGCGTGGATCGGCACGGGCCTGCCGGACAACACGGTGGGCATCCCCGGCACGAAGGACGCGCGCTTCACCTGCATCGGCACGCTGAAGACCTATCTGACGGCCAACCCGGACATGGAGGTCTCGACGCCGAAGATCACCGTCACGGCGGCGAAGGCGGCGTTGCTGCACACCGCGCTGTCGGACGCGCGCAACGGTGTGGCCGCCGCGCTGAGGGATTCGGCGGCCAAGGAGATCATCCGCGACAGCGCGGAGGCCGCGCTGCGCACGTCATACCGCTCGGCGGTCAACGAGATTGGCGAGCAGCTCGATGACGATGATCCGAAGTGGTACGACTTCGGCCTGAGCCGCCCGTCCGATCCGGAGCAGCCGGAAGTGCCGGAGAACGTGACCGCGACCGCGCAGGGCGGCGGCGATGTGCTGGTCAAGACCGATGGCGCGCTGCGGGCCAGTTCCTACAACTACTACAAGAAGGTCGTCGGCGTGGATGCGGAGCCGGTGAAGGTGAAGCACACCGACGGCGAGCAATTCACCATCGAGGACCTGCCGGCCGGCGCGACGGTGGAAATCACCGTGGCGGGTGTGAACGACGCGGGCGAAGGGCAGCCGAGTGCGCCGGTGGTCGTGACGGTGACATAGATTGCAGCCGCGCTCTGCGAGCGCTGTGCAGGATGGCGTGAGGGCACGCCGTCAAATGCGAAACGCGCCCCGATGCGAAACGGGGCGCGTTTTTTTTCAGCAGGCGCCGCGCGGTCTTTCGATGCGTGAGAATTCGATGAGGAGTGTCGCGGGGATTGGCGGTCGCGGGAAAAAGGGCTAGATGTTCGGGGAATCAAATCCAGTGAGGAGCGTGCGGCGATGAAAATGCTTTCGATTGTTGCGGTGATGGCGGCGGCGATGTTGACGGGATGCGCGACGACCAGCGTCGTGCGCGCTTATCCGGGGGCGCAGCGCCCGGTCGCGGAAACCAGCCAGCTGGTCGTGCCCGCGGAGTTCGACGTGAAGAGCATCGACGGAGCGAAGGCGGGCGGTGAGGGTCTGTTCTCGCGCTCGAAGGAGACGATCATCGAGTTGTTGCCCGGCCCCCACGATATCGTGGCGCGGTTTTATTCGCCGATGGAAAACGGTGTGAACAACGGCGGCGACAAGCCGGACCGCTCGGATTTTCAGGCGCTGCATTTCGACGCGGCGGCGGGTGCGCGCTATGCGATGAAGCGTAGAACGGAGAGCCGAGTTGTCACCCTGTTCATCGCCGCGGCGGGCGCGGCCGAGGCGCCCGCCGGCCAGGTGCGCGTGGTGGAGGCGGCCCCGGCGCCGCCCGCTGCGCAAGCGGTGGCGGCGCAGCCGAAGCCTGGCGATATGCCGACGATTACGCCGCTGGACAATCTGAAGCAGTGGTGGTTCTACGCCTCGCCGCAGGAGCGCGCTCAATTCCGCGCGTGGATTGACGCGAAGTAGCCCCGCCAAATTTTCTTTTGCCCTGACTCATTCGCCGCGCCAGTTTCCAATCATTGGAAGAAATCGCGTCCGGGAATTTCCAATGATTGGAAGTCAAGATGTGGTGTTATTCCAACGATTGGAGGAGGGGATGCCCCACGGGCGGTGGCGCGGTTTCTCACAGAGAAATATCATGGCGCTCATATTCTGCTAACACGCGCCAAGGACTGTCGGACCCAACGTGAATCAGTTTTGCCGCACGACGCGGCATGATCAAACAACCAGGCAAAGACAGGAGTTCGAATGAAGAAAGTATATGTGATCGCAATGATGGCAGTGGCGCTTGGCGGCGTCGCCCGGGCGGATGATGTTACGAAGATGCCGGCGTGGTATGACACAATCACGATCAAGGGCGATGTTCGCTATCGTTATGAGCGGATTGACGACAAGTCGAAGAACCCGGCGATTGAAGAGCGCGAGCGGTTTCGTGCGCGCGTCGGGCTGTACGCCAAGCCGAACGAAGATGTGGATGTCGGCGTCCGGCTGACGACGGCGGGCTTTGAGAATGGCCAGGGCACGGCTGTCTCGGGCAACGCGACGGAGACGGGCTATGGCGGGAAGAAGCCGGCGTGGTTCGATGCGGCCTACATTGATTATCATCCTTCCGAAGTGAAGGGCCTGGACCTGATCGCGGGCAAGATGGACATCCCGTACTACCGGGTTGCCGACAATGTTATTGACAATGACTACACGCCGGAAGGGCTGGCGGCGAAGTACAAGGCGGGGGATGCGGAGGGAATGCAGTTCATGGCGAACGCCGCGTATCACTGGCTCAGCGAGAGCGCGACCAAGACGGATGGCAAGCAGATGGGCGCGCAGGCACTGCTGAAGTACGGCAAGGACAACTATGCGTTGGTGGGTGCGGGCTACTATGCCACGACGTCGCTGCAGGGGCATCCGGTGCTCGACAATACGGGCGCGAACCGCAGCTTCGGCAACGAGACCAAGAAGGTCGTTTCGGGCGGCACGACCAGCATCGTGTATGCCTGCGACTTCAAAGTCGTCGAAGGTTTTGCCGAAGCAGGGACCACGGCCATCGGCGACATCCCGGCCAAGGTCTATGCCTCCTACACGGTCAACACCGATGCGGACAATGATGACACCGGCTACATCGCCGGCGTGCAGTACGGCGCGGTCAAAGGGCCGGGCTCGTGGGAAGTTGGCTACAACTACCGCGATCTCGAGAAGAACGCCGTTCTTGGCGCAATCGTGGAAGACGACGCGGGCGGCGGCGGCACGAACTACAAAGGGCACAAGATCACAGCCGGCGTCGGCCTGATGAAGAACCTCCAGTTCAACGTCTGGTACGCCTTCGATCAGAAAGATCCAGACGGCAAGAACACGGACTACAACCGTCTGTTCCTCGATCTGCTGGCGAAATTCTAAGCGGCCAGATTCCGCAGAGCCGGGGATTCGTCCCCGGCTCTTTTTTTTGCACCGCCCGCATGATGGCCACGCGCAATCTGAATGTCCGGGCCGGCCGCCCTCCGCGCCGCAGTCCGCAAACTTCCAATCATTGGAAATTGCGGAGGCGCAAACTTCCAATGGTTGGAAGAAATGGAATCAGCGCTCGTGGCGCAGAAATAAGCCGGCGCGCGACTGGCATTTTCTTTCACGTACCGTAGCTTCCGGCGTGAAAAAATCGAAGGCCACGAAGACCTGGCCGATTCGAAGGAGAATTCCGCGATGACAATTTCCGTGCGTGAACTGTTCACCGTGATCCACGGAATGATCTTCGGCGCGCTGTTTCTTCTGATGTTCACCGGCGGTTGGGTCGGGCTGTACGGCTTGCGGTCGAAGTTCCTTTCTGACGAAGGCAGCGCCCACCGCGTGTTCTGGCTGAAGGCGACGCTGTGGGGCATGGCGGTCGTCGCGTGGGCCACCGTGATCTCGGGAACGTTCATCATTTATCCGTGGTATCGCGCGAAGCCGCCGGCGGGCGTGACAGATTTCAGCGCGTATCCGCGCTCGCTGCTGCTCGCCGATCCCGGCAAGGCGGAGTGGCATAATTTCGGCATGGAGTGGAAGGAGCACGTCGGCTGGCTGGCGCCGATTGCGATGACCATCGTGGCCTTCGCGGTGAGCTACTACGGAAGCTCGCTCGCGCGAAAACCCGGCGAGCGCCGGATGCTGATGATTTTCTATTCGAGCTCTTTTGCCGCCGCCGCCATCGCCGGCGTGCTCGGCGCGTTCATCAACAAGGTTGCGCCCATCCACTGACGATCAGGATCGAAAGGGAAATCATGACTGATTCAACAATCCAGCAAGACCGGCCCAACGGCCCCGCGGCCGCGGTGCTTCTCGCCGGCGGTTTGGGCGCCGCCGTGCTCGGCTTGATGACGACGCTCGGCGAATCCTGCAAGCCCATCGGCGACGCGCTCAACTGGTACAAACCGGTGGGATCGCTGACCGGCAAAACGCTGACGAGCGTCGCGGTTTTCTTTGCCACGTGGCTCATTCTCCATTTCGTCTATCGCGAACGAAACGTCCGCTTTGCCCGCGTCGCAATTTTCGCGCTGGTGCTCCTGGGGCTCGGACTGCTCGGCACATTCCCGCCATTCTTCGAAATATTTTCCGGCGGATAGAAAGGACGTTCATGAAGACACGCCTGAGGAAAATTGCTCTTCTGATTCTGTGCGCGTGCGGTGGAGTTCGTCTGGCCTGGGCCGGCCCGCCGTTCGTGACGGACGATCCCGAACCGGTTCCGTACAAGAATTGGGAAGTCTATCTCGCCTCCCAGACGGCGCGCGATTCCGGCGGCTGGTCGGGAACATCGCCTCACATCGAAGTCAACCATGGCGTGTGGCCCGGCCTGCAATTGCACGTCATCGCGCCGATCGCATTCTCCGCGCCCGACCACGGCGATTCCCACGTCGGCCCCGGCGATCTCGAATTGGGCACGAAGTTTCGCTTCCTCGATGAGTCCGATTGGCTGCCCGAAGCCGGAGTATTTCCGCTGGTCGAGTTGCCGACCGGCGATGCGGACCGCGATTTGGGCGCGGGTGAAACGCAGGTTTTTCTTCCGCTGTGGTTGCAGAAAAGCGCGGGCAACTGGACGACGTATGGCGGCGGCGGTTGCTGGATCAATCCCGGCGATGGCAATCGCAACTGGTGGTTCATGGGTTGGCTGGTGCAATACAAGTTGCGCGAGAATCTGGCCGTCGGGACGGAAATTTTCCACGAAACATCGAAGCAGGTGAACGGCGATTCCGACACCAAGCTCAACATCGGCGCGATCTTCGACTTCGATGAAAACCAGCACCTGCTTCTGTCGGGCGGGCCGGTCATTCAGGGGCCCAGCGGATATCAGACGTATCTCGCCTATCAGTTGACCTTCGGCCCGAAGGCGCCCGCCGGGGGCGGCAAGTAGCGCGATCTGCTTTCGCTTTCCGCGAAATTTCCTGCGCGCGTTCTTCCGTGAATTTGGAATCTTCGCGCCGCACATCTCACAGACATTTATCGCCCTCCTCATGATTTCCTAACGAGTGCGGGAGACTGTTGCCGTAACGAATCAAGCAGTGTCCCGTCGCCGGAGTGGTTCCGGGCATTGCTGGTGCGATGCGGGGAAATGAACCCCGCCGCACACGGTCTTGTGGTTCAAATGCGACAACAATTGAGGAGTAATTGAAATGAAATCGTACATCAAAATTCTCGCGGCGCTGTGCGTTGCGGGCCTCGTCACTGCCGCCCGCGCGGAGGACAAAATCATTCTCGACGGCTCGACCACGGTCGGCCCGATCGCGAAGGCGTGGGCCGAATATTACATGAAGAAAAATCCCGGCGTGAACATCACCGTCGGCGAATCCGGAAGCGGCAACGGCGCGAAAAGCATCATCAACGGAACCTGCGACATCGCCGACATGTCCCGCCCGATGAAGGATGAGGAAAAGGCCGCCGCGAAGGCGAAAGGCGTCAACGCGACCGAACATGTTGTCGCGTGGGACGGCCTGAGCGTCGTGGTGCATCCGTCGAACCCGGTCAAGAATCTCACGATCGAGCAGCTCCGCAAAATTTACATGGGCGAAGTCGCGAACTGGAAAGACCTCGGCGGCCCCGACGCGAAGATCGTCGTGCTCAGCCGCGACACGAACAGCGGCACCTACGAGACGTGGGAAACCAAGGTGATGAACAAGCAGAAGATGACCGACAAGGCCGAATACGCCGGCAGCAACGGCGCGATCCGCCAGCGCGTCATTGATACGACCGGCGCCATCGGCTACGTCGGCCTCGCCTTCACCGAAGGCGTCAAGATCGTCACCGTCGAAGGCATCGAGCCGACGCCCGAAACGGTCCTCAACAAGACCTATCCCATCGCCCGCCCGCTCTACATGTACACGAACGGCGAACCCGACGCGGCCTCGCACATCGGCAAATTCATCGGGCTGTTTTCGTCGGCCGACGGCAAGAAAATCATCGAGGAGACCGGCTTCATTCCCGTGAAATAAAAGAAAGTGGCGCGCGTCCCTTGCGCGCAGTTTCCAATGATTGGAAGTTTGCGCCGCCGGAATTTCCAATCATTGGAAGAATTCGGCGCAGGCGGCAACGCCTGCGCCGCGGGTTTTCAGCATGACGGAATCGAAACAGAGCCTCTTGAAAAGCGGGCGCGCAAACCTGCTCGGCAGCATCGCGTCGTTCACCGGCCAGGGCCTCCTGTTTCTCGTCACCTCGTCGTCGCTCATCGCGCTGCTGTTCATTTTTTATTTCATCGCCCGCGACGCGATCCCGTTCTTCCACTCGCGCGGCTTCGCCGAATTTTTCACCACGGCGAACTGGTATCCGTCCGGCAGCCCGCCCGCCTACGGCGCGCTCGCGATCATTCTCGGCAGCGCCGTCGTCACGCTCGGCAGCATCGTGCTCGCCGTGCCGCTGGGAATTTCCGCGGCGATCTGCCTGAGCGACATCGTGCCGTTCAGTCTGCGTCAGGTCGTCAAGCCCGTCATCGAATTGCTCGCCGCGCTGCCGTCGGTCGCCTACGGATTTTTCGCGCTCGTCGTCTTCGCGCCCGCGCTCCAGCGCAATGGCGGACACCTGCTGGCCATCGCCGCGTGGATTATTTTATTTCCCGTCGGAATCATCCTGAGTCTGGTCGCCAGCGATCTGATGACGGACCGTGTCAAACAAAAGTCTGCGCGCCAGATTGCCCGGATCGTTGCCTTCCTCGCCTGTGCAGCCGTCGTAATTTTCATGCTGCTCGGCCTCACCCACCATCTGAATTCACTCGTCATTTCGAGCGGCACCAACGCGCTCAACGTTTCTGTAATTCTCGGCATCATGGCGCTGCCGACCATCGTCAGCGTTTCGGAAGACGCGCTGCAGGCCGTCGGCCGCGAAATCCGCGAAGGCAGCTACGCGCTCGGCGCGACACGCGCGGAGACATTGGTCAAGGCGGTCGTGCCCGCCGCCGCCAGCGGTATTCTCGCTGCGATCATCCTCGGCGTCATGCGCGCCATCGGCGAAACGATGGTCGTCTGGATGGCGTCGGGAAACTCCGCGCAGATTCCGCACAGCATTCTCGATCCGGTCCGCACACTGACCGCGACCATCGCCGGCGACATGGGCGAGGCCGACCAGGTCACCGGCTCCGACCGCTTCCACGTCCTCTTCGCGATGGCCCTGCTGCTGCTCGTATTCTGTTTCGCGATGAACTGCTTCACGGAATTCGTCATGCAACGGCAGCGGAAGAAACTGGGGAAATAGGCCGTGCAACTTTCCACCCGCAAAATGCTGGACCGCGCGCTCTCGGGAACGGGGCTTTTCTCGATTCTCCTGATGGCGGCCGCACTGCTCGTGCTGATCGTGCCCATCGCGCGCCGCGGCATCGGCGCCGTTTTCTTCGAGGCGACCGTCGAGCACCGCAAGATGATGCTCGAACAGTTTCACCGCGGCGACACCGCCGCGGTGAAGGCCGAGATCGCCGCAACCGACAAGGCCCGCGCGCCGGTCTTCGCGATGCTGACGAACTACGAGGCGCAGATTGAATCGCTGCCGTTCGCGCAGAAACGGAAGGCGAAATCCGAATTCAAGGAGGTGCGCTCCGCGCTGACCGCGCTGCTCGGCCCGCTGCCCGGCGACGAGAAGCCGATGATGATTCACAGCCAGTACGGCCAGACGCGCTGGGACCGGTCGCAGGTCAAACTCGAAAAAGTCCTCTTCGCCGAGGAATGGGATTACTCCGACAAATCCGGCATGGGCAAAAAGAAACTCGCGCCGCGCGAAACGCATTTCAAGGGCACCGCGCTTGAACCGCTGTTCGCCTATGTGAACGGGCACATCCGCGAAATGTTGAACCCGCGGCCCGTCGCCTATTGGGGCTTCCTCAGCGACGTTTCGATTGACTCGCACTTCTTCGGCGGCATCTGGCCGGAAATTCTCGGCACGCTTTATCTCACCATCGGCGCGATGCTCTTCGCGATTCCGATGGGCGTCATCGCCGCGATCTATCTGTGCGAATATGCGAAGCCGAGTCCCGCGATCCGGCTGCTGCGAATCTGCATGAGCACGCTGGCCGGCGTACCGAGCATCGTCTTCGGCCTTTTCGGGCTGGCGTTCTTCATCAATACCGCCCACGTCTCCACCTCGAAATCCGTCCTGGCCGGTTCGATGACGCTGGCGCTGCTGATCCTGCCGACCATCATCCGCGCCTCCGAAGAGGCGATCCTCGCCGTGCCGCGCACCTACAAAGAGGCGGCGCTGAGCCTCGGCGGCGGACTCTGGCACACCATCGTGAAAGTCATCCTGCCCGCCTCGATGCCCGGCATCCTCACCGGCATCGTCATCAGCATGGGCCGCGCGGCGGGCGAAACCGCACCGATCATCTTCACAGCCGCCGTCAGCGTGGGCCGGCCGATCTCGCTGATCGAGACGCTCACGCAGCCGACGCCCGCGCTGCCCTGGAACATCTACAACATCAGCACCGAGCACGCGGCGGTGGACGAAATCCGCCATGTCCAGTTCGGCATGGTGCTGACGCTCGTCGTCCTCGTTTTGCTCCTGAATTTGTCCGCGATCATTCTGCGCGCCCGCATCGCGAAGAAGTTGAAAGGTTGATGCCATGAACGGAACCTCGGAAAGCCCTCCTGCGATCAGCCTGCGGCCCACGCCGCCGGCGCGGAAGACGAAGCACGGCGAAGTCGCGCAGCTCACGCCGCACGTCAGCGCGCGCAATTTCTCGGTCTTCTATGGCAAGCAGGAGGCGGTGAAGAGGGTCGGCCTCGATTTCAACACGCACACCGTGACGGCCATCATCGGCCCCAGCGGCTGCGGAAAAAGCACGCTGCTGCGCGCGATCAACCGCATGAACGATCTCATTCCGCTCAGCCGCGGCGAGGGCGAATTGATTTTTGACGGCCAGAACGTCTATGACCCGCGCGTTGATGTTGCGGTGCTGCGCCGCCGTGTCGGGATGGTTTTCCAGAAACCGAATCCATTCCCGAAGTCCATTTTCGACAACGTCGCCTATGGCCCGCGGCTGCACGAAAGCAAGAACCGCCGAGAACTCGAAGACATTGTCGAGCAGAGCCTGCGCCGCGCCGCGTTGTGGGACGAGGTGAAGGACCGCCTGCAAAACAACGCGCTCGGGCTGTCCGGCGGCCAGCAGCAGCGCCTTTGCATCGCCCGCGCCCTGGCCGTTGACCCGGAAATCCTGCTGATGGACGAGCCGACCAGCGCGCTCGACCCGCGCGCGACCATCCGCATCGAGGATTTGATTGACGAGCTGCGCGGCAGCTACACGATCATCATCGTGACGCACAACATGCAGCAGGCCGCCCGCGTTTCCGACTTCACGGCCTTCATGTACGAAGGCCACATGATCGAATTTGGCGACACGCAGGCCATGTTCACCGCGCCCAAACAAAAACAAACGGAAGATTACATTACCGGCCGCTTCGGCTGATTGGAGAAACAACATGTCCGTCCACATGCAACGCGAGCTTGAGCGGCTGAAGAAACTTTTTCTGGGCGTCTCGACGCTCGTCGAAGAAAATTTGCGCGACTCGATGAAGTCGGCGCTCGAACGCGACCGTGATCTTGCGCTGCGCGTCATCGAGAAAGATCACGAGATTGACCGCACCGAGGTGAGCGTCGAGGAGGAATGCCTGAAGCTGCTCGCGCTCTACCAGCCCGTCGCCAACGACCTTCGCTACATCATCGCGATTCTGAAGATCAACCATGACCTCGAACGCGTCGGCGACCTCGCCGTCAACATCGCCGAGCGCGCATTGATTCTCTGCGAGAACACGCCGGTCAGCCGCGATTTTGGCCTTCACGAAATGTCCGCGCGCGTTCAACGGATGCTGGCGCGCAGCCTCGACTCGATGCTCAACTATGACGTCCAGCTCGCCAAGGACGTCTGGCTCTCCGACGACGGAATTGACGAGGCCAACCGCAGCACGGTCACCACCATCGAGGACGAAATCGCCCGCGACCAGAAAGACCTTCGCGCGCTGCTCGCGCTCATCGGAATTTCGCGCACGCTTGAGCGCGTCGCGGATCACGCCACGAACATCTCGAAGGATGTCATCTACATGATCGCCGGTGAAATCGTCCGCCATCGCTCCGGATACTTCCGCGGGAAGACGGATTCGCCGCCGGAAAGATCGCCCGGCGCACCGGCTTGATGAAAACGCCGGCCACTTCCAATGATTGGAAGTTTACGCAATCGAATTTTCCAATCATTGGAAAATGACGAATGGCCGCCGAGGGCATGATCCGCGTGGCCACGGGAGACGGTACGATGGGGCAAGACGGACAGAAACTTTTCATCACGGATGCCATCGGGCCTTTCTTCCGCGGCACGCGCCACCGCCGCGTGAACTGGTCGAAAATTCCCTTCGCGGATTTTCAGCCGGAGGGAAAACTCGATGAGGCGCGGCTTTCAAATGTCGCGCGCGAATTTGAAGTGTTCTGCGCGCACGCCGTGGCGGCGGGTTTCAATGCGATCAGCCTCGATGACGTCGCGCATCTTGCAGACAGCGCGGATTACCCGGATTCCCTGCGCGATCTTGTCGCCGGCTGCCGCCGCTGCTTCAACAGATTTCTCAAGATCGCGTCGCGATATGGGCTGAAAGTTTTCCTAACCTGCGACGTGATGTTTTTTCCCGCCGGTTGCGATGACGCGTTGCAAAAGAAAATTGCGCTGCCGGATTTTCTCGCCGGATGCCTTCGCGAACTTTTTTCCACGTTTGACGGAATCGCCGGCATCATCATTCGCATCGGCGAATCCGACGGGCTTGATGTGCGCGATGTCTTTCGCAGCAGGCTGACGATTCGAACGCCGGCGCAGTGCCGCCGGTGGATCGCGGCGTTGCTGGAGGTTTGTGAAAAATTCCAGCGCGACCTGGTCGTGCGGACATGGAGCGTCGGTGCCTATCGCATTGGCGATCTGATCTGGAACCGCGACACGTTTTCGCGCGTCTTCGACTCGTTCGACAGCGACCGGCTCATCATTTCCATGAAATATGGCGAAACGGATTTCTTCCGCTTCCTGCCGCTGAATCCGCGGCTTTTCAGCGGGCGGCATCGCAAAATCGTCGAACTTCAGGCGCGGCGCGAATACGAGGGCTGCGGAGAATTTCCATCGTTCATCGGCTGGGACTATCAGCGCTATCGCGACGAATTGCTCGCAGGCGGTGCGAATCTCGCGGGCATCATGGTCTGGTGCCAGACCGGCGGCTGGACGACGTTTCGCCGGCTTACGTGGCTCAAGGGATCGTCGGTGTGGAATGAAATCAACGCGCACGTCACGGTGCGATTGTTTCGCGACGGCATGAGCACGGAAGACGCCATCGCGGACTGGTGCGCTTCGAATGGCCGCGGAGAAATCGCCTACGACTTGTTACATCTGCTCAGGCTTTCCGACGAGGTCATTCGCGAACTGCTCTACATCGACGATTTCGCGGAGCAGAAACTTTTCTTCCGGCGGCTGCGCGTGCCGCCGCTGCTTTGGATCTTCTGGGACCAGATTGTCATCACCCACGCGATGAGCCGGACGCTGGACTGTTTCGTGCGCGACGGCCGGCGGCAGATCCGGCGCGCGGAAATCGCGCTGCAAAAAATTGACCGGATGAGGGAGCTTGCGCGCCGCTGCGGGTTGCCGGAGGAGGACGTCGTTTTCGAGCGCGACACATTCGAAATCCTGGCCGCGGCGCGCGAATATTTTTTCCTGCCGCCCTCGCCGGAGCGCGAACAGCGGCTGCACTCACTCGCGCGCGACTACTTACAGCGTCATCCCGACCGGCATTATTCGGTGCGCCTGGATTTCCATCCCGCGCCGCTGAAACGCCGGACGCTCGAACGAATCTTCCGTGTGCTGATCCGGCGGCAGCGCGGCTATCGCTGGCTCGACCGGATCGTCACGCTGCGCCTGCTGTCCTGGCTCTATCCGCTCTTGCGCCGCCGCGTGAACTTGCTGCCTGATTTTGCCAGCGAGCGCGCGATGGGAATTGACGCGGTGTTCAAGTAGTCTTCGCGTTTGGCGCGGTGGCCGGCGCTCCGAGGATGGCCGCCGGGCTGGCGGCCTGAATGGTTTTCGCCGGCGGGGCCACAGACGCGGCCGGGGCGGCGGGCGAGGGTCTGGCACCTGTTTCCGAGGGTTTCTTCGCTTTCGGCTTCCTTGCAGCCCTGGCTTTTTCCACGGCGGACTCGAATTGTTCCTGTGCCTTCTTCGCGTTTTTCTTCGCCTGTTTCGCCGCCTTCTTTGAAACCTTGTAGCTCTTTTTCGCGGCCTTGAACTTCGCTTTTGCAGCCGCCGCCTCTTGCGCGGCCTTTTTCGCCGCGTCCGCCGCGAGTTGCGCCGCGGCACGGAGTGTTTTCGGATCAACCTTCGCGCTGCCCGGTGATTTGTTCTTTGTTTCCTTGCTCATGCTGTCCTTTCGAACGGCGATTCAGTTGTGCCGCCGTCTCACATTTCGCTAACGAAACACTAATGTCGGCCACACGGCAAACGCCAGAGAAGAAATGTTAGAATCATGTCAGGGGCCAGTTAGACGAAATTCCGCGTTCAAGCGCGCCCGCGCCGGTTTGCGACGGCGCCGCTCTATTTGTTTTCGCCGACGGTTTCCGCGTGCGCCGCGTTGAAAAACAGCCCGCGATATTCGTCCGGTTCGCCCTTGCTGTTGAAGAAGACGGCGACGGGTTTTCCGGCGGGCAGCTTCTGCGTGGCGATGAATTTCAGAAACGGACCGTCGGTGTTGTAGCTGTCGCCGAAGCCGGCGAGCACAAAAACTTTTTTGCCGGGCTGCCCGCGTTCTGTTTCGGCAACCACGGCTTTGATCTTTTCGAGCTTCCCGACATTCCACGTGACGGGATAAACGAGTTCCTCGGTGACGAGGCCGTCGCGGATTATCACTTCGATCCCGTGGATGTGATTTTCGGGAATTCCGACGGATGCCGACGCGCCTTTCACAAAGAGATCGGCACTGGCCGAAATGATGTGCGATTGCACGTCGCCGCGTTCGAGCGCGCGGATGATTTGAACCGACGAGGCCATCAGATAATTGCTCATCACGCTGGAGAAATGTTCGCGACTGGTTTGCAAAACGTCGGCGGCCCTTGCGCCACGCAGCATTTGCGGGATGAACGGGTAGGCAAGCCAGTGGCCGATGCGCGCGTCCATGTTCGTGTAGTCGCTCCAGAATTTCTCGAAGCCGCCGTCGCGCGGATAAATCGCCGACAGCCCGCGCTCGATCGCAACCTGCGCGAGACCGGGATAAATCGTCTTCCCGCCGTCTTTCAAGCCCTCGGAGCAATCGCCTTTGAGCGTCGTGCCGTCGAAATCCCAGAACGCGAGAAACACGCACGAGGTTTCCGCGTCCGCGCCTTCGCTTGCGACAATCGCATCGCGCGCCTGCAAAATCTGCGCGATGACATTGGTCGCAAAAGGTTCTTCACCGCGGACTGCGACGCAAAATGGAATCGTCGAAAGTGCAGCCAGCGCGCGAAACGCGGAACGGAATTTCATCTTCGTGTTTTCCAATGATTGGAAGGTTGCGCAGCCGGTGTTTTCCAATGGTTGGAAATTACGCTTCGTGTGAGACAAGTTCGCGGCGGAAGGAAAGCTGGTCGGCGAACGCGGGCGGTCGCGTTTGCGGCGTGCCGGCCTCCGCAATCGAATCGAGGTCGGGAAGCCAGGTGACGATTTCCATGCTGCCGTCGAAATGCTCGACCAGCGCGGTGCAGGATTCGACCCAGTCGCCGGTGTTGTAGTAGGTGATGCCGCCGATGGCGCGGATCGCGGCGCGGTGGATGTGGCCGCAGATGATGCCGTCGCACTTGTTGCGGTGCGCCTCGGCGGCGAGGATCTCCTCGAAGCGGTCAACGTACATGACGGCGTTTTTGACCTTGTTTTTGAGCCACGCGGAGAGCGACCAGTAGTCGTAGCCGAGCCTGTGGCGGCACCAGTTGAAACCGCGGTTGAGCCACAGCGCGAAGTCGTAGGCGACGCTGCCGATCTCGGCGAGCCAGCGCGCATTCGTGACGACGCCGTCGAATTCGTCGCCGTGCAAAACAAGAAGGCGGCGGCCATCAACGGTGGTGTGCAGGGTCTGCCTTTTGATGGTGATGCCGCCAAGTTTGAGTCCGTCGTAATCGCGCGCAAAGCTGTCGTGGTTGCCCGGGATGTAGGTGATTTTGCATCCTTTGCGCGCGCGACGGAGGAGTTTTTGAATCACGTCGTTGTATTGCTGCGACCAGAGCCAGCGCCGTTTCAACGCCCAGCCGTCGAAGATGTCGCCGACGAGATAAAGTTGCTCGGACTGGTGATGCTTGATGAAGTCCAGCAGGCGTAAAGTCTGCGATTCCCGCGCGCCGAGATGGATGTCGGAAATCCAGATCGCTCGATAGGCGTTCGGCGCGTCGGTGCTCACGCGACGTCCGCCATTTTCGCGAAGGCACCGGTGTGAAGATTCCAGAATGCCGTGAACGATTTTTCCGGCGTCTGCCGCAGCGCGTGTTCGCGGGCCGAGTCGCGCATTTCCAAAAGCGTCGCGCGATCCAGGAACATTCTTTCGATTGATCGCGCGAGATTCGCCGGATTCATCGGCTTGATGACGCTGCCGGTCAGTCCGTCAATGACGCAATCCTTCGGGCCGCCTTCGCTCGAAACGATCACCGGCAGGCCCGACGCCTGCGCCTCGAGCAGCACGACGCCGAACGTGTCGGTCTCGCTCGGGAAAACAAAGAGATCAGCCGACGCATAAATTCGCGCGAGTTCCTCGCCGCGTTTCACGCCGGTGAAAATCACGGGCAAACCGGCCAGCGCCGCTTCCATTTCGGCGCGATACGGGCCGTCGCCGGCGACGACCAGGCCGATGTCTTTTCGTTTCGCCGACAACCGGCGAAATGTTTCAACCAGGCACTCCAGATTTTTTTCGCGCGAGATTCGGCCGACATAGAGCAGCCAGTCGTGCCGCGCGCCGCCCCATTCCGCGCGCAGCGCGAGATCGCGGTGCTGCGGAGAAAAGTTTTCCGTCCGCACGCCGCGGCCGACGACGGAAAGCTTGTCCGCTTCAATTCCATTCCAGACGAGTTTCTCGCGCGTGGATGCGGACGGCACCGCGATGCGCTGGAGCTGGCCGTAGAACCACCGCATGTAGCGCCACGCCGCGGCTTCGAGGTGAAAATCGCCGGTGAGCTGCGCGGCATAGGCGGGAAAATCGGTGTGAAAAGTTCCGAACGCCGGCACGCCAAGTTCGCGCGCGATGACGAGGCCGAGCAAGCCCATCGGCCCCGGCGTCGAAATATGAACCGCGTCGCAGCCGCGTTTGCGCGCCGCCGCGACAACTTCCGTGACGGCCGGCACGTGAAGTTTCAACCCTTCATAAACGCCGAGATTCAGCGTCCCGACCGGCGAAAAGCGCAGCCCGTTGTTGAAAAGGTCCTCGTCGCCGCAATGAAAAACCGCGAGGTCGTGGCCGCGCTCCTCGGCCTGCGTGCTCCACTGCCGCAGCGTCGTCGCGACCCCGCTGGTATGGTCGGGCGCGTCCACAAAAACGATGACGGAATGATCGCCGCCGCGTCGCGCGAGCGCCGGGCCGGCGTGCATGCGGCCGCGCGTGGGCCGTGGCTGATAATCCACGGCGAAGTTCGTGCAGCAATCGAAGACGAGGTGATAAAAATCGAACGAACCGTCGCCCGAGGGCATTTCGCGCAGCGGCCGGACCATGCGATGCCAGTTGACCATGTCCTGCGCCCGCCATGTTCTCGTTGAGCGAACATTTCTCCAAACCACCGGCAACCTGTTTGCGACTTCGATCATGCCAAATTCCTCCGTATCTTCTGGCACCATTGAACCGCGCCCCGGCTAGGCCCGCGTGAAGGCAAAAATAAAAATTGGTTTCATTTGCGTTCAAAATGGATTCCGGCCGCGTGAGCGAACCGTTAGCCGCCGCGCGCGGCACCGGCACCGGGCCTGCCGCCGGCGAAACTTCCAATCATTGGAAAAGAGCGGCCGGCAAATTTCCAATGATTGGAAAAATCACGGTCGGCGCGCAGGCCCTGGGATTACGCGGCGGGGGGCGGCGTTTGGGCGCGGAAGATCGCGATGACTTTGTTGGCGACCTGGCGGGTGTCGAGGCCGTCGGTTTCGAGTTGCAGTGGAATCGCGTCGTACAGCGGCTTGCGTTTGGCGAGCAGTTCGCGGATGCGTTCGAGCCGGTCGGGCGCGCGCAGCAGCGGGCGGTTCATGTCGCGGCCGACGCGCTGCAAAATCGTTTCGGGTTTCGCGCGCAGGCAGATGACGACGCCGGTGCGCGAGAGGTTCGCGACGTTTTCCGGAACCGTCACCGCGCCGCCGCCGGGGGCGATGACGAGGTTGCCGCGGGCGGCGAGGTCGCGGATGACTTCGCTTTCGACGTTGCGGAAATACGGCTCGCCGGGGCCGGCGAAGATCGAGGGGATGTCGCGGCGTTCGCGCTTTTCGATTTCGTGGTCGGCATCGACAAATTCACGATTCAGTTTTTTGGCGACGAGTTTGCCGGTGGAGGTTTTGCCGGTGCCCATGAAGCCGACGAGGACGATGTTGCGGGAGGAATTCATGTGAATTCTTTTATCGCGCGCCGGTGAGCCAGAACCAGTAGTCGAGCCACCATTCGCGGCCGCCGAGGATCCAGACGACGCAGGCCAGGGCGATGTAGGGGCCGTAGGGGATGCGGCTCTGCCATTCGTATTTTTTCGCGACGATCAGATAGATGCCGACCATCGAGCCGAGGATCGAGGAAAGCAGGACGGTGAAAAAGATCGCGGGCCAGCCGAAGAATGCGCCGATGGCGCCCATCAATTTCACGTCGCCGAAGCCCATCGCTTCGCGCGGATAGCGGTAGGCGTTCACGCTGGCGGTGAACGCGGCGAGTTGTTCGGCAGGGAATTTTTCGCCGCCGATGTTCAGCCCGCTTTCGCGCAATTCGACAACGACGTTGTTCCATGTGCGGTCGCCCAGCTTTGCCGCGGGGCATTCGAGTTTCCATTTGTCGGAGGCGCGGGGGAAAAGTTCGTCCCATGCCCAGTCTTCATCGCCTAGCTTCATCGTGCGCTCATCATTTTCCGCGGCGGAAAAGGAAAGTTCGACCGGCGCCTCAAGCACGATGCGTTTCCGGCCGAAGATGATCTTGCCGACTTCCGCCACGGCAAAGAGACTTCCGAAACCCACCGCCAGCCCGATCAGCGAGCGCATGAAACTGATCTGCGCCGAATGCGCATTTTGCAGCGACGGCACGAGCAGGCTCAGCGCGACGCCGGCGATCATGCCGCCGATGGTGACGCGGTCGGGCAGGATCATGTGCTCGAAATCAACGAAGGTGCCGAGGATGAGGCCGCTGATGACGAGCCAGAAAATCGGGACCAGTTCGTAGTGAGGTTTCTCGGCGTAGAATCCATATTTGTTCCAGACGGCGAGGAACAGGACGGAGGTCAGCAGCTCGACGAGAAAATAACGCGGCGAAATCGGGGCGCCGCAGTGACGGCACCTGGCCTTCAAGGCGAGCCAGCTGACGAACGGAATGTTGTCGTACCACGCGATCATCGCGTCGCACTTCGGGCAGTGCGAGCGCGGCGCGACGACGGATTCATCGCGCGGAATGCGGTAGATGCAGACGTTGAGGAAGCTGCCGACGCACGCGCCGAAAAAAAACGCGAGCATGGTCAAGTATGTGACCCAGAAAGGAGTCATCCGTGATAGACCGCCTTCTCCAGTGCGCTCCGCATCGCGTCAATGCGCGGCTCCGTTCCGGTCCAGATTTGAAACGCCCGCGCGCCCTGGTGCAGCAGCATGCCCAGCCCGTTGGCGGCGGTCGCGCCGCCTTCCCGCGCAGCGGCCATGAAGCCGGTTTCGGGATACATGTAAACCAGATCGAACGCGCGCTGGCCTTTGCGGAACGAATTCGGGCGGAGCGGTGATTTGTCATCCTTCTTCATGCCGACCGGCGTGCTCTGCACGATGACATCGGCATCGCGCGTACTGTCGTCGATGGTGACGATGACGTTCGGAAATTGTTTCTGGATTTCGGCGGCGACATTTTGCGGCCGCGCCGGGTCGGTGTCGGACAGCGCAATCTTCTTCGCGCCGGCCTGCGCGCAACTGAGCGCGACTGCCCGGCCCGCGCCGCCGGTGCCGAGCACGAAAACCGAATCGCCCTCGACGCCGCGGCCCGAGGATTCTTCGAGCGCCTTCAGAAAGCCGTAGCCGTCGGTGCAGTGGCCGATGATTTCGTCGCCGGCAAATTGCACCGTGTTGACCGCGCCGAGCAGTCGCGCGGATTCGTCGAGTTTTTTCAGGCCGCGAAAGGCGACTTCCTTGAGCGGGATCGTGAGGTTTACGCCGCCGAATCCCATCGCCTGCATCGCGGGCAGGACTTCGAGCAGTCGGTCGGGATGAACGTCGAACGCGAGATAAATCGCGTCGAGGCCGAGCGCCTGGATCGAGGCGTTGTGCATGACGGGCGACAATGTGTGGCCGATCGGATGGCCCAGCACGGCGAACGGTTTTGTGTGTCCTGAAATCATTCGAGGTTTCCAATCATTGGAAAATTGCGGTGCGAATACTTCCAATGATTGGAAATTCTGGCGAGCCAATTCTTGGCGGCGGGATCGCGCGCGGTCCATCGCGACTGGAGAAACCTGAATTTTTTGCTGTGAAGTTGTGCCGCTGATTGTGAACTGTAGAACTCGCGGAGTTCAGTCGGGGAGAAACAGGAGTTGATGATGCAGAGAAGAATGATAGCCAGTCTGGCGGCGATACTCGTCGCGATCGTTGCGGTTCGCGCCGAAAATGCAAGGCCGGCCGCGCCGGCCGCCGCCGCGGCCGCCGACGTGAAGCTTGGCGATGCGAGAAAGGGCAAGGAGATCTTCGAGGGCCGCGCCGTTCCGGCGGCGAGTTGCGCGCTGTGTCACGGCGTGTCGGGCAAGGGCGATGGACTTGGCGCGGCGGCGATCAGGGCGGCCGGGGCGGTGCCGCGCGATTTCACCAACAAGGCGGAGATGGGCAAAATATCCAATGCGGAAATGATCAAGGCGATCACCGAGGGCGGCGCGTCGCTCGGCAAGTCGATCTTCATGACTCCGTGGAAGGGAATCCTGACGGCCGGACAGATCAAGGATGTCGCCGCGTACATCCGTTTGTTCGCCCAGTGAGACGTTCCACGCACATTTGTCAATTCGTGAAACTGGACGATATTGACCGCCTTTGTGCAGGATGAGCGAATAACAGGACGAGAGCCACAAATGAGAACCGTTGATTTCAATCAAGCCCCGCTGTTGCTGATCTGGGAAGTCACGCGCGCCTGCGCGCTCGCGTGCCAGCACTGTCGCGCCTCCGCCGAAGATGTGCGTGATCCGCGCGAGCTGTCGCTCGATCAGGGGAAGAAGCTGATTGATGACGTGGCCGCGATGGGGGCGCCGCTGATCATTTTTACCGGCGGCGATCCGCTCCAGCGCGACGATCTCGAAGACCTCGTCCGCCACGCCGTATCGCGCAAGCTGACCGTCGGCACGATTCCCGCCGCGACGCCGCGCCTGACGCGCGACCGGATTTTTTCGCTGCGCGACGCGGGCGTTCACCAGATGGCGCTGAGTATTGACGGCGAAAATGCGGCGAAGCACGACGCCTTCCGCCGCGTCGAAGGAACATTTGCGAAAGTCATGGAAGGCGCAAAGTGGATTCACGAAGCCGGCGTTCCGTTGCAGGTGAATTCGGTTTTCGGCGCATGGAACGTGAATGATTTTGATGCGATGGCGGAACTGGTCATCAGCCTCGGAATTGTTTTCTGGGAAGTTTTTTTCCTGGTGCCGACCGGCCGCGGATCGAAGCTGCAAAGCTGCACGCCGGAAGAATTCGAAATGCTGTTCGGCAAGCTCCACGCGCTGGCTCAAAAGGCGCCGTTCATCATCAAGGTCACCGAAGGCCAGCATTACCGCCGCTATCTCGCGCAGCACGGCGGCATCGGCCCGGCCGGCCATCCGATGAATCGCGCGGCGATTTCGTCCAAGCCGGTGAATTCCGGCCACGGTTTTTGTTTCGTAGATCACCTCGGCAACGTCTGCCCCAGCGGATTTCTGCCGATCGAATGCGGCAACGTGAAGCAGACGTCGGTGATCGAAATTTACCGGAATCATCCGGTCTTCCGCGAGCTTCGCGACTTCACGAAGCTGAAGGGCAAATGCGGCTACTGCGATTTCCGCGACATGTGCAGCGGCGGCTCCCGCGCCCGCGCCTACGGCCTGACCGGCGATTTCATGAACTCCGAACCCTTCTGCGCCTACGTGCCGAAGCCACCCCCAGCAGCTTGATCTTCCAATCATTGGAAGTTTTCGAGCGCGGTCTTTTCCAATCATTGGAAATTTGCGTTTCGTAAATCGCCGCGCCGTGTTCCCGGCATTTTGATACGACGCGATGGCGGAGCGCTTGCGTTTTGAGACGGGCGATCTACCTTTCGCCTCTTTTCAAGAAGGTCGCAGAATTATGAGTGATGAGGTTGTGACGCCAGATAATGATTTGGATGCGGCGGAGACGCAGGAGTGGCTCGCGTCGCTGGAGGAAATTCTCTACCGGCGCGGGCGGCAGCGCGTCCGCGATTTGCTGAGTGATTTGCAGCTTCATGCGCAGAAGGCCGGATGCGATCTGCCGGTGACTTCGGTCACGCCGTATGTGAACACGATTGCGCCGAATGTGCAGCCGGCGTATCCGGGCGACCGCGAGATCGAGCGGCGGATCAAATCCATCGTGCGCTGGAACGCGATGGCGATGGTCGTGCGCGCGAACAAGCTGAGTGACGGCATTGGCGGGCACATTTCTTCGTTCGCATCGTCGGCGACTTTGTACGAAGTCGGATTCAATCATTTCTTCCGCGGCGCGGGGCCGGAGCACGAGGGCGATCTCGTTTATTTTCAGGGTCACACGGCGCCGGGCATGTATTCGCGCGCGTTCGTCGAGGGCCGCCTCTCGCCGAAGCATCTGGAAAATTTCCGCCGCGACCTAGCTGCGGGCGGCGGGCTGACATCGTATCCGCATCCGTGGCTGATGCCGGAATTCTGGCAGTTCCCGACGGTCTCGATGGGCCTCGGCCCGATCATGGCGATCTATCAGGCGCGATTCATGCGCTATCTGGAAGACCGCGGGCACAAGCCTGTTTCTGACGCGAAGGTCTGGGCGTTTCTCGGCGATGGCGAAACGGATGAGCCGGAATCGCTCGGCGCGATCAGCCTCGCGGCGCGCGAGAAAATCGACAACCTGATCTTCGTCATCAATTGCAACCTACAGCGGCTCGACGGGCCGGTTCGCGGCAACGGAAAAATCGTTCAGGAACTCGAGGCGATTTTCCGCGGCTGCGGATGGAACGTGATCAAATGTCTTTGGGGCAGCGACTGGGATCATCTGCTCGCGAAGGATCACGAAGGACTGCTCGCGAAACGAATGACGGAAGTCGTGGATGGCGAGTTCCAGAAATATTCCGTCGAGAGCGGTGCCTACATCCGAGAACACTTCTTCGGCGCCGATCCGCGGTTGTTGAAAATGGTCGAGCACCTGACCGACGACCAGATCGAACGCCTGCGCATGGGCGGCCACGATCCGGAGAAAGTGTATGCGGCCTACCAAGCGGCGGTGAAAACCACCGGTCAGCCGACGGTCATCCTCGCGCGAACGATCAAAGGCTACGGACTCGGCGAAGCCGGCGAAGGAAAAAACATCACGCACCAGCAGAAGAAGCTGAACGAGGACGAGCTTCGCGAATTTCGAAGCCGGTTCGACATCCCGATTTCCGAAGACGACATCGCGAAGGCGCCGTTCTACCGGCCCGCGAAGGACAGCGTGGAGATGAAATATCTCCACGAGCGCCGCCGCGCGCTTCACGGTTATCTGCCGAAGCGCCGCGCGAAATCCGAGCCGATCGTTCCGCCCGATCCGAAAACTCTCGACGAGTTCAACAAGGGTTCCGAAGGCCGCGAACTTTCGACGACGATGGCCTACGTCGCGATCTTGAAAAAACTTTTGAAGGACCCGCACGTCGGCAAACTCATCGTCCCGATTGTTCCCGACGAAGCGCGCACGTTCGGCATGGATTCGCTGTTCCGCGAGATCGGAATATATTCGCACGTCGGCCAGCTCTACGAGCCGGTGGATGCAAAGAGCATTCTTTATTACAAGGAAGCGCAGGACGGCCAGCTCCTCGAGGAAGGCATCAACGAAGCCGGCGCGATGAGTTCGTTCATCGCAGCAGGCACGGCGTATTCGACGCGCGGCGTGAACACGATTCCGTTCTACATTTACTATTCGATGTTCGGCTTCCAGCGCATCGGCGATTTGATCTGGGCCGCCGGTGACATGCGCTGCCGCGGCTTTTTGCTCGGCGGAACGGCTGGGCGCACGACGCTGAACGGCGAGGGACTCCAGCATCAGGACGGCCATAGCCATCTGCTCACGATGCCGGTGCCGAATCTGAAAACATACGATCCTGCGTTCGCGTACGAAATCGCGGTCATCATTCTCGACGGCATCAAGCGGATGTACGAGAACCAGGAAGACATTTTTTACTACCTCACTGTCGGCAACGAAAACTACGCGATGCCTCCGATGCCCGGCGATTGCCGCGAGGGAATTTTGAAAGGTCTTTATCGCTTCAGCCAGTCCGGCCTGAAGGACGCGAAGCTCAAAGCGCAACTTCTCGGCAGCGGCCCGATTTTGAACGAGGCGATCAAGGCGCAAAAGCTTCTCGAAAAATATGGCGTCGCCGCCGACGTCTGGTCGCTCACGAGCCACAAGGAACTGCGCATGGACGGCCTCGAATGCGATCGCTGGAATCTTCTGCACCCGACCGAGCCCGCGCGCGTGCCGTACGTCACGCAACAGCTCGCGAAGACCGAAGGCGCCATCGTCGCCGTTTCCGACTACGTCAAAATGCTGCCCGACGCGTTGCAGCGCTGGATTCCGCGCCCGATCATTTCGCTCGGCACCGAAGGCTTCGGCCGCAGCGAAACGCGCCAGAACCTCCGCGACTTTTTCGAAATCGACGCCCGCTACGTCACCATGGCGACGCTCTCGCAGCTCGCCCGTGAAGGCCAGATCAAACTCGATGTCGTCGCAAAAGCGATCAAGGATCTCGAAATCAACCCCGACAAGCCGAACCCGCTGTCGGCTTAGAACCAGAGGTCAGAAGCCAGAGATCAGAATTTGAAATCTGTAATTTGAAATTTGAAATCCGAAACGCGGAACTTCCAATGATTGGAAACGAGCGCAATCGGAAGTTTCCAATCATTGGAAGAATTAGTGTCAGTTAGTGTGAATGAGTGGTTTTTCTGGAGCAGAACATGGCAATAGAATTCAAGCTGCCCGAGATGGGCGAAAATATTTACGAAGGCACAATCGTCCGCCTTCTGGTGAAAGTCGGCGAGACGGTCGCGAAGGACCAGAACGTCCTCGAAATCGAAACCGGCAAGGCCTCCGTCGAATTGCCGACGCCCGTCGGCGGAAAAATTCTTTCGATCAACGTCAAGGAAGGCGAGAAAGCCAAGGTCGGCCAGACCGTCATGACGTTCGATTCGAACGTCGCTGCGCCAATCGCTGCTCCCCAAAAGGAAGAACCCAAACCGGCGCCCACGCCTGCGTCGGTTGCAGCACAGGCCGCCACCGCGCCTGCGGCACCTGTGCCGAAACCCGTTACCGCTTCGCCGCCGTCGCAGCCGATCGTCGTCGCGCAATCCACTGGAACTGTACCGGCATCGCCCTCGACACGGCAGTTCGCCCGCGAGGTTGGAATTGATGTGACGCAAGTTCCCGGCTCCGGTCCGGGCGGTCGCGTTTCAACCGATGACGTGAAAGCATTCGCACGCGCCGCCAGTGCCGGGCTCGTTCGCGGTGCGGCCAAGCCAGTGGTTCCTACGCTTCCTGATTTTGCGCGCTGGGGCGAAACCGAACGCGAGGCGATGAACAACATTCGAATCGCGACATCAGAACACATGAGCCTCGCGTGGACGACGATTCCGCACGTCACGATTCACGACAGCGCGGATATTACTGAACTGGAGAATCTGCGCGCACAATACAAGACGAAGAGTGACGCGTTGGGAATCAAACTCACGCTCACGGCATTTCTGATCAAGATCGTCGCCAGTGCGCTCAAGCAGCATCCGAAGATCAACGCAAGCCTTGACCTGCCCAACAAGCAGGTCGTGTATAAGAAATTCATCAACGTCGGCGTCGCCGTGGATACGGATCGCGGACTTCTCGTTCCCGTCGTTCGCGACGCGGACAAGAAAAACGTCCTGCAAATCGCGCAGGAGTTGAACCGGATCGGAGAGCGTGCGAAGGCGCGGAAGATTTCGCCGGACGAAATGCAGGGTGGCACGTTCACGGTCACGAACATCGGTGGCATTGGCGGGAAATATTTCATGCCGATCATCAACTGGCCCGAAGTCGCGATTCTCGGTGTTGGCCGCGGTAGCATCGAGGCCGTCAACATCAACGGCTTCTTCCATCCGCGGCAGATGTTGCCGCTGTCGCTTTCGTTCGATCATCGCATCATTGATGGCGCGGACGGCGCGCGTTTCATCCGGTGGATGGTCGATGCGATCCAGAATCCCGCGATGCTCGCGGTGGAGGGTTGAAGTTGAGCACGAGTCACTCGCATGTCGTTGTAGTTGGCGGCGGTCCCGGCGGATATCCGGCCGCGTTTCTTGCCGCGGATCACGGTCTTCAGGTCACGCTGATTGACGCCGAGGCGAATCCCGGAGGCGTCTGCCTGTATCGCGGTTGCATCCCGTCGAAGGCGCTGCTCCATGTCGCGCACCTGATCGAAGAAGCGAAGATGGCGGAGCAGTGGGGCGTCACGTTTGGCGAACCGAAAATTGACATCGCGAAGCTTCGCGAGTGGAAGAACAAGGTCGTGTCGAAGCTGACCGGCGGACTTGGCGGCCTGACCCGCGCGCGCAAAATCAGTTACATCCGTGGCACGGCAAAATTCAAAAGCGCCAGCACGCTCCTCGTCGAAAAATCCGACGGGAGCTCATCCGAACTGACTTTCGACCACTGCATCCTCGCAACTGGATCGCGTCCGGTCGTGCCGCCGCCGTTTCGGCTCAACACGCCGCGCGTGATAGATTCCACCGGCGCGCTCGCGGTCGAGGACATTCCCGAAACGATGCTCGTCATCGGCGGCGGCTACATCGGCTGCGAACTCGGCAGCGTCTATGCCGCGCTGGGCACGAAAATCACGATGGTCGAAATGCTGCCTGCGCTGCTGCCCGGCGCGGATAAGGATCTCGGCGGCGTCCTGATCCGGCACCTCAAAAAACTCTTTCACAAGATCCTCGTGAAGACGAAAGTCGCCGCGATGAAAGACGAAGGCTCGAAGATTCGCGTCAACTTCGAGGGACTCCATGTTGAGCAACCCGAACAACTTTTTGACCGCGTATTGATTTCCATCGGCCGTCGTCCGAATTCCGAAAACCTCGGACTCGAAAATACAAAGATTCAGCTCGGTCAAAAAGGCTTCGTCAAAGTGGACGGCCAGCGCCGCACCGCCGAGCCGTGCATCTTCGCCATCGGCGATGTCGCTGGCGAACCGATGCTCGCGCACAAGGCTAGTCACGAAGGCCGCGTCGCCGTCGAGACGATCCTCGGCCAGCCGGCCGTGTTCGATCCGAAGGCGATCCCCGCTGTCGTATTCACGGACCCCGAACTCGCATGGTGCGGGTTGACCGAGAGCCAGGCGAAGGAATCGGGCCGTCCCGTAAAGATCGTCAGTTTTCCCTGGGCCGCGAGCGGACGCGCGACCACGCTCGGCCGCAACGACGGCCTCACGAAGCTGATTCTCGATCCGCAAAGCGAACAGATTCTCGGCGTCGGAATTTGCGGCGTCGGTGCAGGCGAAATGATTGCCGAAGGTGTGCTCGCCATTGAAATGGGGGCGCGCGCAACCGATCTCAAACTGTCGATCCACGCGCACCCGACGCTGTCGGAAACGATGATGGAAGCCGCCGAAATTTTCTTCGGCCACGCCACGCACAACATCCCGCGAGGATAGGCCGCGAGCGGCCGTGCGGATGTTGTAATCATTCGTAAATCCCGGCGCGATTAATCGGCCGCGGCGGTCACGCGATAATTTTTTCCGCGGCCAGTTGCGCGCTGTGGATGCAATCGGGCAGGCCGATCCCTCGAAACGCGCTGCCGGCCAGAAAAATTCCCGGAAGCTCCGAAACGTTTTTTTCAATCTCCGCGATGCGATTCAGATGGCCCACGTCGTATTGCGGATTTCCACGCGGCCAGCGGAAAATTCGATGAAGCATCGGTTCGGCCGTAATGTCGAAAAGTTCCTCGTATTCCTTCCGCACCATTGCGACGAGTTGGTCGTCCGGCAATTCGACCAGCGCTTCGTTCCGATGCCCGCCGACAAACGCGCGCATCAGCGCCGTGCCCGGCGGAGCGCGGTGGCGGAACTTCGTGGACGACCACGTGCTTGCCAGAATCTTTCTCTTCTCGCTGCCGGGAATCATCACGCCGAAACCGTCGAGCGGCCGCGATGACGGAATGTATGTTTGCAAATAGGTGAACGAAACCGTTGCCGTGCTGACGTAACGAATCTCGCGGAGCTTGTCCGCAAGTGTTCCGTGAAGCGGCGCGAGCAACTCGGCGCATGTGTATGCCTGTGCCGTCAGCAACACTGAATTGGCCTCGATTTTTCCCGGCTTCGCGCCGTCAACTTCAACCGTGTAGCCGCTGCCACTTCGCGCGATCGAAACGATGCGCGTGCCAAGCCGGATATCGCCTTCGATTCGCTTCGCAAGTTCATCCGTGAGCACGCTCATTCCTTTTCGGAACGAATTGAACATGGCGTTGCCCGCCGGCTTAATCGCGCCTTCCTTGCGTTGCGGCGGATTTTTCTTCGCGTACCGCGCCGCGAGCATGAGGCTACGATGGTTCTTCTCCATCGCCAGGAACGTCGGGAACGTCGCCTTCATGCTTAGCTTCTCCGCATCGGCAACGAAAATACCGGCCATTAGCGGCGCGGCGAAACGATCAAGCGCTTCCGATCCGAGCCGGCGGCGGATGAAATCTGCGAGCGATTCGTCGGTGTCTTCCTTGCGTGCGGGGATGATGAAATCCATTCCCATGCGGATTTTTCCTGGCCACGAAATCATTTTCGTTTTCAGAAACGGCATGATCTGCGTCGGAATTGTCAACCGGAAGCCGCCGGGAAATTCGACAAGCTTGCCGTTGCGGAGAACGTAAATCTTTTTCCGGTCTTCGCTCGAAGGAATCAACTGATCGGCCAGCCCGAGTTCGTGAGTGAGCTGAAGTCCCCATGGTTTGTCGGTGACAAACGAATCCGGTCCGCCCTCGATTACGAATTCGTTTTCGCGGTGCGTGACGACTTTTCCGCCGAGCCGGTTTTCGGATTCGATCAACGTCAGGTGAATCGGCAGATTTTTTTCACGCGCCTTTTTCTGCACGTAATAAGCCGCAGCGAGGCCGGTGATGCCCGCGCCAACGATGACGATTTTTCGCGGTGAACTCATTGGGCGGCGTATTTGTGAACGAAGTCCACGAGGACCTTCACATTTTCTTCGGGCGTTTCTTTGATGACGCCGTGGCCGATGTTGAAGATGTAGCCGCGCTTGTCTTTCACGCTGTCGAGCAGGCGCGCGGCGTGTTCGCGAATTGTCTTCGGTGTCGTCAGCAGGACCGTCGGATCGAGATTTCCCTGCACCGCAATTTTTCCGCCGAGCTGTTTCCACGCGTCGTTGATGTCCACGCGCCAGTCGAGGCCGTAAACATCCGCGCCGAGTTCGCGGACGACATTCAGCATCGCGCCGGTCCGCGTCGAAAAATAAATCACCGGGACTTTTGTCTGCTTCGCGATTGCGATGACGCGCTGTGTGTGCGGCAACACGTATTCGCGATAGTCGGCGGGCGCTAGCGAGCCGGCCCAGCTGTCGAAAATTTGCAACGCCTGCGCGCCTGCGCGGGCCTGCGCGAGCAGATAATCGCCGACGGCCCCGGCGAGTTTTTTCATCAGCGCGTGCCACGCCTTCGGCTCGCGAAACATGAATGCGCGGGTTAAATCGTATTCGCGCGATGAGCCGCCTTCGACGGCGTAACAGGCGAGCGTGAACGGCGCGCCGGAAAATCCGATGAGCGGAATCCGATCGTTGAGTTCGCGGCAGACCATTTTGATCGCCTCGATCGTGAACGGCAGCGCTTCTTCCGCCGGGCGCACGCGGAGTTTCTTCACATCAGCTATGCTGCGAATCGGCGCGCTGATGACCGGGCCTTCGCCTTTCACAAATTCCAGCGGCAGGCCCATCGCCTCCGGCAACGTGAGGATGTCGGCGAAAATGATTCCCGCGTCGAGATCGAACGCGCGCAGCGGCTGCAGCGTGACCTCGGCGGCCAGTTCCGGCGCCTTGATCATTTCGAGGATCGTGTGTTTCGCGCGCAGTTCGCGATAAACCTTCTGATAGCGGCCCGCCTGGCGCATCAGCCAGATCGGCTGGCGCGACGGCTTCTGGCGATTGCAGGCAGCGATGAAAGGATGTTTCGAAATCATTTATTCCTTATTTCCAATCATTGGAACTTTGGGCAGCTCCGTTTTCCAATGATTGGAACTTGCGATCAGCCTTGCGCCACCTTCACCGGGCTTTGCCAGAGGACGTGGCCGATGAAAAACGGGCCGAGGTTGGTCAGAAATTCGGACGTTTGCCGCGTCTTGCGCATCGTCTGGACCATCGCGGAAAGCGGATGGAGATTTTTTCCGAGGAGGCCGATGACGAAGTCGTTGTCGTTTTTGTCGAGGCCGTGGCAGGCGAGGCGGATGTCGTTGCCGAAGCCGGCGGCGCTGTAGGTCGCACCGATCTTTCCGTGCTCGGCTAGGATGGCTTTCTGTTCGTCGAACGGGAGTTTTTCGAACGTGCCGGAGCGGCGGAGCGGATACCAGACGGCCCACGGCAGCTCCGGATCGCACAGCCGCGAGATCGGGCGCGCGAACAAAACGTGTTCGAGATCGTTTTCGTAGCCGATGGAATATGTGCGGCCGAGCATCGTGTATTCGGGCTTCGGCGTCAGCGTGCGGAATGCGCCGATATTCATCAGTGCTCGCAAATCTGTGACGAAGAAATCCGGATTTTCCGCGGCGACGCAGAGGCCGATGCCGTACGGGTCGTTCACGTCGGCATAAAGCGCGGCGGTGATTCCGTATTTTTGCAACGCTTCGATGACCGGTTTTGGATCGTGGCAATTTCCAAATGCGAGCAACTGCATGAAAAGCCGGCGGTCCATCGAAATCGGTTCGCCGCGGAGGCCCCGGCCTTTTTCGCTGATGTCGGGCAGTTCGCTTTGAGGTGCTGCGCTTCCGGGTTTCATATTCATAGCGCCCTGATCGCCTCGGACCACGCCATGCCAGCGCGGCGCAAAATGTTTGCGTCGTGGGCCAGCGAGGTGAAGCAGACTTCGAATGGAGATGGTGGAAGATAGACGCCGCGCTCAAGCAACTTTTGGAAAAGCAAAATGTAGTATTCCTTTTTCGTCGTCATCACGTCGTCGAAATCCCGGACCGGTTTGTCGCTGAAAAAAACGGAGAATATACTTCCGATGTGCGGAATTTGCACATGCAGGCCGTGGTCCTTCGCGACCTGCGCGATGAGCTGCACCAGTTCGCTTGTGCGCTCTTCCATCGCCGAAAAGGGATCGAGCCGTTCGAGCGCGCGCAACTGCGCAAGGCCCGCGGCGACGGAGACCGGATTTCCGCTAAGCGTGCCAGCCTGATAGACGTCGCCGAGCGGAGCGAGCCGTTCCATAATTTCCGCTCGTCCGCCGACGGCGCCGATGGGCAGTCCGCCGCCGATAATTTTTCCAAGAGTGGTGAGATCGGGCGTGACCTTGCAGATGTGCTGATAGCCGCCGTAGCAGAGCCGGAAGCCGGTGATGACTTCATCGAAAATCAACAACGCCTTCGCCGAGGTTGCGACCTTGCGCAGAAATTCCAGGTAGCCCGGATCAGGCAGCATCAGTCCGACGTTCGCGGCGACAGGCTCGACGATGATCGCCGCCAGGTCGTGCGCGTGCTCTTTGACCGCGGCCAGCACGGCGTCCCGGCTGTTGTATTTCGCCACCAGCGTGTCGGCGACGACTGCCTCGGGCACGCCCGCGGACGAGGCCGATGCAAGCCCGGCGACTCCGCTGCCCGCCTTCACGAGCATCGCGTCGGCGTGGCCGTGGTAGCAGCCGGTGAACTTGAGAATCTTTTTGCGGCCGGTGAAACCTCGCGCGAGCCGCACCGCCGTCATCACCGCCTCGGTGCCGGAACTGACGAGCCGCACGCGTTCCATCGAGGGAATCGCCTCGCGGATCGCCTCGGCCATCTCGATTTCCGCCTGCGTGGTGACCGCAAACGTCGCGCCGTCGCGCACGGCCCGCGCGACCGCATCGCTGATTTCGGGCTGCGCGTGGCCGAGGATCGAAGGCCCGAACGACATGCAAAAATCAATCAGCTGCCTGCCGTCCGTGGTTTCGAGGATTGCGCCGCTTGCGCGCCGCGCAAAAATTGGATTTCCGCCGACGGCCTTGAAAGCCCGGACGGGACTGTTGACGCCGCCCGGCATGACGGCTTCCGCTCTTTCTTTAAGTACTTTGGGCATAGGGCGGCGAAAAATGCCCCATCCTCACCGACCCCGCAAGTGCTAATCCGATTTTCGGGTTCCGCGCTCGATGCCTGCGGCAGCATTCATTCGCGGTGGAAGGCGCGCCGAAAAGATCGGGCTGCAATTTCCAATCATTGGAAATTTTCCGGATCGCAACTTCCAATGATTGGAAAAGACGGACGGGTCACCAGAACTGGTAGCAGATGCCAATCGAAATGACCGGGTAGAATTTGAACTTGTCGGCGACCTCCTGATAGTCCTGCTGCTCCTTGGCGAGGTCGGATTGGAATGCGGGGTTCTGCGCGGCCGGACCTGTGGCGGCGAGCGAGACGTGCGGACTGCCCTGATACATGACGCCGACGTCGAGCGAGAACGAGAGGCTGGTTTTTTCAGCGACGGCATTGCCGTAGCCGATGCCAATGTAGGGTGCAATCTTATCGAACGTGGCCTTGCCTTGCAGTTCACCGACGTCGGAACTGGGATATTCGTTGTCACCGATTGTGGTCGTCGGATCGCTGGGCTTTGCATTGAACGTGATCTTGTTGTTATTCAGAACAAGACCGGCGGTCAGGCGGAAATTCCCGTCGGTGGGATGCCAGTCAATCAGGCCCTGCATTGATGACATCCGCATATCCGCGTTGTAGTCGGTCGTGTCGACGCGTCCGTGGAAACCCAAACCGACGTAGCTGCCTACGGCGCGCAAATTCAGGTTCGGTGTCAGATACGCGGCCGCCTGAATGCCCGGCCCCAGCGTGCCGATCTGCGGGCCCACGGCAACGCCTTCGGCCAGCGCGGAACTTCCCGCGGCAAGAAATGCGCCACAAAAAAGAGCTGCAAAATATTCTTTCACCAGTTTCATTTCTCCCAGAATCTTGATTGCAGTGTGCGCAGTTCTTTGCGGCCGGGCAAGCGGCATCATAAAATTGTCATCAAAATCACGCCGGCGAGGATTCCGCCCAGCGCGACGGCCTTGGGTCGGATGTTCTGCTCGCGGAAAAGAAACGCTCCGGCGGCGAAGGAAATCACGACGTTCGCGCGCCGGATCATCGCGAGCATCGCAATCAGCGCGTCAGGTTCACGAAGGGCGAAAAAATACAGCGCGTCGGCCGCGGCAAGAAGAAGGCCGATGCATGGGATGCTCCACCGCCACGAGAACTTCGTCGTGGCGGCACGTCGCGGAAGCCAGAACAGCAACAGAATCACGCCGAGAATCACGGCGATGTAAATCGTGTACCAGCTCTGCACGACGAGCGGATCAATCCCGATGCGGTTCAGCAGGAGTTTGTCGTATAGCGAGCTGCCCGCTCCGATGATCGCCGCGCCGAACGCGCAGACGATCCACTTGTTCACCCGGAAACGCTCGCCGCGCTTCCGGCCGGCGATTGAGAAGAACGCATACGAAACCAGCGCAATCAAAATTCCCGCCCATCTGCCTGCGGTGAGCCGCTCGCCGAAAAGCGTCACCGCGCCCAGCAGCGTGAAGACCGGTTGCGATGCGCGTACCGGCGCGACAACGGATATTTCCAGGTTCTTGAGCGCGAAAAATTCCAAGACCCACGACGACGCCACGATGATCGCCTTGATCAGGATCAGCACGTGCAGGACCGCCTCGACTTGCAGCACCTGTCCCATTGCGATCAGGACGACAAACGGGCACGCGGAAGCCACGGTGCTCAGCCACAGCACCGGCAGCACCGCGTTGTTCTGCAGTGCCGCCTTCCGGCAAACGTCATAAACGCCCAGCAGCAGCGCGGAGAAAATGCCGAATGAAATCCACAACATGGTCGCCGCGCATCGAACCAGAAATGGAGTGGCGGTGCAAATCCGTGGATTTCCAATGATTGGAAGCCGGCGGGCCGGCAGTTTCCAATCATTGGAATTTTTCCGCCTGACACTTGCATACATGCACAATCATGCATATATTGCCGGCATGACAACCAAAGAAGCAGCGGCCCGGGCCGCCATATTGAAGGCCGTCGCCCACCCGGCGCGAATCATCCTGCTTGAAGCGCTCAAGGACGACGAACTGTGCGTGAACGACCTTTGCGAACTGCTGGACGTTGACCAGTCCGTCGTCTCGCGGCACCTCGCGCAACTCAAGCGTGCCGGGATTGTCAGCGAGCGGCGCGAGGGCGTGAAGATCATCCACCGGCTCGCCTGCCCGTGCATTTTACAGGCGCTGGAATGCACCGTCGGCGTGATGAAATCCGAATTGCGGCAAAAGAATGCGGCACTCGGCGGCAGGAAGCGGAAATGAAAGACGCGAAGAAATTCGCATGGCTGGCGGGCATATTTTTGTTCGCCTATTTCATCCCGTTCGATCACCCGAAAGTGTCCGACGCGATCTTGCAGGCGTTCCGGTTGCTGCAATGGTATGCGGTGAACCACACGCTGGCTTGCGTGGTGCCCGCGATGTTTATCGCGGGGGCGATCTCGACGTTCCTCTCGCAGGCGTCGGTGACGCGCTATCTTGGGCCCCGCTCGAATCGCACGCTGGCCTATGGAGTGGCCTCGGTGGCCGGAATCATTTTGGCCGTTTGCTCGTGCAGCGTGCTGCCAATGTTTGCGGGCATCTATTCGATGGGCGCGGGCCTCGGTCCGGCGAGCGCGTTTCTCTATTCAGGGCCGGCGATCAATGTGCTGGCGATCTTTCTTTCGGCGCGCGTGCTGGGCTTCGATCTCGGCGTCGCGCGCGCGGTGGGCGCGGTTGCGTTTGCCGTCATCATCGGACTCCTGATGCACACGATTTTTCGGCGCAGCGAGACGAAGCGCAACGAAGCGCTAATGCAATTGCCGGAAGCGCCGCACAGTCCGCGGCCGCTGTGGAAGACCGCGTTGTTTTTCGGGGCGATGATTGCGTTTCTGATTTTCAGCGACTGGTACAACACGAATGACGTGACGATCACGATGAAGGACGGCGCGTGGATCGAGGCGAACATCCGCTACTCGCGCCCGGAGGCGCTCGAAGTGCAGGAATACGATGCGGCGGGCCGGCTGGCCACCGACCTGCGGCATCTGAGCCGCGCGGAGATTCAAACCGTGACGCCCAAGCCGGGATTCGTGATGACAGTTCACGCCTGGAAATGGCCGCTGGCGGGGGCGATGGGTCTGGTGGTGGCGCTGATGTCGTGGCGTTGGTTCAAGCGCGAGGAGCTGAAGGACTGGATGAAGGCGACGTGGGATTTCGGATTGATGATCGTGCCTTTGCTGTTCGGCGGCGTGTTTGTCACCGGTTTCATCGGCGGACTGATGCCGGAGAAATATGTGGCCGCGTGGGTCGGTGGCAACAGCATCGCGTCGAACTTCATCGCCGCGTTTGTCGGCATGATCTGGTACTTCGCGACGCTCACGGAAATTCCGATTGTCGAAATGCTGATGAGACTGGGCATGGGCAAAGGTCCGGCTTTGGCGTTGCTGCTCGCAGGCCCCGCGCTATCGCTGCCGAGCATTCTCGTGCTCAACAAAATCATGGGCTTTCGAAAAACTTTCGTGTTCTGCCTGCTGACCGTCGTGTTGTCCACCGTGGTGGGCGTGGTCTTTGGCGCACTCGCTTGAAAAAACGGAATCATGAAGAAACTGCAAATCCTTGGAACCGGATGCCCGAAGTGCAAAACGCTGGCGGAAAATACCGAGGCGGCGGCCAGATCGCTCGGTATCGCCTACGAGCTGGAGAAGATCACGGACATTGTCGAGATCATGAAATTCGGCGTGATGATGACGCCTGCGCTGGCAGTGGACGGAAAGGTTAAGACCTTCGGCAAGGTTCTTTCGGTGGAAGAAATCAAGAAGCTGATCGCATGAACGGAGACATGAAAATGAAAACAGGAATCTGGTTGCTCGCAATTTTCGTCGGCGCGTGTTTTGCGTCGGCGTCGCTGGCGGCGGACACGACAAACGCAACGGCACAAGCAGCTGCAACAAATTCAGCGCTGCCAAAGCTGGTGGACCTCGGCGCGGGAAAGTGCATTCCGTGCAAAGCGATGATGCCGATCATCGAGGACTTGAAAAAGAACTATGAAGGCAAACTCATCGTCGAGTTCATTGACGTCTGGAAAAATCCCGACGCGGGAAAGCCGTACAAGATCAACCTTATACCGACGCAGATTTTCTATTCGGCGGACGGCAAGGAACTGTTCCGCCACGAAGGCTTTTTCGGCAAGGACGACATTCTTGCGAAGTGGAAAGAACTCGGCGTGAATCTCTCCGCCAGATCTCAATGAGGCAACGATCCGCGAATGATCGAACAACTTTTCACATCGCTGAATCACGCCATCGAAGGCTCTGCCGCGTTGGCGCTGGGTGCGTCGCTCGTTTGGGGCGTGCTCAGCGTCTTGCTCAGCCCGTGTCATCTCGCGAGCATTCCGTTGATCGTCGGATTTGTGAACGGCCAGGGCGTTAGTCCAACGAGACGCGCGTTCGGTCTTTCATCGCTTTTTGCCGTTGGCATCCTCATCACCATCGCGCTGATCGGCGTGATCACGGCGGCGGCGGGGCGGATGCTCGGCGATGTCGGGAGCTACGGAAATTATTTCGTGGCCGTGATTTTCTTCCTCGTCGGCCTGCACTTGTTCGGCGTGCTTCCCGCGCCGTGGACCGCGCCCGGACAGGTCGGCGTGAAGCGCAAAGGTCTTCTCGCGGCATTCATGCTTGGCTTCGTTTTTGGCATCGCGCTCGGTCCATGCACATTTGCCTACATGGCGCCCATTCTTGGCGTGAGCTTCAAACTGGCGCACGCACATCTGGTTTTGAGCATTCTTCTTCTCGCTGCTTATGGCCTGGGTCATTGCGCGGTCATCGTTCTCGCCGGAACCTCAACCGAGATCGTGCAGCGATACCTGAATTGGAACGAAAAATCGCGCGGCACAAAAATCGTAAGATGGATTTGCGGCGCGCTCGTGATTCTCGCCGGAATTTATCTGATTTTTTCGCGATGAGGAAACCAACATGAACCAACGTCTGAAAATCCTTTTTCTCTGCACCGGCAATTCCTGCCGCAGCCAGATGGCCGAGGGCTGGGCGCGCGCGCTGAAAGGCGACGTGATCGAGCCCTATTCGGCAGGCATCGAAAAGCACGGCATGAACCCGCACGCCATCCGCGTCATGGCCGAGGCCGGCGTGGACATCAGCGGGCAGAAATCCAAGACGGTGGAGGAACTCGGCCCGGTCCATTTCGATTATGTCGTGACTGTCTGCGGTCACGCCAACGAACACTGCCCGATATTTCCCGGCAGGGCGAAGGTCGTCCACGTTGGCTTCGACGATCCGCCGAAACTCTCCGCTGGCCTTCCCGACGGCGAAGAGAAACTCGCCATCTACCGCCGCGTCTGCGACGAAATCCGCGACTTTGTCGAATCGTTGCCAACCTCACTAACCGGGGAGCAGAACCGATGAACTCAAAGAAGTTGAACGTACTTTTTCTCTGCACGGGAAATTCTGCCCGAAGCCAGATGGCCGAAGGCCTGCTTCGACATTTCGCGGGTGAGCGCTTCGAAGCGTACAGCGCGGGACTCACGCCGAAGGGCCTGAATCCGCTCGCAGTGAAAGCGATGGCGGAACTCGGTATTGATATCAGCGCGCAGCAGTCGAAGGACGTGGGCGTGTACCTCGGCCGCCTGTTCGTTCATTCTCTCATCATCGTGTGCGACCATGCCGCACAGCACTGCCCGTCCATCTGGCCCGGCATGCGCTCGCGCATCGTCTGGCCCATCCCTGACCCGGCCTCGGCACAGGGCGCGGAGGAGGAGCGGTTGCAGAAATTCCGCGAAGCGCGGGATCAAATCGCCGCCCTGCTCAAGGAATGGCTCGCCGAGAATGGGGCGGAGACCGGAGCACGATAGACGGCGCATCTGCCGGAAGAAGTCTGCGCCGCAGATGATCGCCGCGGAAAAAAATAAACCAAGAGGAGCAAAGCTGTGAATACGGAAGCTGTGAGAGAAAAGGTTCGTGATGGCTATGGGAAGATCGCGGAGAGCAAGGGATGCTCTGGCGTTTCATGCTGCGGCTCGTCGCCGGAGGCGGCCGACCAGTTGGTCCGCCACATCGGCTACACATCGGAAGATCTGGCGGTGCTGCCGGAGGGCACCAACATGGGCCTGTCGTGCGGCAACCCCACCGCCATCGCGGCGCTGCAACCTGGCGAAGTGGTTCTGGACCTTGGCGCCGGCGGCGGTTTCGATGTCTTCATTGCAGGGCGGAAGCTCGGCGCGACAGGCCGGGCAATCGGCGTGGACATGACGCCGGAGATGCTGGCCAAGGCGCGGCGCAACGCCGCCGTCTATCGCGAGAAAACCGGCTGGGACAATGTCGAGTTCCGGCTTGGCGAGATCGAACACCTGCCTGTCTCAGATGCGAGCGTGGACGTGATCATTTCGAATTGCGTCGTCAATCTGTCGCCCGACAAGGCGCAGGTCTGGTGCGAGATGGCGCGCGTGCTGAAGCCGGGCGGCCGCGTCGCAGTGTCAGACATGGCGCTGCTGAAGCCGCTGCCTGACTCCGTCGTCGCGATGATCGAGGCGCTCATCGGCTGTGTCGCTGGTGCGGTGCTGGTGGAGGAAACCGGACGCATGGCCAGGCAGGCCGGACTCACCGACATCGTGCTCACGCCGAAGGCGGATTATGTGAACAGCATGACAGACTGGAATGATCCGCTCTACAGGCAGATTGTTGAACATCTCCCCTCCGGCGCCAGGACATCGGATTACATCACCAGCTTGGAAGTGAAAGCCAGGAAACCATGAGGACAGATACCGCAGCGCCGCCCGCGCGCAAACGCCTCGCCCTATTCGAGCGCTATCTGACCATCTGGGTTTTTCTCTGCATGATCGTCGGCGTCGCGCTTGGCAAAAATTTTCCCGGAATGACGGCGATGTTGAGCAAACTTGAATTCGGGCGTGGTTCGCAGGTGAACATTCCGATTGGCGTGCTGCTCTGGCTGATGATTTATCCGATGATGCTGAAGGTTGACTTCAGCGCCATCGGCGGCATCGCGAAAAGACCAAAGGGGCTGATGGTGACGCTGTTCATCAACTGGCTTGTGAAGCCGTTCGGCATGGCACTGCTCGCGTGGATTTTCATGCAGCACGTTTTCGCGCCGTGGATCGATCCTGAAACCGCGAAAGGCTACACCGCCGGCCTCATCATCCTCGCCGCCGCGCCCTGCACCGCGATGGTTTTTGTCTGGAGCTATCTCACCGACGGCGATCCTGTGTACACGCTCGTCCAAGTGGCAGTGAACGATCTCATCATGCTCGTCGCCTTCGCGCCCATCGTGATGTTCCTCTGCGGCGTCGCGCACGTCGTCGTCCCCGCAAAAGTTCTCATCACATCGGTCGTCGTCTTCATCGTGATTCCGCTCGCCGCCGGCTGGCTCACACGCACGACACTTTTGAAATCGCACGGCAAGGATTGGTTCGAAAAACAATTCCTGCCGAAGTTTCATCCGGTGATGATCGGCGCGCTGCTGCTCACGCTCGTTTTGATTTTCGCGTTCCAGTCAAAAAATCTGACGAGCCGCTGGGTCGCGGTGCTGCTCATCGCCGTGCCGATTGTGATCCAGGTTTATTTCAATTCCGGCCTGACCTACCTGCTGATGCGCCGCCTCCGCGTCGAACACAACGTCGCCGCGCCGGGCGCGCTGATTGGCGCGAGCAACTTTTTCGAACTCGCCGTCGCCGTCGCGATCATGCTTTTCGGCGCCGACTCGCCCGCTGCGCTGGCGACCGTCGTTGGCGTGCTGGTCGAAGTGCCCGTGATGCTCTCCGTCTGCAACGTCTGCAACCGCACCCGCCCGTGGTTCAATCGCGCGCCGGCGTGAAATCCTCCCGGCATTTTCAATCATTGGCAACTTGCGAACCGTGAACTTCCATTCATTGGAAATTTGCGCGACCTTTTTTTCCAATGATTGGAAATTGCGCTCGCGGTCACTGGCCATAAACTTCGACGCGCTGGAGCAGCATCGGGCGCGGCGATTCACCGGTTGTTTCCAATTTGAGATAGCGAGCCGGACGGCCGGGCGCGTCAATGCCCGCCTGGAAATGCGTGACCGGCGCGAGCCATTTCTGTTCCCACTGTTTTGCCTGCCACACCTTCTCCCATTTCTGTCCGTCCTCGGAAACGGAGAGGATCAGGCCGTCGGTTCGTTTTTCATTCGGACGATTTTCGATGACGACAGCCTTGACGGTTTTCACCGCACCGAGATCAATCTTGATCCACGGTTTTTTTTCGTCGCCAGTGTGGAATGCGAAACCGCCCGCCGGTTTTTCGCCTTTGAACAGTCGCTCATGATTCGCGGCACGGTCATGGGCGGACGGAGAACTCAATTCCAATTTCGCGTTCTCACTCAGCAGCGCGCCATATTCCGCCATGTTCACCGGGGCCTCGTGCGCGGCACCGAGAACCGTTCCGTCCGGCACGGTCTGATCGAGCGTGAGTTCAATGACGGTGACGGGATTGTCGCGATCCGTTTCCGCAACGCTCACGGAAAATTCTGACGCGGTTTGCGTGAACGTGGCCGGCGCACCGGTGAGCGTTCGTGCGGACTGGACTTTGTAGGGCAAAACGTCAAATGCGAGCGCGCCTTTCGGCCACTGATAAACGTGCAGGAACATTTTGTTCCCCTTGTGACAGCTTCCGCCCCACGCGCCGTTGCGCAGCGGCCCGCCGCGCGTGCCGTAAATCGCGTCGCCATATTTTTTCAGCCACGCGCCCATCGCGCGCGCGACGTTCGCCTCGCCTTCGGCAAAGGTTCCATCGGGCCGCGGACCGAAATTGAGAAGAAGATTACCGCCGCCGGTCGTGCAGCTCACGAGCATCTTGATGCAGTCCTCCGGCCCCTTGAAACCGTCCTCGCCGCGATACGACCAGCCCCGGCCGACGTGAATGCACGACTCCCAATCGTGATCAATGGTGAACGCGCCGATGCGCCCCTCCGGCGTGTCGAAATCGCCTTGCGTCATCTTCTGAATTTCCGGCGTGGCCGGCCCGCGATCCTCCGGCGATTTCGGCCCGCAGAATTTTGCGGCGCGGTTGTTGACCAGCAGGCCGGGCTGCAACTTGTACAGCATCGCGAAGAGTTCATCGAACCGCCACTTGCCCCAGTCGCGCCCGCCGACGTGATCGAACCACATCATGTCCACCTTGCCATAGTTCGAGAGCAACTCGGAAACCTGCCCGCGATACCACGCGTCATACTTCGCGTTGTCGCCGACGAGATAGTCCGCGTTGAACCAGTCGCGTGTCGAATAATAGAGGCCGGCCTTGATGCCGTGCTTGTGACACGCCTCGACGAACTGCTTCACGATGTCTTTGCCGTACGGCGAGTGCATGATTGTGTAGTCGGTGAGCTTCGAATCGAACTGCGAAAAGCCGTCGTGGTGCTTCGAGATCAGCACCATGTATTTCATCCCCGACTCCTTCGCGAAGCTCACCCACGCGTCGGCGTTGTAGTTCGATGGATTGAACTTCTTGAAATAATTGTCGTATTCGGGATCGCTGGTGCGCGGCCCGTTCTTGTTGATGTCCCACGGCCGGTTTGCCTCGCGCCCCCAGCCGATTTCCTTCTGCCCGACCGAGCACGGCCCCCAATGGATGAACATCCCGAACTTCGCATCGCGGAACCACTGCATCCGCGCGTCGCGTTGTTCCGTTGTCTCGTGAATCTGCGGCACCGCGCCCAAATCAACGATCTGCTCCTTCGAGGACTGCGCGAAAACCGCGGCCGGCAACACGACGGCGGCCACTCCGCTCCAGATTAGCTTGTTCATGCGAGAATCCTTTTCTTCTGACTGGTTTTCCAATCATTGGTAAACACCGCCGGCGGGCAAGTCCAATCATTGGAAATTTCGGGCGCGAGTTTTTCCAATCATTGGTAAATAGGAGTGCGTGGAGAAATTCCAGTCATGAAAACCTTTGGAAAAATTCTGGTTGCGGTGCTGGCGGCCTTGGCGGTGCGCGCCGTCGCCGGCGAGGCTGCGTATCCGGCGGATGAGGCCGACCGGCAGTTCGCAATTCTCGAGCATGATATGAAAGACCGCGCGGGCTTCGCGGCGAAGGCGCCGCAGGCGTACCGGCAGGAGGCGCTGATCCTGGCCGCCGACCGCGATCCGCTCGACGTGGTGCTGCGTCGCAGCGCCGCGCTGCTGGACGATCTCAAGCGGATGCCCGGTGCGAAAAATATCGCGGACCTCGACGCGAATCTCGGCTCGCTGCGCGGCGAGGCGGAGAAGGCCGACGTGAAGGATGCGGCGGCCCGCCGCGCGCTGTTCGACCGCGCGCTGGCGCTGCGGCGGCAGATCGCGTTTGCGAATCCGCTGCTGGATTTCAAGGAGCTGGTGTTCATCAAACGGTTTCGCGGCATTTATGACCACATGTGCGACCAGTTCTACGGCATCACCGCGCGTCCGGGAGGCGGCTTGTTCGTCCTGAAAAATCCGTTCGGACCGAATCCGGAGCTGCGCGACGTGCTCGCGAATGCGGCTGTCGAAAACGGGCGGCTCAAAGGACAGAAGATTTTCGGCGGCGACGGTGCGAAGGCGCATTTGAGCTATGACGGAGTGAAACATCTGTCCGGTGATGAGACGCACGGCGGGGCGTTTCTTTCGCCCGCGATTTCGTACGACGCGAAGCAGATCATGTTCGCCTATTGCGAGTGCGCCGGCGGCCGCGACCAGGAAATGCACACCGATACGACGCGCGGTCACTGGGACGCCGGCCGCTGTTTCCACATCTTCCGCGTGAACACCGACGGCACCGGCCTGCGGCAGATCACCGACGGCACCTGGAATGAATTCGATCCGTGCTGGCTGCCGAATGGGCGCGTCGCGTTCATCAGCGAGCGGCGCGGCGGCTATCTGCGCTGCGGCCGCGCTTGCCCGCTCTACAATCTTTACGACATGACGCCGAACGGCGACGAAATCAACCTGCTCAGCATCCACGACAGCAACGAGTGGAATCCCAGCGTCACGCATGACGGACGCATCATCTGGACGCGATGGGACTACGTTGACCGCCACGGCTGCATCGCGCACATGCCGTGGATCACGCGGCTGGACGGGACCGATCCGCGCGCGCTGCACGGAAACTTCGCGCCGCGGCATTCGCGCGCCGATATGGAACTCGGTGTGCGCGCGATTCCCGCGTCGCAGAAATTCGTCGCGACCGCCGCGCCGCATCACGGGCAGGAGTTCGGATCGCTGGTGATGATTGATCCGTGTGTGCCGGATGATGACGCGATGGGGCCTGTCAAGCGGATCACGCCGGACGTCGCGTTCCCGGAGAGCCAGGGCGGCGCGCAGGTCTACGGCACGCCGTGGCCGCTGGGCGAAAATTATTTCTTGTGCGTCTATGATCCGCAGATGCAGCCCGGCGCGGGCCGGCAGGGCGGGCCGTCTCTGCGCGGTGATTACGGCATCTATCTGGTGGACGCGTTCGGCAACAAGGAACTGATTTATCGCGATCCGGAGATCGGCTGCCTCAGCCCGATGCCGCTGGTGGCGACGAAAAAGCAACCCATCACCCGCGCGCCGACCGTCGCCACGGAAACGAAGCCCTTGAAGCCCGGCGATCCCGGCGAAGGCACGATGGCGGTGGTCAACGTTTACAACACGCTGCGACCGTGGCCAACCAACGCGCAGCCCAAGACGATCAGGATTTTGCAGTTGCTGCCATGCTCCGTGCCGTCCGGCTACGCCGTTCCGCACCAGACCGGCAAGCGCATCGCCGAGGCCGGCGATTCCATCGTGCCCGCCCGCTGGGTCCTCGGCACCGTGCCCATCGAGAGCGACGGCAGCGCCTATTTCAAGGTGCCGGCCAATCGCGAACTTTTCTTCCAGCTCGTGGACGACCGCGGGATGGCCGTGCAATCCATGCGCTCCGGCACCGCGATCCGCGACGGCGAAAAGCTCGTCTGCGCCGGCTGCCACGAGCCGAAACATTCCATCGCGAAATCGCCCGACGTGATCCCGCTGGCGATGCGCCGCGCGCCCTCCGTGCCGCAACCGGACGTGGACGGCTCGAATCCGTTCAGCTATCCGCGCCTCGTCCAGCCGGTGCTCGACCGCAACTGCGTCGAATGCCACACCAAGGAAGCTGCGAAGAAGGCGCCGGTCCTTGCGCGCGATCCGGTGCAGAACCAGTTCTTCGCCTCGTACAACAACCTCGTGAAATTTTCCTTCACCAGCTACGGCGACGCCTGCCGCACCATCCCCGGCAAATTCGGCGCGCAGGATTCGCGCCTCATCGCCATGCTGGAAAAAGGCCACCACGACGTGAAACTTTCCCCCGAGGATTTCCACCGCCTCACCCTCTGGCAGGACTGCGTCTCGCTGTTCTACGGCGTCTTCGAAAAAGAACCCGGCGAGGCCCAGCTCCGCGGCGAACTCGCCATGCCGACGCTGTGGTGATCCAGATTTCCAATGATTGGAAATTTGCCGCGGCGTGATTTCCAATCATTGGAAACTGCGGCTGGCATTTCGCGACATTTTTATCCAATGCTTGCAGGGGGAAAGGCGCTGGCCGATAGTCTCGCGCCGTGAACGATTCCACGACAAAAAACGCGCATCTGGCCGAGGTGTTCAGCTCCGTGCAAGGGGAGGGGCCGTATGTCGGCGTGCGGCAGATTTTCCTCCGCTTCCACGGCTGTCACCGGCGGTGCGAATTTTGCGACAGCCCCGAAACCGTCACCGCGTGGCAGCCGGCGGGCTTCAAACCTGCGTCGTTCCGAATCGAAACGCCGGCTGGTTCGAACCATTTCGAGACCCACGCAAATCCCGTCGCGGCGGACGAACTCGCCGCGCTCATCGGGCGGCTCGACGCGCCGCGCGGCCTGCATCATTCCGTTGCGCTGACCGGCGGCGAGCCGCTGATGCACGCCGCGTTTCTCGGCGAGCTGCTTCCGCGCATTGAGCACTTCGGGCTGCGAACCTATCTGGAAACAGCGGGCGATCTCTACCGGATGATCGAGCCGCTGCTCCCGTGGCTCGATATCGCGGCGATGGACATCAAGCTGCCGAGCGTCACCAAGGATGATCCCGCGTGGGAAAACCACCGGCACTTCCTCCAGCGCTGCGTCGAAAACGAAGTCGAAGTTTTCGCGAAGGTGATTGTCAGCGGCGAGACCAGCGACGACGATATTCGCGAGGCTGCGCGCGTGATTGCCGACATCGCGCCGCAAACCTTGCTGGTGCTACAGCCGATGTCGATTCATGGGAACGCGAAGCATCCGGCGACGCCAGCGCAGTTGCTCGTGTGGCAAAAGCTGGCGCTCGAAACCGTCCCGCACGTTCGCGTCATTCCGCAGTGTCACAAGCTGACCGGGCATTTGTGATTTGCGATTTGTGAATTGCGAATTACGATTTGCACCCAGACGAGAGGACCATGACAGCAATCGAACCGCCACAGGAAAAGACCAGCGCAAATCCCAAGCCGGAAATTGGGAAAGTTCCGAAAGCCGTCGTTCTTGTCAGCGGCGGACTCGATTCAGCGACGACGTTGGCGCTCGCGCGACGCGATGGCTTCATCTGCTACGCGCTTTCGTTCCGCTACGGCCAGCGCCACAGCTACGAGCTGACCTGCGCGGCACGCGTCGCGAAATCGCTCGGTGCCGAGCGGCACATCATCACCGATATTGATCTGCGGCAGTTCGGCGGCTCCGCGCTCACCAGCGAAATTCCCGTCCCGAAGGACCGCTCGGCCGATGAGATTTCGACCGGCATTCCTGTCACGTACGTGCCGGCCCGCAATACGATTTTTCTGTCGCACTCGCTGGCGTGGGCCGAGGTCATCGGCGCGAACGACATTTTCATCGGCGTGAACGCGATTGATTACAGCGGCTATCCGGACTGCCGGCCCGAGTACATCGAGGCCTTCGAAAAGATGGCGAACCTCGCGACGAAAGCAGCTGTCGAGGGCCACCAGCAGATCAAAATTCATACGCCGCTGATCACGATGAAGAAGGCGATGATCATCAAGACCGGCCTCGCGCTCGGTGTTGATTTTGCACTGACGAGCAGTTGCTACGACCCCGGTCCTGCAGGCCTGCCGTGCGGCCACTGCGACTCGTGCCAGCTACGCGCGAAAGGCTTCGCCGATGCCGGCGCGCGCGACCCGCTGCTTGACGCCTACGCCTGAGCGCGACATCGTGCGCCCCGATAAATGGACATCCACAAAAAATTCAGCGTCGAGGCTGCGCACCGGTTGCCGAACGTTCCACCGGGGCACAAATGCGCGCGGCTGCACGGGCATTCGTTCCAGATCGAAATCCACGTGAGCGGACCCGTTGATTCGCGCAGCGGATGGGTGATGGATTTTGCCGACATCAAGAAAGCCTTCGCTCCAGTCTTCGAGCAGATTGATCACTGCTATCTCAACGAAATTTCCGGTCTCGAAAATCCGACGAGTGAAAATCTCGCGCGATGGATCTGGCAGAAACTGAAGCCCGCCCTCCCGCAGCTCAGCGGCATCGTCATCAGCGAGACCTGCACCTCCGGTTGCGAGTACACCGGCGACTGATCGCCTCCTCCTGTCGCGCTACGAGCAATCAATCATCGCCTTGATCACACCGTCGGCGTAGTTGGCGACGATCTCGAAGGCGCGCGCCGATTCGGCGAGCGGGAAATGGTGGGTGGCCATGAAGGCGGGTTTTATGTGGCCGGTTGCGATGAGACTGATCGCGTCTCCGGTGCAGTGCCGTTGCCGTCGCACATTCTGAAGCGTGATTTCGCGGCGGCGGTAACGGTCAATCGGAAGCGAAATGCGTTCGGATTCCGGAATGCCGACGAGGAACAGCGTCCCGCCCGGCGCGAGAAGATCGGCCGATTGATCAATGGCATCCTGCTGGCCGCAGCATTCGAAGACCGCGTCGAGCTGCCGCGGTTCCGCGGCGTTCACTGCCGTGACGACATCTTCGCGATCGGGATTTCCGGTCCAGGTTGTGCCGGTGCGGCGCGCGATGGCGAGGCGATAGTCGAGTTTGTCGGTGATGAAGACTTTTCCCGCGCCGAAATGTTGCGCCATCAGCAGCACGCTCAGACCAATCGGGCCGGCGCCGAGAATCCCGATATTTTTTCCGCGGAGGTCGAGCCACTGCCGCGCGCAGTAGAGGCCGATGGCCAGCGGTTCGACGAGTGCGGCCTCGTCCCAGGTCATGTGGTTCGGAATCGGAATGCAACATTCCTCCGGCATCACGATGTATTCTGCCATGCAGCCTGGCAACTGCCCGGGGCAGCCAAGAAACATGGTCCGGCGGCACGTATTCTCCCGGCCCGCGAGGCATTGATCGCACTGGCCGCAGGCGACATTCGGCTCGATGGCGACGCGGTCGCCGGGTTTGACACTCGTGACCTCGCTGCCGACCTTGGCGACTTCCGCCGAGCCTTCGTGGCCGATGCGAAATGGATATTCGACGACCTGCGCGCCGATGCGGCCCCACGAATAATAATGAACATCAGATCCGCAGACTCCGACGGATTTCATTTTCAAAAGCACGTCGCGGGGCGAAACGATTTCCGGCTCCGGAACGTCCCGAATTTCCACGCCGTGGATTCCAGTCAATACTGTTGCTTTCATGTGGTCATCACCTCGCTGTTGCGAAAAGAATCTGCCCGCCGTTTCCGGCGACTGCGATCATGTCGGGAAAAATTTCGGCGAAACAGGTCTCAAGAAAATCGTAATTCTCCCGCACGTCCGGCATCGCATCGGCCAGCGGCAGGCGGCGGCCCGAATAGCTTTCGACGCGGCGGGCCAGCCGTTCGAGCGCATCGCGGACGCCATCGAGCGACGCATAGGATCGCAGCAAATCGTAGCGCACAATCGCCCGCATCAGCGACGGCGGATCGCCGGAAAGTTCGGCCGGCATTTTTGTTTCGTATCCATAAACACGCCCGATGAAATCATCGAGCGACTCGTCGGAAAATTCCGTCCAGCGCTTCAAAAGAAAATGATCCCACACGATGTCGGTCACGACGCCGGTGAATCGCAGCCGCATTCCGCTCAGCGATCTTCGCGCGCGACCCGCCGCGGGATGCGAATGCACCGCCGCGTCAATCGCGCGATGCAACGCAACGCCGCGCAGAAATTCATCGCCCAGCGACGGCAGGCTTCGCGGCTCGATTGCATCTGCTAGCAGATTGCCGAGGCAAACCCGCGCGACCGGCGGCGAAAGAAATGCGTGTGCGAGCCAGTTCATGGCGGCGAGGGAACTTTCCAATGATTGGAAGTTTGCGCCGGCGTCTTTTCCAATGATTGGAAGTTGCGGTTCATGAGGGGGGATATTCCCGATTGCGCCGCCGCGATCAATCGCGCGGCGGCGGAAAAAAACGCGCGACGGCTTTCGCCATCGCGCGCTCTGATTTAAGTCTGGATATTAGCGATTACTTGGCCGCTTCTTTCTTGTGCTTCGGTTCGGCATTGTATTCGTCCGCCGAAATGGATCCGTCGCCGTTCGCGTCCTTCTTCTTGAAGATTTCCTCGGCCTTGGCCGGATCGAGCTTCGGGAGCGCAGCCTTGAATTCGTCGAGCGAAATCTTTCCGTCCTTGTTCGCGTCAACTTCTTCGAACGCCTTCTTCTGGTGCTTCGGTTGGTCGCCGCCCTTTTCCTTGGCCATCGCCGTGAAACCACCGAGCGCTGTGACTGCAAGAATCGCAATAATCAGTTTCTTCATATTTTCTCCAATAGTTGTGCCTTTTTTGGGTTGTGGCACGGGGCGAAAACGTACACAGCCACACTTTTATTGCACGGTAAAAAAAATCGCCTGGCGCGGCCGGTGCGCGGCGATCCCGGCTGCGTCGCGCTTTCAGACCAGCGTCCAGGGGGCGCGGTAGGCGCGTTCCTTCATCCGGTTCGCCTGCTGGTCGCCGATGAATTCTTCTTTCACCGGATCCCATTTCAGCGGACGGCGCAGGAACTGGACGATGTTGGCGAGGTTGCAGATCGTCGTCGTGCGATGACCGATGGCGAAATCCGCGACGCATTTTTCGCGGCTGCGGATGCAGTCGAGGAAGTTTTCCATGTGCGCGTCGCCGCTCGGATCGCCGCCGGATTTCCCCTTCGCCGGGCCGCCGCCGATCTTCAGCAGCGAGTCGTCGCTGGCCTTGAGCTTCGAGCGCGAGACGTCAATCCAGCCTTTCTCGCCGTAGAACTTGACGTTGCCGTCCATGACGCCGTCGGTGCGTGTTCGCATGCGGAGCTTGACGCCGTTCGCGTAGGTCGCGGTGAAGTTGATGCGCGTGGGGGCGGTGAAAAGTCCGGTGGTCGGAAATTCACCGTAGCCATCGACCTCGACGGGGCCGGAGTCGTCCATGCCGAGCGCCCACTGCGCGATGTCGATGTAGTGCGCGCCCCAGTTCGTGGCCTGGCCTCCGCCGTAGTCGAGCTGGAAGCGGAACTGATAATGCGTGCGCTGTTTCGTGTACGGGGCGAAAGGAGCGGGACCGATCCACATGTCGTAGTCGAGACCGTCGGGAACGGCCTCGGGTTTCCAGTCGGCGCCGGCGTATTTGTTGTTCGCGGGAATCAGCACTTCGATGTGATCTATTTTTCCGAGTGCTCCGCCTTTTATCGCTTCGGCCACGTAGCGGAACGACGCATCGCTGCGCTGCATCGTGCCGGTCTGGCCGATGCGATTGTGTTTGCGCAGTGCGGCGACGAGCACCTGGCCCTCGCGGATGCTGTGCGTGAGCGGCTTTTCGCAATAGACATCCTTGCCATGACGGATCGCGTCGAGCGCGACGAGCGCGTGCCAGTGGTCGGGCGTCGAAACGACGATGGCGTCAATTTCAGGATTGCGCGTGAGATGGCGGAAATCGCCGGTGACGAGCTTGCAGCTTGTGTCGCCGTAAATTTTGTTGATGTGCGCGGCGGCGCGGTCGCGGAAAATTTTGTCCACGTCGCAGACGGCGATGATGCGCGCGCCCTTGTCCTTGATGCGAAGCACGCGGTCAATATTCGACGAACCCATGTTTCCGGTGGCGACAAATCCGAACGTGACCTGCTTGCTCGGTGCGTCAGCTCCGAGAACCTTCGACGGGATGATCGTGGCCGCGGTTGCGGCGAGCGACGAAATTTTGATGAAATCGCGGCGGTTGAAATTCTGTGTGTTGTTCATTGCGCGCCTCCTGCCGTCGCGACGGCCAGCGCCGCGGCATCGCGGACATCAGCGGGTTCAGAACTGTCGGCTGCGATGGCCTTGATCGCGGCCTGCGCGTCGCGGTCGCCGCGCGCAGAGATCGTACCGATGAGGCCGGCCTTCGTTTTGCCTTTCAGAATCGTCAGCGCCGCGCGGAGCGCTGCGTCAACTTCGAATCCGGGGATCGTTTGTAGAGCGTAGCGCGCAACGTCGGCGGATTTTTCGTTTTCGAGAAGCTTCGCAAGCGCGGGCACACATGCCGGCGTGCCGATGAGCCGCAGCATCCGGCAGACGAAATCGCGGGCGACATCGGTGCAATTCTTGTCGTCGAGCACCGCGAGCAACTTCTTCTCGAGCCCCGGATATTGCGAGACATCGGCATCCATGATGAGCGCCTGGATCGTCGAGGCCATCGTGCGATCGCCGCCCCATTCCATCTTTGCGATTTCGGTCCACGGTTCCGGCGACTTGCTGAATTCGGTCAGTCGCGGATTCGGCTCCGCATTTTTCAGCGGATCATTCGCAGCGCGTTTTTCATCGGCCATGGTTGATCTCCGTTTGATTATGGAACTTTGATTTTGATGTTCTCGAACGAAACGTTGTTGCCGTGATCCTGCAACAGAATCGGGCCTTCGGCGGCGAGGCCAAAGCCTTTCAGCGTTTTGTATTTGCTGCCCGCGATGAGCGTCTTGAAATCTTCCGAGTCACGTTCGTATGCGAGGACCTTCTGACCGTTGAGCCAGTGCTCGCAATGCTTGCCGCTGGCGACGATCATGCCGTGATTCCACTCGCCGATCGGCGCGGGCTTCTTGTCCTTGCTGGCCGGAATCAAATCGTAAAGCGACGAAACCGTGCGGTCGCCGTCTTTGCCGAGCTTCGCGTCCGGATGCTTTTCATCGTCGAGGATCTGATATTCCAGCCCGATGCCCGCCTTGCCGCCCTTGCTCAGCTCCGGCATCACAAAATATTTCACGCCGCTGTTCGCGCCCGTCGTGATCTTGAAATCAAACTTCAGCGTGAAGCTCGAATACTTTTCCTTCGTGATGATATCGCCGCCGCCGTGCGATTCCGGCCCTGTACCGCCGTTGACCGTGAGCACGCCGTCCTTGATCGTCCAGCCGTGATCGGGAAATTCGCCGGTACCTTTGACAGTCACCCAGCCCTCGGTCGACTTGCCGTCGAACAAAAGTCTCCAGCCGTCTTTCTTCTCGGCGTCCGTCAGCACATTCGCGTCTTGTGCCCGCGCGCAAAAAGTTGAAACACCGACCAACGCCGCCAAAACCCAAACAGCAATTTTCATTTTCTCTCCGATTGTTTGCCCCGCAGCGCGGAGCGGTTCTTTCAAAACTGGTGCGCGATTAAGAAACCGCCGCGCCGCGAAGTCAACACCGCAGCCGAAAACTTACGCGCCGCTTCGCCGCGCGAAACGAAGCTGCGGGCCGGACGATGGAAAAACACCGCAATTTCCAATCATTGGAGGATTGCGGGGCGGAATGCTTCCAATGGTTGGAAGTTTGCGGTCCGGTTTTTTCCAATCATTGGAAACCACCGGCGGTCGCGCCGGCCGCTGGAGAACTATTCCTTGTTCAGCGCCGCGTTTTTTGCGCGCGAGTCGTCGGCGAGTTTCTTTTTGAACTCGACGAGCTTCGCGGCGACGGCGGCGTCGGCAACGCCGATAATTTGCGCGGCGAGAAGTCCGGCGTTTTTTCCGCCGTTGACCGCGACGGTGGCGACGGGAATTCCGGGCGGCATCTGGACCATCGAAAGCAGGGAGTCGAGGCCGTTCATGGATTTTCCCAAAACGGGAACGCCGATGACCGGCAGCGTCGTGAGCGCGGCGACGACGCCGGCGAGATGGGCCGCGCCGCCCGCGCCGGCGATGATGACTTTGAGGCCGCGGGCGATGGCGGTTTTTGCGTAGTCGGCGGTGTCGTCGGGCGTGCGGTGCGCGGAGAGGACGCGCAGTTCGCAGCCGATGCCGAGGCCGGCGAGAGCGTCGGCGGCGGGTTGCATGACGGGCAGGTCGGAGTCGCTGCCCATGATAATTCCGACGAGTGCTTTGTTCATGCGGCGAGATTAGCGGGGCGCGGCTGCGCGGGCGCAAGAAAATTTTACGGCACGATCCGGCGAAGTTGCGTCAGGCGTCGGAGGTTTCGGGTGCCTCGTCCATGTCGCGGGCGACTTCCATCAGAAGCGCGATGGTGTCCTGATGAATATTTTTTGCGCGCATGGAATTGTCTTCGACGCGAAATCGGAAGGTGCCTTCTTTGCGGCGCAGGATTTCTTCGGCGGCAGGCAGGCCGAAATGAAGGGTAGTGTCGGCATCAATAATTTGGCCGCGCTCGAAAATCAGGCGCGCTTCGATGCCTTGTTTGCCGGCGATGCTGAGGGTTCCAGATTCCTTGTTGCCGTTGAAAAACTGGACGAGCTGGGGCAGCGGGAATCGTTCGAGGCGGCCGGAAATGTCGCCGTGCATGTCGCGTTCGAGCGCGTCCGCCTGCATGGCCGGGCCGAGTTTGGCGAGCAGCTTCTTTCGCATGAACAGCCGCGCGATTATTGCCGTTTCCGCGGCGACGGTCATTACCAGGATGAAAATCGTCCAGACGTTCAGCAGCGAAAATCTTCCTTGCGGCGGCACGGCTGGCGGCGGTTTTGCGGTGGCGATGTTCGCGTTGGCCGCCCGATTTGTTCGAACCGGCGCTGCCGTCAGAATCGGCTCCCGATTGGTCGCGGCCACGGTCACGATGGACGCCCGAGCGTTCGTGGTTTCGATGCGTGCGACCGTGGCGGTCGAGGCCGGCGGAACGTTTGTTGTTTCAATTCGAACGACAGCGGCCGTCGCGACGGGCGGCGGAATCGCGGCGGCAATTTGAGTTTCAGGGGCGATATTTTTCGTGACTGCCGCGGTGACAACATTTGTTCTGAGCGGAGCTGTCGCGGCGGGCCGCGATGTGACCGCGGCGGGCCATTTCGTTTCGGGCGCGGATTTTTCAAAGACAATTTCCGGCACGATCTGCACCGGCTCTTCTTTGTTGATGAAGACTCGCTGTGGCGATTGGACGTGCGTGACGGGTTGCGAATATGTGGTGGGTGGCGGCGGCTTCGGCGTCTGTACTATTTTGACTGGGGGCTGAACTGGCGGGGGCGGAACGTTCGTTGTCGCGACGGCAAGCTCGCGTTTTGTCACGATTTCTTCCGGCGCGGGTTCAGGCGCTTTTTCGACGACGAATGCTTTAAGGCTTTTCGGAATGTCGCAGCGCATCCGCCGTGTGTAGCGTTCGAGGATGGCCGAGTATGAATCCGCGGACTCGGCAGTGATCGGCATCGTTTCGTTTTTCCGGATGAAAACGAGGCCGGCACAGGAGCGCGTGCGCCGGCCGAAAATAATTTGTTTTTCGTTCGTGAGCCAGGCGGTGCCTTCGCCGCCGCCGGTGCGCGGCACGGCCACGAGCTTGTTCATCCGGGCGCCCTCGTCGCGAACGATGCCGACGTAGAAGTCCGGTGAGATGTCGAAGAGCAGCAGCGATGCGCCGACGTCGAAGGCCATGTCGGCGTCCTCAATTTCCAGCGTGAATGTTTTGACGGCGCGCAAGACGTTGGAGGTGGCTGGAAGGCGCGCCGGCCAGTCGAGCGACGGCGTGCGCAAGTCGGATTCCGCCCGGGCGTGTGAAAGAAATGGGGCAAGAAATACTGCGGCAATCAGGGCGCGAATCTTCGCCGGGCACATAAAAATCCGCGCGCTCCGGTTCTTTGCGGCCTTATCGCCGCGCTCTGTCAAGAGGCACTGCATTACCACATGTCAATCTAGCCAAACGATCCCCTCCCGACGAACGAATACGAGATTGCGGCGAGCAATGGCGAGCGAAAAAGCTAAGCGAGGCTGCGCCGCGTGATGCGGGATTTCCAATCATTGGAAGTTACGCTCGCGAAAATGTCCAATGATTGGAAACCGGGGACGGGTTGGCGCAGGCGGAATTTTTTTTAAATCTTTTTGGAAAAATTGTTGACACAAGGACGGCAATCTTTATGTTTCGCGCCCACGTCAATGGTGCGTGCCTCTTCAACGTCATCATTGCGAGCAGCAAAAGACAGTAAAAAGAACGGCTATACACGGCTCCGGATGGTTCTTCGCGTTACCGAAGAAGACGGGATGGCGCCGCGATGGGCGTTCTTTGTGTTTGATGCGAGGCGCAACGATGGGCGCGGCAGGGTGGGGCAGTGGTCCGCAGGGCGAGGGCTGGTGAGGCGCGTGATGGCACGGTGCCCCCGTAGCTCAGTTGGTAGAGCAC
>CAIVKH010000013.1 GCA_903906425.1 uncultured bacterium
CCGATCTCCTGATGCTCCTCTACGGTAACCACCGCGCCGATCTTTTTTGCCAACTCAACGATCTTTTTACTGTCGATCGGTTTAATAGTAGAGCAATTCAGAACCACCGCGCCGATCTTTTCTTTTTCGAGTTCGCGCGCGGCGAGGAGTGCATTGTAGAGCAAACCGCCGCAACCAATGATCAGTACTTCGGGTTTCTTTGATTGCCAGAATACCTGCGCCTTGCCCGGAATGAATGGTGTTTCGTCGGTCGTCATGACCGGCGTCTTCTCGCGCTGGAAGCGCAAATAGATCGGCCCCCAGATTTGTGCTGCCGCAACCGTCGCCTTGCACGCCTCCATCGCGTCGCACGGAACGAACACTTTCATATTCGACATCGTGCGCATGAGCGCGATATCCTCCGTCGCCTGATGTGTGGCGCCGTCAGGGCCGACCGTAATTCCCGTATGATGACCCGCAATCTTCGCGTTCGCGTTATTGTACGCAATCGTCGTGCGAATCTGTTCCCAATTGCGACCAGGAGAGAATGCGGCAAAGGACGCGATGAACGGGATCTTGCCGCTCACCCCGAGCCCCGCTGCAACCGCCGCCATATTCTGTTCGGCAACACCAAGCTCGAAATAGCGCTCGGGATATTTTTTTGCGAACGCCTCCGTGCATGTGGAATCCATAAGATCAGCGCATAACGCGACAACGTTCACGTTCGCATCGCCAGCGAGTACCAAACCCTCACCATAGCCATTACGTGTCGACGCTTGTTCGACGTCGTCATCGAATATTTTAGGATTTAACTTTAATTCAGGATTAAGCATGATAATGGTTGATATTTTAATGGTCGCCCTGGATCTTCGCGCGTTGCACGCGAAGTTCGCCAAGCGCCTTTTCCGCCTCGCCCGACGCGAACGGTTTTGCGTGCCACGCGTAGTCATTTTCCATAAAACTCACACCCTTGCCCGGAATCGTGTGCGCGATGATCACAGTCGGCTGATTGTGAATGGCGCGCGCTTCCGCTGCGGCGGCGACGATCTCCTCAAAATTATGCCCGTCAATCTCCACAACATTCCAATTGAACGCCGCATATTTTTCGGCGAACGGTTCGAGCGGCATGATCTTTTCTGTAGGACCACCAATCTGGATATTATTACGATCGACAACCACGGTAAGATTGCCCAGACGATATTTCGCCGCGCACTGGATCGCTTCCCATGTATTCCCCTCTTCATGCTCGCCGTCGGAGGTCATGCAATAGACCTGATACTTTTTCTTGTCGAGACGCGCGGCGAGCGCGATACCGGCAGCCTGTGAAATACCGGAGCCGAGCGGTCCAGATGTCGTCTCGATCCCCGGCAGTGCGCCGCGATGCGGATGACCCTGAAGCCGCGTTCCGATCTGCCGTAGTGTTTTCAGCTCGTCCACGGGGAAATATCCCGCATGCGCGAGCGCCGCGTACTGGATCGGACAAATATGCCCATTCGACAAAACGAGCCGATCGCGGTCGGGCCAGTTCGGCTGCTTTGGGTCATGTCGAAGAATATGAAAATAGAACGCGGTAAAAACTTCCGCCATGCCAAGTGGTCCGGCGATATGCCCCGAGCCAGCGTGCGAAACCATCCTAATGACGTCCTCGCGTAAGCCGTTGGCCATAAGCTCCATCGATTTCAATTTTTCTTCGGTAAGCATGTTTGTTATCATGTTGCTGGTTACTCCTGCGTCCAACTGGCTACAAAAAATTTTCTATAGAGCTGCCAACTCCTCGTATGCCTTTTTGGGATCAGTTGCGGAAAAAATATAACTTGACGAAGTGATGGTGTCGGCGCCAAGGCTTTTTACGAGCCGTGCTGTCTCGGCATTCATTCCCCCATCAACTTCAATTGTAGCACTCGGCACCGCTTCCCTC
>CAIVKH010000014.1 GCA_903906425.1 uncultured bacterium
CGCCGCGACGAGGCCGGCGAAACTTCGTTGAACACTTCCAAGACGAAGACGCCGGAACAGATCGTGCGCGACATCCGCCGCCGCCTTTGGCCGTTTGCGGATGAACTGTGCGCCCGCGTCCTGGCCTATCACGCGAAGAAGACCGACGAGGCGAACCGCCGCGACGCCATCCGCGAACGGTTGGTGAAGGCCAGCCATTACCAGCTGGAGGCCAACAGCCGCGAACCGGACAAGCTGACGAAGTGGGGCACGCCCCACATACGTGCGGAGATTCGCACCTACGGAAGCGACGAGGTCAAATTTGAATTTGATGCGACACCGGAGCAGGCGGAGCAGATCGTGCGGATTTTGTGCCAGCCGACCGCCGCGGCGAAGGACGAAGCCGCCGCGTAAAGATTCACCCGCCGCCGGAAGGTCCCGGCGGCACGCGCCGCGCGTCACGAACGCGGCGCTTGAATCCGGCGGATGAAAAAGGCGGCGAAATCTTAAACGCCTGCGGACGCCGGAAAGTGGACCGCCGCGCGGACTCACAAACTGCGCGGCGGATTTTTTCCGCGCCGAAAACAGGTCCCGCGATGACGCCCCCGTTTTCGGCGATTCTTTTTTGCCGCAGAAAACCCCGTGCGGTTTTCCGCGACACCTTTCCGTGGCTTCCAATCATTGGAAAAAGCCGACGTTGAAATTTCCAATGTTTGGAAAAGCGATTGCGGTTATGTTGTCCGTTCTCACGCGGCTCGCCGACTTCGCCGAAACGCATAGCTCCCCCAGAGGTCGCCCCGGAAAAGATCGCGGCCCGATGACGGGCTATGCTTCCCGTCGTTCGTCGCATCGCTGGCGCTCTTTGCTCACGACACATCGCTCCGCTGGGGAAGCCATCGCTCGTCGCGTCACTCGCCGTTCCTTGCTCGCGATCCATCGCTTCGCTGAAATCGCCGTGTCTCATCGCCTCGTTTTCACTTGCTGCTCGAAACCTATCAGGACGGCGTTGTCAGCCGTCACTGGCCGCTCGCCGCGTCGCTGTCTATTTCTGCTCGCTTCAGAATCGCGGCGGGCAGTTTTCGGTTCGCCCATCGCTGCGCGGAATTCACCGATTGTCGAGCCATAGCGCTTGACTGCTGCATTGCAGCGTTGCATCGTTGCGGCATGACAACACTCATCATGACTAAACGCGGCGGCGTGACCTTGCCGCCGGCATTGAGACGAAGCATGGGACTCGACCGGCTTCGCAATCCGCTTCTCATCGCCGAGGAACGCGATGGGGGCGTGTTTCTCCAGCCGGCAACCGCACTCCCTGTGCGCAATCTGAGCCGCAAACAGATTCAGGCCTGGATCAAGGACGACGAGGCGGGCATGGCGGAATTCCGTGCCGGCGCGAAAAAAGCCCGGTGAGACTTTTTCTCGACACCAGTGTGCTGCTTGCCGCGACGGGATCGGACACCGGTGCGTCGCGGGCCGTGCTGGATCTGGCCGCGGGCAACGGATGGACATTGCTTTCATCGCGCTACTGCGTTGCGGAAGCCCAGAGCAACATGCACAAAGTTTCACCTTCCGCTTCATCCGTTTGGCGCACAGCGATTCGTCCTTCCATTCAAATCGTGAACGATTCCGTTGTCCTCGACAGACCCTTGGTCTTCCCAAAGGCCAAGGACAAACCCGTACTGATCACAGCGCTGGCTTCGGAATCTTCGTTTCTGCTCACGCTCGACCGGCGGGACTTCGGGCCGTTCATGACGAGGCCGATCTACGGCCTTCGCGTCATACTGCCGCTGGCCTTTCTTCATCTGATGCGAAACGAAGGACGATTGAGCGAATGATTGGGTGACGAAGACCCGTGGCGATGTCCTTTGCTGGCGCTTGCGACGCCACGGGAAGATTGCGCCAAAGACTTCGCCGCCGCCCCTCTCGCACAAAAAATTGTTCCGGTGCGATTCACTCGCCACGCCCGAAAGCCCCGCGGCGAAAAAATGACTCGCAGGCTCGACAGCATAAAGACGAAGCGCGCGCGACGATGGAAAAGACGGAGGCCAGCCGTGGAATCCGAAAGGCCGGTCCTCGCCGACGCTCGCCGGGAGCATCCCGCACCGCGAACCGTCGGGCGGTGCAGGCGTGCCGGTGAACCGGCGGGATGCACGCGGCGGCTCTGGCGGGCTGCGGCCTTTCGGACGAGACGGGCTGACATCGCATAACGCCGGCCATTATGCGACGTGCAGCCTTCCACGGCTGTCTCCTCGACATCAACATTCGTTATGTCGCTTTTCCATCGTCGCGATTATTCAGCCCTTGCGCCGTGGCCCATTCTTGGGCTGGCACGCTGGCCCTTCGATGACTCAGGGACGGCACGCGACACGGACTGGCAAAACGCGGCATCGAAACTCACCGCTTGCACTTTTGCATCGCCCGCGTCGCCTGCCTCTATGTCGATTCCAGCCCCCGCGTCGTTGGCGCGTTTGCTTGTGCGTCGTCGGACACTCCGCACGGCCTCCGCTGCGTTTCGTCGCCACGTCCCGGCGAACTCGCGGACGCTCACGGCGGAACTTCGCGGCACGTCATGTTATGAAACATCACGTGTCGCGACATCGCTTGGCGCGAGCCGTTCCGCCGTGGTCACGATGACGTGACACGCTGCGAGATCGCCGTGCCGGGGCTCCTCCACTTCGCTACAGCCTTAGCTCCGCGATCCGCCACCGCACCGCGCCGCACGCCACAACGACGCGCCCATCGAGCCGGCGGGACGAGACTGTCGGTCAGCCTCGCCATGTCATCGCATCAGTCCGCGACGACACCCGCGATGCAGCCCGACAGACTCGTCTGATTCCGCCGGCCATTGCAGGAACAACCCCCTTGCAGCCG
>CAIVKH010000015.1 GCA_903906425.1 uncultured bacterium
CAGCGGATGCCGCCGGAGATGCCGCGGTCGAAGCAGGGGGCTTCGGGATTGGGTGTGCTGCCGGCGTATTTGATGCCAGAGTTATATTTGGGCCGGAGCACGTCGCATTCGGGCGATGCGCCGACCAGACCGTCGGCATAGGCGGCTATCTTATAGGTGTCGGCGGTGGGCGGCGGGAGCGGGGCGGACTGCCCCGGCTCAAAGCGCGGGAACCGGTGGGCCGAGGGATGGTGCGTAATCCCCGAATGCTTCGCTTCTCTTGGTGTCATGATTTTCTCCTTGTTAGTATGGAGCGACGGCGGCCGGCCGTCTCCGAAGACGATGCAGGGCGCGGGTGTCACCGCGCCCTGCATCGTTTTTCTTTCAACCGCCGACGGTGATGCTGACGGGGTTGCTGAGCTGGCCGACGGGGGTTTCGCCGATGCACCAGATGGCGTCATAGGTCCAGACGGCCGCTGGCGTGGGGAACGGCATGGTGTCGGTATAGCCCGGCGTGGTGTCGTGGGCGAGGAAGACGCGGCCTTTGCCGTCGTGGCGGTCCACATGAAATTCGATCATTTTGACGGTCTTGCTCAGGCCGTGCCATTTCCAGTCGAGGAAGACATGGCCGCCGGTGATCGTGACGGTGAAGTCCGGCTTGATGGTCGAGACATCGCTTGCACTCGCGTGCTGGCCTTCGATGCCGAGGGCAAGGCCCATGGCGACGGTGTAGCCGGGCAGCGCCTTGAGATAGTTCGCGAAGAAACGATAGCGCGTGATGACGCCGGGGGCGACGGCCGCGGGGAATCCCGGCGGCAGCGCGGGCAGCGTGGGCGTGGCGGCGACCGATGCGCCGCCGTCGCGCACATAATTTTTCCAGTCCGTGAGCGCCAGCCCGAATTGCTGCATGGTTTTTTGCAGGTTGATCAGCGCGCGGAAATATGTCGCGTCCGCCGCCTGCTGAACCACGAGCGGATCGGTGGCCAGAAGACCCAGCGCACCCAGAAAGCCTCCGATATTGTCCCGAGTCAGAATCATCTGATCGGCCTTGCCTTCGTCATCTGTTCTCAAAAAGTCCATCTTCGTCACTCCTTCTTTCTATGTTTTGCTGTTTTTTCTCTTTTTTTTCCCGCACCGGGTTTTCCGGCCGGGGCGACAGCCCCGGCATACGGCCCCAATGCAAAAAAATCTTCATAAGGCGTTAAAAGGTTGATGGCTGCGTTCCGGCTGCCCCTTTCCGGTGGACGGGTTTGAACGGTTGCCACCCGGGTGTGGACGTTCGCCAGCCGGCTGGCGACGTTCGCCAGTTGACCGGCGATGCCCGCCACCCAGGCTGCAATGCCCGCCACCCGGGTGGGAACGCTCGCGGCCCATATGGCGACGACTAAAATCCAGGCTGGAACCTTCGCGGCCCGGGCTGCGAGGACTGCGGCCCGGATGGCGAAGATCGCCACTCAGGCCGCAGCCATTGCCACCCGGGTGGCGACGTTCGCCATCCGGGTGGCGAACGTCCACAGCTTCCAAGTGACGGTTGCCACCCCGGCTGGAATGGTTGCCACCCGACTGGCGAACAGCAAAATCCAGCCGGCGATGATGGCCGCCCGCCCCGCGGACATCGCCATCCGGATGGCCAGTGTTGAAGGTCGGGCGGCGATGGGCGCTGGCCGCGTGTGCGGCACTGGCGGACGTGATGAACGGCAACATGCCGGCGCAATTGCCCGCGGCGTTGCGGAGTTTATCGTGCGTTAGGAAATGAGACCTCACAACGCCCCGAGAAAATATCGGAACCCGCTGGCGAGTCAACGGCAATCGTTTACGTTCGGTGTCCACCCTTCAGGGTGCTCTTCCCGACACGCTAAAGCGTGTACACCCAACAAAGCCGTTCGGTGTGCACCTAACAACAGTTCCAATGATTGGAAGTTTGCGTGGGCGGCATTTCCAATGATTGGAAGTTTGCGCAGCCGGGTTTTGTGGTTCCCTTTCCGGGGAGCCGGTCACTTCGCGTTGAGCTGGCGGAGGGCTTCGTACACGGCGATGCCGGCGGTGGTGGAGAGGTTCAGCGAGCGGACGTGGTCGGTGCGGATCGGTACGCCGATGATGCGGTCGCGATGGCGGTTCAGGATTTCGTCGGGGATGCCGCAGGTTTCGGAGCCGAAGACGAGCGCGTCGCCGGGTTCGAATTGCGCGTCGAAGAGCGATCGTTCGCCGCAGGTGCTGAAGAGCCAGAGGCGGCGGGGTTTCACGGCGGCCAGAAACGCGTCCCAGTTGGCGTGAGTTTCCGGTTTGATGGAATCCCAATAGTCGAGGCCGGCGCGTTTGAGTTTTGCGTCGGTGATTTTGAATCCCATCGGCTCGATCAGGTGCAGGCGCGAACCGGTGGCGGCGCACATGCGGGCGATGTTGCCGGTGTTCGGCGGAATCTCCGGCGAGACGAGCACGACGTGCAGCGGCGGATCGGGCCAGCGAAAAGGCAGATCGAACCTGCGCGTGTGCGAATGCTTCAAATCAACCTCGATGAACCGCACGGCGGCTATTTTTCTTCCGCGATTTTTTTTGCGGCGATGACGAGCGCCTCGGCCAGATCGGGCACGGCTTTCTTCAGCGCGGCCTGTCCGGCTGCGCGCGCGCCCTGGCCGCCTTCCAGCGCCTCGGCTTCCTTCACGGCCAGAACTTTGCCGTCGCTGGCGCGGACAATCTTCGCCGTGATGCTCGCGGACATCCGCACCACGGTGATGCCGTAGGCGACGCTCGTGCCGCCGTGAACCGCCGTCGCGCTGCCGACGATGACGTATGCGGCGCCGGCCTGTTTCGCCTTCTCGGCGGCGGCAGACGGCGCAAGGAGATTTTCAAGGCTGCCGTCGTTTTTCATCTGAAGCGTGCCGATGTCCACAACTTCGAGCCCGGCATCAACGAGCGCTTTCTCGACGGAGCTCTGGACGATGTGCTGCTGCTCGGTAGTGAAATAATTCCAATACCAGACGCCATCCACCTGCTCCGGCAGGATGACGAGAAACTTCGGCGGGCCCTTCACAACCGGAGCGACCGGCATGTTCTTCTTCGCGGTATCCGCGGCGGTCAGCGCGACGCCCATCTTCTTTTCAGCGTCGGCGAATTGCGCGGTTGCGACATCAAAGGAGCCGGCTTCGAATGTCTTGTCGGCTTCGGCTTTCGCTTTCTCCGCGTCGGCCCATTCGTTCGCGGCGAGCTTCTGCGCCTCGGCTTTTTCCGCCTCGGCGCGTTTCGCGTCGCTCAGATTCTTGGCGGCGATTGTCTTCTGGCGCGCGGCATCGAACGCTTCGATTTCCTTCGCAGCGGCGGTGACGGCGTCAAAGCCGGCCTGCGCGTCGGTCCACGATTTCGCGGTACGGGCCGCCTCGGCGGTCCGCCAGCTTGCTTCCATCGCATCGAGTTTTGCGCCGAGTCCCTGACCGCGATCCAGCTTAGCGGCGGTCAGCCGGTCGTGGACGACCGAGGCTTCGCCGTAACTCTTCGTCGCGTCGCGCTCGGCTGCCTTCTTTTCGATTTCGGCTCGCACGGCCTGGGCCGACGTGGCGTCGGTCTTCTCGATTTGCGTCGCGATTTCGTCGGCCTTCTTGAGATTGCCCGATTCAACGGCCGCCTGCGCAACCTTCGTTACCGTCTCGCTGACTTGCTTCACCTGCTGCTGCTGTGTCTTCTCAAATTTCACCAGCTGTTCTTCAGCACTCTTCGCAGCCGTTTCTTTCGCCGAACGCCAGCGCAAATAGCCGAACGCTGCGGCGCCGATGACGGCAAGTACGACGACGGCAGCCACGGCGACGGCGATCCACTTGGCGCTTACGCCGCCGGAGGAAACGGGACCGGCCACCTTGACGGGAGTCGGTGCGATGACGATGCGCTTCGTCGCTTCGACCGGAGGCTTCTGCCCCGCGAGTGCGGCGGCAAATGCGACGCAGGTTGGATAGCGATCTTCCGGTTTCTTCGACATTCCCTTTGCGATTGTCGCCCATGTGGCCGCGTCGAGGCCGGCGATTTGCGTGGGCTGCTCGTTGAGCACCATCTGCATCAAAACGCCCATGTCGTAATTTTCGAACGGCTTCTTTCCGGCGAGAAGTTCGTAGGCCATCACGGCGAGCGCATACTGGTCGGTCTCCGCGCCCTGATGAGCGCCGCGCCACTGCTCCGGCGCCATGTACGGCGCGGTGCCGCTGGTGCCGCCCTTCATCCGCGAGACGCGCGACATGCTCGTGTGAATCTGCGCGGCGAGGCCGAAGTCGAGAACCTTCGCGGTGCCGTCCTTGCAGATCATGATGTTCGCCGGCTTGATGTCGCGGTGGACGATCTTCTGCGAATGCGCGTAGTCGAGGCCCTCGGCCACCTGCCGGATGATCGGCCGGATCGCATCAAGGACGTTGGCGCCCTCCGGCATCGCCTTGCGCCACTTCAGCAGGTCGGTGCCTTCGATGCATTCGAGCACGAGAAAATAATTTCCGCTCTCCGGATCTTTTTCCAGCGTGCGAATCTGCGCGATGTTCGGATGCGCCAGTCGCGACACGAGCTGGAAATTCGAGCGCACGTCGTTCATCTCCGCCTCGTCGCGCGAGACATCCGGCGGCAGCGTCTTGAGCGCGACCTCGATTCCGCCGACGGTGTCCTGGCAGCGATAGACTACACCCATGCCGCCCTTGCCGAGTTCGCCGACAACCTTGTAGCGGTTGAGAATCAGTTCTCCGACGTTGAATTTCCGCGCCTGCTTGACCGGCAGCATCGTCGGCAAATCGCCGCCCTCCCAATCCGGGCGGTCCGTCACGGGCCTCGGCATGGTTGGCTGTTCATCAGATGCTGGCTTTTCCATGGTCGTCTCCTCTTTGCACTGTCTGCAAATTTCTCCGTGCAAACTAGCACAACTCATCGCGAGTGGGCCAGAAAACATGCGGAAGAAAATTTGGCGCCGCGCACCCGCGCGGGAGATTTCCAATGATTGGAAGAACTCGCAACCGACACTTCCAATGATTGGAAAAGACCACGGCCGTGATTTCCAATCATTGGAAACTTCGTCGCCGCCAGTTTCCAACCATTGGAAACCACCGCATCCGGCGATCGGCGGATGCGCTCCGGGGCGGATGGCTGTTGTTCCAAGGCTCCCGCGCCTTTTTGAGAGTCTCCGGCGGCTGAATCTGCGTCGTCTTCTAGTGAAGTTGCCGCATCTTCAAGTGAAGACAAGCCGTCTTCAACTGAAGTTGCGTTGTCTTCAAGTGAAGACAAGTCGTCTTCTACTGAAGTTGCGACGCCGCCCCCGTCAGACGCAGGCCGGGGTCGGCGACCCCGGCTTCAACCATCAGACGGTCCAGGGGGCGCGGTAATCGCGCGTGAGCCATTTCGGGTCGCCGCCGCCGGGCTGGAGGGCCAGCTTGATCGGGTCCCATTTGATCGTGGCGTGGTTGTAGTAGGACTGGTTCATGAGGTGGCAGCAGATGGCCGAACGTCCGCCGACCTGTTCGTTGGTGTTCGGCTTCTGGCGGCTCCTCATGCAATCGAGGAAGTCGGTCGGGTGGTTCGAACTCTTGTAGAGTTTGATCTTGGCGTCCTTGAGGAATTCGCGCTCGGCAATCGTGTATTGGTATTCGAGCGACTTGCGGTCCTTGTCCTTGTCCTTGTCCACCCACTGGGAGATGATCTTGTCGCCGAGTTTGAAGATGAATTTGCCGCGGTTGACGCTCACCTCGCCTTCGGTGCCGATGAAGTGAACGCCGAAGCCGGCACCGTGTTCGACGGTGACGCCGTTGGCATAGGTGAGGATCGCGCCGCGCTTCGCGGTCGCGTCGGCCGGTGGTGTGCACAGTACCGGTCCGTTGTCGTCGGCACCGATGCCCCAGTTGGCGATGTCGAGGTGGTGGGCACCCCAGTCGCCGACGCCGCCGCTGCCATATTCCTTGAATGACCGCCAATGCGGGAAGATCTTGCAGATGCCGCGCGGGCTGAGTTCGGCGTTGTAGCCGCGCTTCGGGGCGGGACCGCACCAGAAATCCCACTCGAGGCCGGGTTCCATCGCTTCTTCGGGGAGGTCGCAGGGCTTGCCCGGATCGCCGAAGGAGCACTCGACTTTCTGCAGTTTGCCGATGACGCCGTTGCGAACCAGTTCGCACGCGACGCGAAATTCTTTCGACGAGCGCTGCATCGATCCGGTCTGGAGGACGCGCTTGTTGTCCGCGACGGCCTTCATGACTTCGATGGCTTCGTGGATGTTGTGCGTCAGCGGCTTTTCGCAATAGACGTCCTTGCCGGATTTGAGCGCGGCGATGGTCGGGATGGCGTGCCAGTGGTCGGGCGTGGCGATGCAGACCGCGTCGATATCCTTTCGCTCGAGCAGCTCGCGGAAATCCTTGTAGGCTTTGCATTCCTTGCCGTTGGGCTTGCCCTGCGCCGTGGCCAGCGCGGCCTCGCGTCGCGTCGTGTCCACGTCGCAAACGCCGAGGACCTTCACGCCCTGGCCGAGGAAGTTGCCGAGCAGTCCGCCGCTCTGCTTGCCCATGCCGATGAAACCCATCGCGATCTGCTCATTCGGCTTCGCGTCCGCCGCCCAGATTCTGGATGGCAAAATGAAGGGGGCCGCGCCTGCGACCACCGCGGTTTTCAAAAACGATCTGCGAGAAGTATTCATTCGTTGCCTTTCGTGATTTCCAATCATTGGAAGTTGTGCTCTCCCTATTTTCCAATGATTGGAAAAGTTCGCGCGAAAAATGACGGCGCGTTCTATTGGCGCGCAGTTCTTGATTTGCCGCGCGCCGTCTGATTATCTGCGCGGACCTTTTTTTCGGAACACCATGAAACGAATTCTTTCAGGCATACAACCGTCGGGAAAACTGCATCTCGGAAACTATTTCGGGATGATGAAGCCTTGCCTCGAATGGCAGGCGCAGGGCGAGGTCTTCCTCTTCATCGCGAATTATCACGCGCTCACGTCCATTTCCGACGCGGCGTTCCTGCGCCAGGCGACAACCGATGTCGCGCTGGATTTTCTCGCCTGCGGACTCGATCCCGAAAAAACCGCGTTCTACCGCCAGAGCGATGTGCCCGAAGTGATGGAGCTTTCGTGGCTGCTCTCGACCGTCACGCCGATGGGCTTGCTGGAACGCTGCCATTCTTTCAAAGACAAAATCGCGAAGGGCATCGCGGCAAATCATGCGCTGTTTGCCTATCCGGTCTTGATGGCGGCGGACATTCTCGCCGTGAACAGCAACGTCGTTCCGGTCGGCAAAGATCAGAAACAGCACGTCGAAGTCACGCGCGACATCGCCGGAAAATTCAACCAGCAGTTCGGCGAAACGTTTGTAATTCCCGATCCGCAAATTCGCGCCGAAGTCGCGGTCGTGCCGGGAATTGACGGCGAAAAAATGTCGAAGTCGTACAACAACACGATTGAAATTTTCGGCGAAGCGAAGGCGACGACAAAACGAATCATGTCCATCAAGACCGACAGCAAAGGTCTCGCCGATCCGAAAGATCCCGACACCGACAACGTCTTCGCGCTTTACAAACTTCTCGCGACCGAAGCGCAGCGCGAAGAAATGGCCGCCCGCTATCGCGCCGGCGGCATGGGCTATGGCGATGCGAAAAAGGCGCTGGCCGCGCTGGTCGAGAATCACTTCGGCCCGATGCGCGCGAAACGCGAGGAACTCGCGAAGAATATGGATTATGTTGAAGGCGTGCTGAAGCGCGGTGCCGAACGGGCAAAAGCCGTCGCGCATGAAACGCTGAAGAAAGCGCGGAAAGCGGTCGGCTTGGAATAAAAATGGCAAACGAAGAATACAAAGTTTCGCTCGAAGTTTTCGAGGGGCCGCTTGATCTGCTTCTCTACCTGATCAAGAAGGACGA
>CAIVKH010000016.1 GCA_903906425.1 uncultured bacterium
CGGTCACGCCGACTACATCAAAAACATGATCACCGGCGCGGCCCAGATGGACGGCGCGGTTCTCGTCGTCAGCGCGGTCGATGGCCCGATGCCCCAGACGCGTGAGCACATCCTGCTCGCACGCCAGGTCGGTGTGCCGGCGATTGTCGTATTCCTTAATAAGATCGACCTCGTTGACGATCCCGAACTGCTCGACCTCGTCGAAATGGAAGTTCGCGACCTGTTGAACAAGTACGAATTTCCTGGCGACACGACGCCGGTCATTCGCGGCTCCGCCTCGAAGGCGATGGCCTGCGAAGACCCGCTTGCCGCGGACGCGAAGTGCATCGGCGATTTGTTGGACGCTGTTGACGCTTTCATTCCCGAACCGGTTCGCGCGATCGATCAACCGTTCCTTATGCCGGTCGAAGACGTGTTCTCGATCGAAGGTCGCGGCACCGTCGTGACGGGCCGTGTCGAACGTGGCATCTGCAAAGTCGGCGAAGACATCGAAATCATCGGTCTGCGCCCGACGCAGAAGACGGTCATCACCGGCGTCGAAATGTTCCGCAAGCTGCTTGATGAAGGTCGCGCTGGCGACAACATCGGCGCGCTGCTCCGCGGTCTGAAGAAAGAAGACGTGGAGCGCGGACAGGTCTTGGCGAAGCCGGGATCCATCACGCCTCACACGAAGTTCAAGGCTGAAGTTTATGTCTTGAGCAAGGACGAAGGTGGTCGTCACACGCCGTTCTTCAAAGGCTATCGTCCTCAATTTTATTTCCGCACGACGGACGTCACCGGCGACATCACGCTGGCAGCGGGTGTGGAAATGGTCATGCCGGGCGACAATATCAGCTTCGACGTGCAATTGATCACGCCGATCGCCATGGAGAAGCACATGCGCTTCGCCATCCGCGAGGGTGGTCGCACAGTTGGCGCAGGTCGCGTCACGGAAATTGTGGAGTAGAATTTTCCACAATGCCTCGCGTGCAAATCGGGGCCGCAATGAAATGCGGTCCCGATGAAGTCCGCCGGGTGGAAGGGTAGCCACGATGCGCGAAATTATCACATTGCAATGTACCGGGTGTAAGAATCGCAATTACACCACGACGAAAAACAAGAAAAAGGGTTCGGAGCGGCTTGAACTGAAAAAGTACTGCCCTTCCGAGCGGAAACACACGGCACATCGCGAAATCAAATAAAGCTTCGGGCTGTAGGGCGGTAGCTCAACTGGCAGAGTACCGGTCTCCAAAACCGGCTGTTGGGGGTTCAAGTCCCTCCCGCCCTGCCAAAAGAAATCACTTCAGGAGATGGTCGTGGCCGAATCCACGGATACAACCAGTGTAAATAAAGTTCAATCGGGCATCGCCGGATTCAAGTCGTTTCTGAGCGAGGTCAAGGTCGAGATGCAAAAATGCAACTGGCCTACAAAACCCGAGCTGAAGGAACAGACCATCGTTGTCTGCGTTTCTTGTCTGTTGCTCAGCGGGGTCATTTGGGTCAGTGACACGATTCTCATGGCTGTCATGAGGATGATTTTCTAGGCGACGGTTTCGACCGGATGCCGGACGGCGATCTTATGGAAAAACAGTGGTTCGTTTTGCATACACTTTCCGGCCAGGAAGGCAAGGTCAAGGAGAGCATTGAGCGCAGGGCCAGGGTCGAGGAATTGACCGAGCTGATCGGCGAAGTGCTCATTCCGACAGAAAAAGTGTCGGAAGTGAAGCGTGGCAAGAAAACGACGACAACACGGAAATTTTATCCGGGCTATGTGCTGATCAACATCACGTTGTACGACGACAACAAGCAGTTGCACGACAAGACGTGGTATTTCATGCAGGAAACTCCGGGCATCATCGGGTTCATCGGTGGGGAACGTCCCGTGCCGCTGCGGCCGGAAGAAGTCCAGAGCATCATGCAGCAGATCGAAGAAAAGAAGGAAAAGGTCAAGCCGAAGATCGCATATGTGGCCGGCGAAACGGTCAAGATCAACGACGGGCCGTTCCTGAATTTTAACGGTGTGATTGATGAAGTTGATCCGGAGCGCGGGAAACTGAAAGTGTCCGTCTCGATATTCGGACGCTCTGCGCCGGTGGAATTGGAATACTGGCAGGTTGAGAAAGCGTAATTTTTATGGCAAAGAAAGTAACAGGTTTAGTCAAGTTGCAGATTCCGGCCGGACAGGCCAATCCTGCGCCGCCGGTCGGTCCGGCGCTCGGTTCACAGGGCGTCAACATCATGGCGTTTTGCAAGGAATTCAACGCGGTCACGGCGAAGGATGCGGGCCTCGTCATTCCGGTTGTCATCACGGTTTACGCGGACAAATCGTTCACGTTCATCACCAAGACGCCTCCGGCGTCGGTGTTGTTGAAACGAGCGGCGGGCATCGCAAAGGGATCCGGCGTTCCGAACCGCGAGAAGGTCGGCAAGGTCACGCGCGCCCAGTGCGCGGATATTGCGAAGTTGAAAATCAAAGATTTGAACACGGATGATGTCGAGCGCGCAACCCGCATGGTCGAAGGCACCGCCCGTAACATGGGAATTGAGGTAGTCTGACATGGCATACCACGGCAAAAAATACCGCGCGGTCGCGGCGAAGACGGACCGCACAAAGATCTACGAGCTTTCGGATGCTCTGACATTTTTGAAAACGAACAAGTACTCGAAGTTTGACGAGACCGCGGAAATTGCGTTCCGTCTCGGCGTTGATCCGACGCAGTCGGACCAGATGGTCCGCGGAACGGTCTCGCTGCCGAACGGCACGGGCAAAAAAGTCCGCATCCTCGTTTTCGCGACCGGGCCGGCTGCCGATGCAGCGCGTGCGGCCGGTGCGGAGCACGTTGGATTCGAAGACATGGTTCAAAAAGTTCAGGGCGGCTGGACGGATGTGGATGTGATGATTGCGACGCCCGAGTGTATGAAGGAAGTCCGCAAGCTCGGCAAAGTGCTCGGCCCGCGCGGTCTGATGCCGAACCCGAAAACGGGAACGGTGACGGACGACACGGCCAGCGCCGTGAAACAATTTGCGGCAGGCCGCGTCGAATACCGCATGGACAAGAACGGCAACGTTCAGGTTCCGTTCGGAAAACTTTCATTCGCGGTCAAGGCGTTGCAGGAAAATTGCCAGTCCGTGATTGACGCGGTGCTTCATTCGAAGCCTTCGGCGTCAAAGGGAACATATATCCGCCGATGCACGCTCAGCAGCACGATGGGGCCTGGCTTGCGTATCGCGGTTCGCGAAGCGGTTACCGAGGCGTGATCGCAGGAGAATTTTGACGATGAGACCCGAAAAAAAATCAATTGGTGCGGAACTGACCACGAAGGTCAAGGGTTCCGGTTACATTTTCCTTGCCGACTATCGCGGCCTTTCCGTCGCGAAGACGGCGATTCTGCGCAAGCGCCTGAACGGCGTGAGCGCGAAGATTCAAGTCGTCAAGAACCGCGTGTTCAAGCACGTCTTGAAGGATGCGGGAATCACGGGCCTCGACGCGTCGCTGAAGGGCGCTTCGGCGATGGTCTATGGCAGCGGCGATCCGGTCGCGGTCGCGAAGGTGCTCAAAGATTTTATCAAGGAAAACGACAAGAAGCCGGTGCTCAAGAGCGGCTCGCTTCAAGGTGCGGTGCTCACGGCGCTGGACATTGACGCACTGGCCGCGATGCCGGCGCGCAAGGTGATGCTCGGCATGGTGGTCGGCACGATTGCCGCGCCGATGAGCGGGCTTGTCGGAGTCTTGAGCCAGAAGTTGTCGAGCCTTCTCTACGTCTTGAAAGCGGCGGAGGAGAAAAAAGGCAAGGCAGCGGCGGCGGCTTGATTTTGCGAGTTGAAACAAACA
>CAIVKH010000017.1 GCA_903906425.1 uncultured bacterium
CAAACAGAACGCGGCCGCCTTCGCCCTTTCCAAGGATTGGAAGTCTTCATGGAGGGGCGGCATCTTGCCGCCCACGGGGGGCAATGACGGGTTGGTTCAGCGGTGAACACCAAGGCCGCAAAGTGCCGCAAAGGGGGCAGAAGGTTTCCAATGATTGGAGGTTTGCGGGTGCGCAGTGTTCCAATGATTGGAGAACTCCGCGGTGCAGAGTTCCAATGATTGGAGGTTGCGGTTGGTTGGCGGGGCGGGGCGGGGGGAAAAAAGATCGGGCCGGCGTGTGCCGGCCCGATTGTTCTTTTTGGAGGGCGGAGAAGTTTTCCGGGCTTCGGGTTTATTTTCCGGAGGTGGCTTCGCCTTTGCCTTCCATGCGGCCGGCTTTCCAGGAGCCGGTGTAGGTCCAGCCGTCGGGGTGCTTGAGGGTGCCCTGGCCTTCCATGGTGCCGTTGAGCCAGTCGCCTTCGTAGCGCCAGCCGTCGTTGTAGCTGAGGACGCCCTTGCCGTTTTGTTTGCCGTCTTTCCAGTCGCCGACATAGGTGCCGCCGTCGGCTTGTTTGAGGGTGCCTTTGCCGCTCATCTGGTCGTTGGCGAAGGAGCCGGTGAAGACGGTGCCGTCGGCGAAGGTGAGTTTGCCGTCGCCGTCGCGGACGCCGTTTCGCCACTGGCCTTCGTAGGTCCACTGCTTGGGCATTTCGAGTTTGCCGTCGCCGTTCATCTGGTTGCCGGCCCAGGTGCCGGTGTATTTTGCGCCGTTGGCGAAGGTGAAGGATCCCTTGCCGTCGCGGACGCCGTTCTTCCAGTTGCCGTCGAAGATGCCGCCGTCGGCCTGCTTGAGGGTGCCGGGGCCGTTCATCTGGTCGGCGGCCCAGGAGCCGGTATAGACGGAGCCGTCGGCGGAGGTGAGCATGCCCTGGCCGTCGCGGACGCCGTTTTTGAAGCTGCCTTTGTAGGTCCATTTTCCGGGCTGCGAGAATTCGCCTTCGCCCGTGAACTGGTCGTCGGTCCAGGTGCCGGTGAAGGTGCGGCCGTCGGCGTAGGTGAGGGTGCCTTTGCCGGTGCGCTTGCCGTCTTTGAATGCGCCGGTGAAGGTGGCGCCGTCGGCCTGCTTGAGCTTTCCTTCGCCCGCGGGGACGCCGCCGGCGAAGTTGCCGTCGAATTCCCAGCCGTCGGGGTAGGTCAAGATTCCGTGGCCGTCGCGCGTGCCGTTTTTCCAGGCGCCGACATAGGTCCAGCCGTCTTCGTGGACCATCTTGCCCTGGCCCTGCGCCTGGCCTTGCGACCATTCGCCGACATATTTCCAGAAGCCGGGGACTTCGAATTCGCCGTGGCCGTCCATCTGGCCGTCTTTCCATTCGCCGACATAGCGGCGGCCGTCGGGGTAGGTCATCGTGCCGTAGCCTTGCAGCTTGCCGCCGATCCACTCGCCGGAGAATTTCGGCGCGCCGGTCGGTGCGGGCGCGGCGCCCTTCTGTTTGATTTCGGGACGGATGTTGAGGCTCGGGTCAATGCCGACTTTGACGACGGCGACCTGGCGCATCGCGTTGACATTGCTGTCCACGGTCTGCCGGAGATTCAGCGCGGGCGATCCGATGGCCGTGGGCGTCACCGGCGCGGCGACCGGGGCGGTTGCGGTCGTGGCGGCGGGCGGTGGCGGTACGGCGACAACCGGAGGCGTCTCCTTGGTGTGTTTGCCGGACTTCGTGGATTCCTTCGTCTCCTTGACGAGACCCTTCTGAACTTTTTCCGCGCGCTCCGCCTCGAGTTTCTTCGACAGTTTGTCGCGCAGCGATTCGCGCGACTCGCCGGGCACGGTCGTTGCCGGCACCGGGGTGGAAGCGTCCGACTTGATGACCGTGGCCGGGGGTGGGGGAATCGGCGGCGGCATGACGGCGGTCTGCGGGGCGGACGCCGTCGGCGTGATGACGATCGTTTCTTTCTTCGGCGGCCGCGTCATCGGCGGCACCGAGACGGGCTGCGAAACAACGGTGGCTTCAACCCTCTTGGGTGGCTCGGGCGGCGGCGGCGGCGTGACGACGACCACGGGCGGCTGGGCGGGCGGCGGAGTTGTTGCAGGCGTGACCGGCGGATTGGCGGGCGCTGTTGCCACCGGAGGCGTGACCGGCGCGGGCACCGCGACGGCCGGGGCATTCGTCTGCCGTGTGGCGATTTCTTTTTCGAGGCGGGCGCGCAAATCTTCCAGCGTGGAAAGTTCCTGCGTCAGTTTTGTTGCACGGGTGGTGTCCTCGGTGGTGCGCTGCTGGTCCATGCGCTCCTGTAATTTTGCGCGGGCACGCTCGAACGCGGCGCGCGCGGCGTCGGCGTCGGGATTCGAAATCTGATTGTCCGCGGGCGCGGGCTGCGCCGCGTTCTGCGCGTTCGCAGCGAATCCTCCCGCCGCAACAAAGAGGCCTGCCGAGACGGCCACAGCCAGTCTATTCGCCATTTTGCGATTGCTCTTCACGTTGTCTCCTTCAAACAAATAAAATCTGTAAAAACGCCCCGCCGATGAAAGCGCATAAGATGCCAGCCGATGCCGTTGCTTCAAGCTTCTTTTTCTCAGCGCCGTCCGGCGGTCTCCAATCATTGGAAAATGCCGGACCGGAAATTTCCAATGATTGGAAACTGCGATCTGCTACACTGCGCGACTTTTTTCAATGAGCACGGGCGATCAGGTCATTTATTTGGATAGCGGCGGATTGCAGCGCCGCTATATTTTGCACGCGCCGCCGGCCTACGACGCGGCGCGCGCCTGGCCGCTTTTGCTGATGCTGGACGGGCGCGGCGGCACGCCGTGGACCGCGATGAAAATCGCCGGCTGGAACCGGAAGGCCGATGCGTGCGGCTTCATCGTGGCGTATCCGGAGGCCACGAAACTGAATCCGCACGGGCCGCAGCATTTTCTCGACAACCCGCAAATGTGGAACGCGGGGCCGGGCGGCAGCGACACGGAACGCAACGGGCCGGACGATGTTCATTTTTTGCGCGACGCGATCGCGGACATCTGCGGGAAATTCAACGTGGACCGCGACAGAATTTTCATGGCGGGATTTTCGAACGGCGCTTCGATGACGTTTCGCTTTGCGCTCGAAGCGCAGGAACTGGTCGCGGCCATCGCGTGTTTGTCCGGACATTTCCGTTCGCCGGGGCTGGCGCTGCGCGAGGTTATCCCGTTGATTTATTTTTTCGGCGAGGCCGATCCACTCAGCCCGTTTCGCGGCGGCGAAGTTCAACTGCCGTGGGGCGGGACCGAGACGCGGACGTCCGCGCAGTTCAGCGTGGATTCGTGGCTGGATTTGCTCGGGCTGGGCCGCGAGCCGACGGCGGAAATTTCGGAGAACGGCGTGACGAAGAAAATTTACGGCCCGCGCGATGACGGCGCGGAAGTGCATTTTTATTCGATTGACGATCTTGGTCACGTGTGGCCGGGCGGGCACCGTTTGTTGCCGGAAATAATTGCCGGCAACGAATCGCACAAGGTGATCGCGAACGACGTGATTTGGGATTTCTTTTCCGCGCGGCCGAAGCGCAGGCTTCAATCATGACCGCGCGGGCGATGCCCTGGCGCGGCTTCGCGCACTTGCTGATCGTGTACGTCGTCTGGGGCAGCACCTATCTGGCGATGCGCGAGACGGCGCTCGGTGGATTCCCTCCGCTGAAAATGGCCGCCAGCCGCGTCTGCATCGCGTCCGTGATTTTGCTGATTCTCACGAAAGCCATCGGCCAGCGGATAAAACTCAACTGGCGCGAGACGGCGATTCTTGCGGCGTCGGGAATCCTGCTCTGGCTCGGCGGCAACGGCATGGTGGCGCTGGCGGAAAAACGCGCGGCATCCGGGTTCACCGCGCTGATCATCGGTACGACGCCGATCTGGCCCGCGATCTTTGAGTCCGTTCTGGATCGCCGCCGGCCGACATGGCGGATGATCGCTTCGTTGCTGATCGGATTTTGCGGGCTGGCCGTTCTTGTTTCGCCGTTGCTCCAACGCGACGCGCACGGCGATCTTGTTTCGGCACTCATTCTTGTCTTCGCCTCGTTCAGTTGGGCCTGCGGAACGACCTTGCAGCAGCGTTGCCGTGTGGACGTGCCTCCGCTGGCGTCGTCCGCGTGGCAGCATATTTTTGGCGGACTGGGCCTGGCCGTCGTCGCATTTGTTTCCGGAGAACCGGTGCCGAATCCGACAACTACAGCGTGGATGGCGTGGGGCTACCTGGTCGTTTTCGGTTCGCTAATAAGTTTCACGAGTTTCATCATCGTCGTGCGGATGCTGCCTCTGCCGGTCGTCATGACGTATGCCTATGTGAACCCGGTGACGGCTGTGATTCTCGGCAGAATTTTTCTCGCCGAACCGGTCACGAAAACGATGATGTTGGGCATGGCGCTGATCATCGCGGGTGTTGCGGGGATCTTTCGCGAACGATTTCATCGGCGGGGTGCGATTTAACATTTCAACACCAGAAATGGCTTTTCAGGGTGAGTCGGTCCCGTTAGCGTACAAAGTTCATGTCTCAGATTTTGATCATTGAGGATGAGCGGGCGATCCTGAGTCTGCTACAGCGGATCGTGACGCACATGGGCCATACGGCCCTGGCGGCGTCAAACGGGACCGCCGCAGTGGCTTTGCTTGAGGAGATCGAGCCGGATCTCGTTGTATCTGATTTGAAAATGCCGGGTACTCCCAGCGGGATAGATTTGATCCGCGCCATCCGGGAGAAGTTTGCGAAGCTTCCGATCATAGTGATCTCCGGCTATGCCTCGCGCGATTTCATGAGCAAATGGCCGGAGCTTGGCATTGATGAATTCCTGCCAAAACCATTTGACATGTACGCCATTCGAAACGTCATTGAACGCGTACTGCATCGCACGCCAGTGGCCGGGGGATGAGGGAAAACATGGTGGAACTTGTACCGTGGGGAATCGGTTTTTTTGATGCGCAATTCGGCGGGCTTCCGCGTGGTCGCGCGGCGTTGATCACGGGACGCAGCGGTTCCGGGAAAACCGCTGCCGCCATCCAGTTCATTTTGCAGGGCCTACAGAATGACGAGCGAGTGGTCGTGGTTTTGTCCGCCGGCGCGGACGAGTTCAAGCGCGCCGCCTCACAATTCAACCCGCACATCGAAGCGGAAATTGCGCGTGGACACTTGCGAATTTTCCCGATGCAGGAAGCGGACGGAAATTCCAGCGACACGCTGTCGCTCCAAACGATTCCAGATTTGATCGCATCGGCGGGCGCAACGCGGGCCGTCGTAGATTCCGTGTTGCCGTGGGTGTGTCCGCCGCCGACGGACGAAACGGAATCGTTTCTGATGGGAATCGCGTCGCACTTCGAGCAGAGCGGAGCGACCACGCTGCTGACGATGAGGAAGCCCGCATCCGCCGCCTCGCGCGAGCTTCGGCGGTCCATTGAGCGTGGCGCGCCGGTTTCGATTACGCTGACCGTCGAGGGGCACAACGAAAAGCGAATCTGGGAAGTCGGAAAATACGAGGGGCGCGAAGCGGGCCGCACTGTCGAATTCGCCATCGAGCCGGGAATCGGACTCGTCCGCAAAGCATCCGCATCCGAGGTGGCGGCGCTCCGGCCCGGTCGGGACACCAAACCTGCGGAAAGTCTCGCCGATGTTCTGCTCCCGCCGCGCCGCATGCCGATGCCCGACCTCGGTGAATCGGCGGGCTGAGCATGTACGAACCGCACTGGAAATTTCAGGTCCGCCCGTTCGATGATACAGCCGACGAGCGTTTCTTTTACTCCGCGCCAACGCACTCGGAAGGCCTCGCCCGCCTTGTCTATCTCGTCAGCCAGCATCGCAGCGGCGGCTGCCTCATCGGCCCGCACGGCATCGGCAAAACGCTGCTCTTGCGCGTGGCCGCGCGCGCCTGCGACGAACGCAGCGCCGTGGTTCAACTCAGCGCCGGACCGGGCGACGCGCTCACGCTCGTGCGCAGAATTTCCGAACGGCTCGGCATCTCTCCTGAAACGGAAGACGTGCCATCGGCGCTTCGAAATATTGAACGCGCCTGCCGCCACGACCTCGCGCAAAATGTGCTGATCGTCATTGATGACGCGCAGCTCCTCCGCGATCCCGCCGCGCTCGACGCGCTGAGTTTCATCGCCGCAACGATGGAAGCCGAAGGCCACTGCCCCACGCTGCTGCTCGCCGGAACGGACGAACTGGCGGCGAACCTTCCGCCCGCCGGCGCAATCGGCCAGCGGCTGCAATTGACCTGGCAACTCACACCTTTTTCGCTGGCGGAAACCGCCGCGTACGTCCGCCACCGCCTCACGGTCGCGGGCCGGCACGAAGAAATTTTCGACCAGGCATCGCTCTATTTGCTGCACGAACACAGCGCCGGAATTCCGCGCCTCATCAACCAGCTTGCCGATCTCGCGCTGCTGCTCGGCAGCCTCTGCAACGCGCCGCGGATTGACCACGGCCTGATGACGCGCGCCATCGGCGAACGCCGCGCGCCCGCGCGAGCGCCCGATGCCGGCAACAAAGAAACGCCCGCCGCTCCCGCTGGCGAAGCCGGATCGAAGCTGGAAACCGCCGCGGAATTATACGTCTGGGAATAAGCGTCACGCCGGAATTTGCCAATGATTGGAAATTACGCAGCCGCGTTTTGCCAGTCATTGGAAAAAACGGTCATCGCGCGCGAGCCGATCTCAAACGATTGAGGAGATCTTCGCTCGAAATCTGGCCGGGGGCGTTGGAATCGTCGGCGAAGCCGTAGGTGAGGCAGGAGCCGGCCAGCGCGAGTTCGACGCGCGATGCTGCGCCGCACGCGCCCATGCCGACACAACTGAGCAGGCGTTCATCTCCGCGGCCGTGAAGCAGCGACGAGAGGATTTCCACGTCGGCCTGCGTTTCGGTGAGCGCGGCGATTTTTACGAGGCTCGCGCCGCGCGAAAAACCGGTGTCAATGATCCGGCGTAATTCGGCGACCGGCGGTGTTCTCGAAAATTCGTGAAACGAAAGGATCGCGGGTTTACCGGCATCGAAGGCGGCGCGCGCGACGGACTCCGCGATTTCGCTGTTGATTTCGACGTCAACGGCGGAGACGTGCGCGATGAAATTAAGATACGCGGACAGGCGCGCGGCATCATCGCCCGCCCAGCGTCCGCCTTCGCGCGGGCTGCGCAGCGTGAGCAGCACGGGAATTCCGGCATCGCGCAATTGGCGGGCGCAAATATCCCAGCCAGGTACGAAGCCGGTGAGATCGAGCCGCAATTCGGCGATGTCGAGTTTCAGCGCGCGTGGCAGATCGGTTCGCGTCAACGTGTGCACAGAGCTGATGGCACCAACGACCATCGGCGCGCCGCCGACAGGCAATTTGTCGAAATGTATGATTTTCGCCACAAGGCGAAACACCCCGGACCGGGGTGTCCTTTTTACTGGAACGGCGATGCGCCGATGTTCAGAACCTCGCGGCGAGTTTGTGCCGTCCGTCGCGATGGCCGACGGTTTTTTTGACCTTGGCCGTTTCGATGCGCATGACTTTTCGCGCGCGGGCGCCTTCGGGTTTCAGCGTTCGTTCGTAGTGGGAGATGTACATCGGATTGTTGTATCCCTCGCACTTGCGATTTTTCCATTTGAGCACGGGATGATGAAAAATGGCGCACGTTTTGGCCAAATTAAGCTGGCAGCCTTTGCACTCTTTGATCGGCTTGATGCTAGGAATCATAATTGAATTGTCCTCCCTGTTTCCCTCGTTGCCTGTGAAACATCGGGGAACAGCCTATGCGATTTATCGTTCTTTTTCCAACACTATTTTGACACGCGCCAAATTTGTTTCTCACTCGACTTCAGCAATCCGGGGCACCAGAACCCGTAACGCCCTCTCCCGCAGGCCGACCTGAATTTCGGCCGGCGCTTCCAAAAGTTCGCCATCGAGCTGCATTTCTGCCGGAGAAGATCGGATCACCCTCAGCCTCTTGAAGTGGAACGTGCTGACTTGAGACAACTGATTGATCGTTCCGTTGAACAGCCGCGGTAATTCCATCAACATCCGAGGCAAATCCTGGCGCGACACGACGACCAGTTCGAGCTGGCCATCGTCCGCGCAAGCCTCCGGGGCAATCTGCGCACCGCCGCCGAATTGAGTGAGATTCGCGATGGTGAAAATCAACGGGTCGGGAAATTCGTGCTCTGCATTTTCGTCCAGCACAACTTTGAAGGGCTGCGCCTTGAATTCGAACATGCCTTGCGCGCCGGCGAAAATATACGGCAGGATCCCGCGGATCGGGGATTTCTCAAAATACTTCACCAGCGCCGCGTCCCATGCCATGCTGCACGTCACGAAGAATGCACGGCCATTTGCGATGCCGACATCAATCAGCTTTCGCTCCGCGCCGACGAGCGCCTTGACGGCCTTTTCCGCCGACAGCGGAATATTGAAATGCCTCGCAAATCCATTGCCGCTTCCAGTCGGAATCACACCGAAGGCAACGGAAGAACCGACGAGCTGGGCACCGATCGTGTTCACCATTCCGTCGCCGCCAACGACCAGCAGCACATCGACGCCTTCGTCAACAGCGCGCCGCGTTTTGGCAACGCCATCGGCGACATCATTGCTGAACTGATACGAAACTTCCGCGCCCCGCTCGTTCCACGCCAGCTCGATTACACGCAACGTTTCGCTGAGCGAGCCACCAAGTCCGGAGCGTGGATTCACGAGCACGCGAACTCGCTCGGTTCTGACTTCTTTCGTTGTGTCTTTTTCGACCATCCAACAACCGATCATAATAAAACACGGGCCATTGTCAGGTAAAAAAAGTGTGTCATCATGGCTCATCTTGTCGCTCGATTGGAAACCAGAAAAAGAGATAGTATGTCCCACATTAAACAGTACATCTACGTTGTAACTATTGTTACGGTAAAGCGTCACAATCATGCGTAGATGATTGGCATGCTCGCTGCTTAACCAGATCGCAGTGAAACAAATAGCAGAAGGAGAAAACGAAATGATATGGCCAATGACAAGAGTGACTCTGCCGGTGGATTCCTTCCAGAATTTTGACCGGCTCTATCGGGACATGAACCGGCTGTTCGGCAATTATTCCGGCAGTCCGACATTCCCAATCCTCAACGTTTGGAACGACGACAGCGAGGCAGTTGTCTCTGTTGAGTTGCCCGGCGTTGATCGCAAGGACGTGAACGTCTCAGTTCATGAAAACGTCCTGACAGTCGAGGGCGAGCGAAAATCCGAAGCCCTTGCTGAGTCCGATATCCAGGTTCGCCGCGAACGCCCGGCCGGGCGCTTCACGCGCAGCCTGCGACTGCCGTTCGAAATCGAGGCGGACAAAATTTCGGCCCGCTATGAAAACGGACTGCTGAACATTCATCTGCCGCGACGCGAAGCTACCAAGCCGCGCAAAATCGAAATTACCGTCGGGTGAAAAACAAAAAGGAGAAATGAACATGACAACAAATTCAAATTGCGCTTGCGAAAAACCTGCGACGGCTGTCGCCGACGCGCCCGCGAAAATCGAGCGGCCCGTTTATGAACCGGCAGCCGATGTGATCGAAAAACCGGACGCGATTCACGTCGTGCTCGACATGCCCGGCGTTGATCAGAAAGGACTCGATGTCACCATCGAGGAACACGTCTTGAATGTGCGCGGCAAATCGGCCGTCACCGAAACCAGGCCCGGAACTGCGTTGCACCGCGAATTCGAAGCGGCCGACTACGAACGCAGTTTCCGCCTGGCCGCGGATATTGACGAAGGCCGCATCACGGCAAACCTCAAAAACGGCGTGCTGCGGATCGTTCTGCCGAAATCCGAGGCCGCCAAGCCGCGCCAGATTTCCGTCAAAGCGGAATAGAAAAAGCGAAAGGAGAAGCAACATGACACGCAAACTGATGCCTTGGAAACGCGACAAGGAAGTCGCGGCGTCGCATCGCGAGGAAAATCCCTTCCTCGATTTGCACCGCCGCATTGACGACCTATTCGCGGATTTCTTCACCGGCTTCGGTGAAGATACGCTCTGGCCGCGCGGCCTGACCGCCGGCCCGCGCGCCTTCACAACCCTGCCGAAGGTGGATGTTGCGGAGACCGACGATGAAGTCGTCGTCACCGCCGACCTGCCCGGCATGACCGAGAAGGATCTGAACGTTTCGCTCGATGGCGATCTGCTCACCATCCGTGGGACGCGCAAAGAAGAAAAAGAGGACAAGAATCGCAGCTACCATCTCGTCGAACGCAGCTATGGCGAATTCCATCGCGTTCTTCAGATTCCGGACGGCGTCAACAAAGACAAAATCAAAGCCGCCTTCAAAAAGGGCGAATTGAAAGTGACGCTGCCGAAGCTGCCCCAGACGAAATCTCCCAGCCGACACATCGAAATTGCGACGTGATTACGATGGGCGGAAAAGAACGGCTCGAGACATGCGCCGTTCTTTTCAATGGCAAGCTTCAATGATTGCAAACGGTCTGCCATCGACTTTCTAATCATGGCGGTTTCTCATCATCATCCATAGAATGCGCAAGAAACGAAAGTCATGTGTTTTCTTCGTGCTTATTTGTACTTCGTGGCAAAATATCGATCTCGTAGTCGGGGGACATTTCTAGTCTCACCCCGCAGGGAACGGATGCTGGGCGGGAAAGTCCTCGTTTTGTCTTCATCTAACAATTTGTCGGCGCGGCGCACTTCGCTATAGTGAGCGCGGAGATTTTTCAGCCATGCAGATGGACCGGTTGACAGTCAAATCGCAGGAAGTGTTGCAGGCCGCACAGCGGATCGCGACGGAACGGAGCCACGGCGAGGTCGATGTCGAGCACCTGATGCTCGCGTTGATAGACCAGGCCGACGGCGTGGTGCTGCCGTTGCTCGGCAGGCTCGGCGTTTCGCCGGATGCGCTGCGCGCCGCAATGGAAAAACTTTTACAGGGCCGCGCGACCGTCGAGGGCGCGGCGGATCGCGGCGTGTCGCGCGATTTGACGAAGGTACTGAATTACGCGTTCGATCTGATCGGGAAGATGAAGGACGATTATGTCAGCACGGAACATCTTTTCCTCGCCGCTCTCGAAAAGAATTCCGCCGTGGCAAAGGCGGGAAAAGAACTCGGCCTGACCGCCGACGCGGCACTGAAGGCGCTGCAGTCGGTGCGCGGGCGGCAGCGCGTGACGGACCAGAATCCGGAAGACAAATACGAGGCGCTGAAAAAATATGGGCGCGACCTGACGGACGCGGCGCGGCGCGGGAAGCTCGATCCGGTGATCGGGCGCGACAACGAAATCCGACGCGTGATTCAGGTTTTGTCACGGCGGACAAAAAATAATCCGGTGCTCATCGGCGAGCCGGGCGTCGGCAAGACGGCGATTGTCGAAGGGCTCGCGCAACGAATCATCAAAGGCGACGTGCCGGAAGGCTTGAAAAATAAGACGGTCGTCGCGATGGACATCGCTTCGATGATCGCCGGCGCAAAATATCGCGGGGAATTCGAGGACCGGTTCAAGGCGTTCATCAAGGAAGTCATCGAGTCGGAAGGCCAGATCATTTTGTTCATTGATGAGCTGCACACGATTGTCGGCGCCGGCAAGGCGGAAGGCTCGGTGGATGCGGCGAACATGATCAAGCCGCCGCTGGCGCGCGGCGAGTTGCACGCGGTCGGGGCGACGACGCTGGACGAATACAAGAAGTACATCGAAAAAGACCCGGCGCTGG
>CAIVKH010000018.1 GCA_903906425.1 uncultured bacterium
GAGGGCGGTCCGGTTCAACCGGAGCCCAATGGCAAGACAGCTAAAGACCGCCTCATTGTATTATGCCCCGATTTGGGGGCTTTTAAAGCAGGTGTAAGTGGGACGCAAAAAACATCAATTAGCCAGGCAGAGAGCGTCGCGTCGGCGTTTTCGTTGGTGCAGATAACAGACGTTTTCACATCGAAAATTCAGGCACGCCGTTTTCTCAAAGGTTCGAAATTGTCGGCGCGGGCTGAGTCAGGGTTAATGGTGGGCCGGCATACATGAAAAATCCAAGGTGACTAAACGCAGCAGGTCAAAGTGGGTTCTTCTTGTTGTTGGGTTTCTCGACAGTGCCTTTGGCAAAACGGTGGCGTGGCTGTTTAACGTGGACGGAGGTTTGTGACAGATGAAGGCTCGTCTTCTTTCCTTGATTATCATTGCGGTAATATTATCCGTGTTTGTCGCCGGCGCCGCCGAACCGACGGCGAAATTGGAAGCCGGAAAAAAGTTCAGCGTCCAGTTCCCGGAAATGCCGGCGACATTCTACGCGATATTTCAAAAGAAGGACGTCAAGGCGCAGATGACGGTTTCGCTCCCAATGAATTATGATCCAGCGAAAAAGTTTCCGCTGCTGATCTTCCTCAACGGTTGGGATGGCGGCGATGGCACGACACTTGGTTATGCAAACGGACTGACCCAAGGGCGCGATTTCGTCTGCGCGAGCATGCCGCTCTTCAAGGCCCCCGGCTTTCAGGTGGCCAAGGCAAACGCACCGGGTGCGAATTTCATCATGGTGGAAGAGGATGGCAAATATATGTGGCCCTTTTTCAAAACGATGCTCGCGAAAGTTGAAGAGTTGGTTCCGAACATTGACACAGCGCATCGGGCTCTTGGCGGCTTCTCGCAGGGCGCGCACGCTACCGCTGCCATCATCGACGGCTCCGGAGGTGAAGCAACGCGGATGTTCTCCGCCTTTCTCATTGTCGAGGGTGGCGGAAAAATGAAGCACTATGAGTTGCTCAAGGGCAGGCATACATGATGGTCTCCAGTAGCGCGAAGTCGCGCCCGCGTGCCGAGCAAATCTGCGATGCAGCCCAAGCTGGCGGAGCCAGGACGACCTTCGTTTGTGAAGACGTCGGCAAGCATGATTTCCCGGCCTCGGCGTATCCGAAAGTGCGGGAGTGGTTGCTAGAAGAGGCGATGAAATGAATTTTACCGGCGAAATTGTCGGAGATGCAGTTCGATGGAGGCTGCGCAATCGCACCGATTCTTTTCACTTGCCCGGATTTCCCGTGGTGGCGGCATGAGGCCTGATGCTGTTCAGCCGCGACGATGCGCGAGAGTGTCAGGCCTGCGCATAGCGCCTGCTATTTCTCTTTGATGATTGCGATCTTGCTGGCGGTGCGGGTTTCCCCATCCTTCACGTAAGTCACGCTCACCTTGTCTTCAACCTTGATGTCGGCGAACTTCGCGGGCTCATCGTTCTTTGTGATCTTGGTGCTATCAGTAGCGGTGAAGGTCAGTTCCCTCGTCACCATGACAACGACCTGCTTTGCCGCAGCGTCAACCTTCTTGACGATTCCGACCTTGGTTTGCTCCTTACCCTCTGCTGCGTTGACGACAGACGAGGCAACGCACATCACCATCGCCGACACTGCCAACGTCACAAACAATTTTCTCATGGATGTTCCTCTCGGTTGAATATGAAGTTAACTCATACGGGCGTATACGCAGATATCGCAGTGCCTGTAAAGCGCAGATGGGACATGCCTCGTCAACGAAAGGCGATGCCCCGGCGCGGGAGTCGAAGAGTGGGTTCAATGCGCTGGTGCGGGAACACCGTTATCTTCTGATTGTGCGAGAAAACGAACCGGGCCTTGTTCGCGAGCGCGAGCGCGATGACGCAGTCGTCGTGAAAGCCCGATGGCGCGTTGTACGTAATGGTGCCGTTGTTGCTGACGGCATACTCGAACCGCTTCAGCTCATTTGTCAGAATGTCCCACACCGCCGGCCATGAAACCTGCCGCTGTTCCATCGCGACGATGAGGCGTTGAATTAATTCGGTCTTCGTCTGATTCGTGAATTTCACGGCCTCGATGCGCGGCCCCACGACGGAAAGGCCGCCGAAAATCAGATCGCCCATGCCGATTACCGGCACGCCGCCCCGCCCGATGGTTCGCGGTGCGGGAAGCTCCCGGCGAGCGCCGACGAAGACCGGCCTTTCGGATTCCACGGCTGCGCCCCGTCTTGTCCATCGTCGCGCGTTCTTCGTTTCTGGTCTGGCTCACATTTCCTATGTCGAAACAACAGATGGAATTTTATTCTTCAATCTTCGGATATGCGTTGAGCATGTCTTTCCGCACCTGGACAGATTCCGGCTTGGCACCCGGGTATTCTTCGACGAGGAATTCTTCCAGCAGGACGATGTTCTCCGGCTTGGCTTTCGGGTGCAGCGTCTGCTCGTTGCGAAGGCAGATCTCAAGCAACTTCTCGACCAGGCTGCCGTCGGCAAACTCGATGCAATAGGAGCGCCAGCTATCCTCCGTGCTCGACAGATCAATTCGAGTTTTCGAGACGATGCTCCCATGCCATGATTTTCCGCCACGCTCCTGAAACAGCAATTGATCTCTGGTTCCTATGCTGAGACCCTGAATTTTGCTGATGTTCATTTTCGATTTCAGGTCATCAATTGTTGTTCGGTCGGTGACTGTGAAGGTCCGCTTCCGTCCGTTGGTTATTTTCGTGTTCACCCCGTAGGCAATTGTGATGGCCGTCCAGTCTTTCTTGGCAAAGTCAGGCTTGTCCCTCGGGCCGAGAATGTTCATGACTCCGCATGATGAACAAGTAAGAGCGGCCAGCAGCAGGGCTGTCAGCGCCACGAGACGCTTCGAATTCTTGGTTTTCATATTTCCTTTTTTTATCGGTTGCTGACAGGGAGTAAAAGAGAACAGCAGAAAAAGTTACACGCCGATTTTCTTTCGGATGGAAAAAATCGACCGCCAGTCGCCCGGCCGGCCAATGCGCGTTGCCTTTTTCAGCAGAGCGCCATGTCGTGAGCAAAGATCGCCAGTGATGCGACGAACGACGGGGAGAGCAACTCTTCATCGAGATGTGGTCTTAACCTGCACGTCATAGCAGCAGCCAGGATAGATGTTTACCGTGCCGGCCGGATTCATCAGACGCAAAGAGCGAGTGCCCGGCGGAATCGCCAGCGATGACTGCCCCTGAGGGCGCAGCGTCGGCAGCGGCATCTCGCGGCCGATGGATTTGGCGGCATCATCCAGCCACTGTACGAGGAATCCTTTAGCGTCCTCGTTACCAATGTTCCAAGCCGCGAGCCGTTTCTGTCCATTTTTTTGCTCCGGCACAAAACAAACCACCGGCTTGAGGAAGTAGTCCTCGATGGCCTGGGAGCAGGCCGCGTCGAGGCCGGGCTGGATTGTTGCGCGGTCGGCAAGCGTGAAGGCGTTGTACAGCGCGATGCCGGGTGATTCCGGTGACACGCGCCGCACTTTGGCGAACTCTTCTTTGACCTCCGTCTCCGTCAGTGGTCCGTGGCAGTCGGGCCGCAGCTTGAAGCCGGGACCGATGGCAAAGATCGTCGTCTTCTCCAGGCCGTATTGTTTCATGTCATTCCAACGTTTCAGAAACAGCTTATCGTCGCCGTAATAGCTCTCGATCATGCACAGCGCTTGGCTTTCCCGGAGCAATCCGGCCCCGTTGTCGAATCCCTTCTCTGCGCCGCTGGAGTACACGCTGATCACATAGTCCCTGCCCGCCTTCTTCCGCATCAGGGCGACGGCTTCCGCCAGGGCCGGAGACGGTGCTTCCGGCGCGAAATACATCTCATCCATGGCCATGCCATTCCAGCCTTTGGTGCTGCCGAACCAGTCGTTGAACCATTGTTCCGGCTGGATATAGCGGCGAGATGCATATTCACCATTCGTGCGCGAAGCATACTCGCCAACGGTCCATCGGACCGGAATAACGCCACGGCTCCGCCAGTAGTCCGGTCTTTTCGTCATCACGATGGTGGCATGGCGCGGGTCGCTCCGTTCGTCCCACCAGTGGAAAGACATCGGACTGGCCAGAACCCACACCTCCAAGGCCACGTCGCCGCAGCGGAGCAGGTGTTTGCCGTAACGTCTGGGTGTCCATCGTGCATGCCCCGAGGCATCCAGACTAAGCCTCTTTTCGCCACCCGTGGGATTTGAAACCACACACGTTTCACCTGTCGCTTGGGGAATCGTCACCATTACCGTTTGGCCGACCAGCGGCATCGCACAAGACAAACCGATCGGCGGCAGTTCCCGCGGAGCCAGATTGGTGTTCGCTGTCTTCTCTCTCGGTACACCGTCCAACGCCCTCGCTGTCGAGAATGACAGAGCAGTCATCAGCAAGCCGGCAAGCAGCCTTTTCATCTGGATCTTCACGCGGTCATATTCGCCGCACAACTTCCAATCATTGGAAAACCTCGCGGCGAAAACTTCCAGTGATTGGAATCTGCCGCACCAGAATCGAATCATTTTGCAGCATCGAGACCACTCGTTTCCAAGCCCTTCATGAGCACGGCTGCGAATGCAGGCTTGGGCGAGAGATCGCGGTCGAAGAGCAGCGGGTGGTTCATCCGCCGGAAGATTGGGAAGAAGTTGAGCCACGTGTGTCCGTCGTCCAGTCCCCAGAGCGTCACGCGCGTGACGGATTTGCGGTGTCGCAGGAAGATGTCGAACAAGTCCGCGTAGCGCTGCGCGAGTTTTTGCTGCACGTCCGCGGGCAGACCGTCGCGATACGGATCGAGCGCCGGGTCGGCGTTCTCGCGACGGGCGATGTCGGCGATGCCCGACGGGCCGCGCGCCGGCAGCACATCCACGTCCAGTTCCGTGATCATCACCTTGAGTCCGAGCGCGGCGAAATCTTCAATTGTCTGCTCGACCACGGCGGGCGGCGGTTGCTCCAGCGTGTAATGCCCCTGCATGCCCACGCCGTTGATCGGGACGCCGCGCTGGATCAGGCCGCGCAACATCGCGATGGCATGTTCGCGTTTCTTCGGAGACTCGAGCCCGTAGTCGTTGTAGTAAAGCTCCGCAGCAGGATCGGCCTCATGCGCGAAGCGGAAGGCCTGCTCGATGAAGTCGTCGCCGATGACGCGCCGCCATGGTGAATCGCGCAGCGCGTCGGGGCCGCCGTCGGCCAATGCTTCGTTGACCACGTCCCAACCTTTGACGCGACCACGATAGCGACCGACCACGGTCTGGATGTGGTCGCGCATTCGCTTGAGCAATACTTCGCGCGCCGCAGGCTTGTCCTGCTCGTCCTGAAAAACCCAACGGGGCGTCTGACTGTGCCAGACCAGCGTGTGCCCGATGACGGCCATCTTGTGCTTCTCGCCGAAGTCCACATACGCGTCCGTCCCGTCGAAATTGTAACGGTCGGCCGCTGGATGAACGGCCATCCACTTCATGTCGTTCTCGGCCGTGAGCGCGGAGAATTGCCGGGCTGCGAGTTCAGCGCGGGGAGTTCCTTCGACGACCGCCGACCGATCCAGCGCGACGCCGAGCAGAAAGTCGTCGGCAAAGGCTTCGCGAAGTGTCGTATTGGTGGATGCAGCATCAGCGACTGGCGACGGCTGGAAGATTTTTTGCGCGAAGTAATACAGCGCATTCCGCCAGTGGGTCGGGTCGTGTCCATTGCCATCCACATGCCACACATGCGGCACGCCGTGTTCCTTCAGAAACGTGTGCATGCCCTGGCTGATGTTGATCAGTCCGTCTTTGTTCCCGCACGAAAGCCACAGCAGCTTGAGTTGCTTCGCCGCTTCCGGCCTGGGCAGCAATTCCTCCGGCTTCTTCGTGTTCGGTGCGGAGGAAAAGCCGCCGAGCCACGCGAACGTGTCCAGATGCGTAAGCCCGAAGTTCAACGTCTGCCCGCCGCCCATCGAAAGCCCGGCCAGCGCGCGATGCTCGCGGTCGGCCTGAACGCCGTAGCGCGACTCTATCGCGGGAATCACATCGTCCAGCAAATCTCGCTCGAACACCGCGAACGACGGCGCGGCGGCAAACATGTCGCCCGTGGGATGGTCATTTTTCTGCGCGCGCCCGTTCGGCATCACGATGATCATCGGCACCGCTTTGCCATCGGCGATCAGATTGTCCAGCAGCACGTCCGGCGTGGCGAAGTGCTGCCATTCCCATTCGTTGCCGCCGATGCCGTGCAGCAGATAGAGCACCGGATATTTCTTCTCCTTCGTGTAACCGGGCGGCGTGTACACGTTCATCTTGCGCGTGGTACCGACGGTCTTCGACTCGTATTCGATCATCTCGATCCTGCCGTGCGGAATCCCCTCGCGCTTCACATCGAAGCCGGCCGGCGGCAAAGAAAACGCGGGCTTGTCGTCCGGCCCGAGAACAATCTTCCGGCCGAACTCGGCACGCGGGCCCGGCGGCAATCCCTTGCGCGACGGATCGCCCGATGGTTCGCCCGGTGTCTGCGCACGGACGGCGATGCACGCGACAAGAAGGTTCAGTGCAAAAAGTGCGGCGTATCTCTTCATGGATGTTTGTCCTTGTCGGCAATCGATGGCGGCACGCCAATGCGGAAAGAATCGAGGTCCACGTAGCCACCCGGAGTCTTCGTCGCGAAGTTGAAAAGACCGAAGCGATAGCCCATGAAGTGTGGCAGCGTGTACACCATCTTCAGAGCCCCGCCGATGGCCGTCCATGTCTTGCCGTCGAGGCTGTAGAAGAAGTTTGCCTTGTCCGCGCGGTCCTTGAAGTCGCAGTCGGCCCGCAGAAAGACAGTCTTGCCGGCAAGCGGAACGCGCGCGATCTCGACGGGCGAATCGGATTCCGCGCTCAACATCACAATCGCCCTCGCGTTGCCGTCGGCCTTCACGCCGACCAGTCCATATTTCTTCTGCAACAGCGCGAGTCCGGCAAAGTCGCCGTCCTTCATGTTGCTCACATCAATCGCCGTCGTGGCCGAACACTCCGGGCCGAAGGTCCGCTGCGTCAGCGTATTTCTTGACGCGAGGAAATCCGTATCAACGCGCCCGGTCGTGAGCCGCAGGAAACCCGGACGCGAGGTGAGCGACCAGAGATTGTCGTCAGGATTATGATTCCACTGCCAGACCAGCGGCAGCGCGCGCTCGCCGGGGCGGCGGTCGAATTCGTCGGACGCCACGATGCCCGGAATGCAGCCCGTGCTCGCGGGAAGACTCAGCGTGTCCGGCACCTTGCCATCCACGCCCAACACGGGCCAGCCGTCCTCCCATTTCACGGGCACGAGAAACGGCACGCGACCCACCGCGCCGTGATCCTGAAACAGATACGCATACCATTCGCCCTTCGGCGTATCGATGAGGCCGCCTTGCGCGACGCCCTTGTCCTGCAACGCCACCCTTCCCTCATAAGGCCCGGCGATCTTGTCCGCGCGATGGACGATCACCGTGCGCATGCCAGCTTTCGGCCAGACGATGTTGAAAAGATAATACCTCCCGTTGACCTTGAACATCTGCGAGCCTTCCGCTCGCAGCCCGATGTCCGGCCCGGCCACTGCGCTCGCGTCGGGAATGATCACCTGATCCGCCCCGCCCGCCTTGATCGCCGACGCATCTGCGGTCAGCTCGATGAGTTTGATCCGCCCGCCGCCATAAATCATGTACACCCGCCCGTCGTCATCGAAGAACAGCGAATGGTCATGCAGCATCGGACGGAATGACGACACCGCCCACGGCCCCTTCTCGATGTCCCTCGTCGAATAGACATACGTCTTCCCCGTCGTGCCCGAAAACGTCGTCACATAGAACGTCCCGTTGTGATGGCGCAGGCTGCTCGCCCACGAACCCTTGCCGTATGCGCTCTTCCCATTTCGCAAACTCAGCGCGTCATCTTCGCCGGGCGTGTCATAGGCATAACGCACCAACTGCCAGTTCACGAGATCCCGCGACTTCATGATCGGAAGCCCCGGACTCAGATGCATCGTGGTGCTGCTCATGTAATACATGTCCCCCACGCGGATCACCGCAATGTCCGGCACGTCCGCCCAGATGATCGGATTGTGCGCCTGCGCGCGCAACGAAGCCGGCATCGATAGGCCGAGCAACGCCGCGACAAATTTGATTACGCTCTTTATGGTTTTTGTCATGACTTTGCTGCTTGCAATCATTGGAGGTCATCGTAGCCGATTGTTTCCAATAATTGGAAGCCACGGGAAGGTGGCGAGGAAAACCGCACGGGGTTTTCGGCGGCGCGGAAAAATCCGCCATGCAGGTGATGAATCTGCGCGGCGTTCCACTTTCCGGCGTCCGCAAGCGTTTAAGATTTCGCCGCCTTTTTCATCCGCCGGATTTGAGCGCTGCGGTTGTGAGGCGCGGGGAGTGCAACCAGAACTGCCGGCTGTGCAGGAATCGTTACGATGCGCGCTGATCATGTCTGCGCAACCGGAAGTACGAAGCCAATATCTCGACCCCGGCACATAACGAAACCATCGTTCAGTATCGTCTTGACCGCTCACAGCGTCGGCGCTATTCCGGCAAGCATGACGGACGCCACACAGCCGCTGATGATTGATTCCTTTCCACGCGCCATCGCGCACCTGGACGGGGACGCGTTCTTCACGTCCGTCGAACAGTCGTTGAATCCCGCGTACAGGGGCCGGCCGATGGTCACGGGCAAGGAACGCAACATCATCGCGTGTGCCAGCTACGAGGCGAAGGCCCTGGGCATCAAGCGGGGCGTAGCGCTGCACGAGGCGATCAGGATCTGTCCTGATCTGATCGTGCTCCCGGACGATTACGAGACGTACAGCCTGGTCTCGAAACGGATGTTCAACATTATGCGGCGGTTCACGCCGCTGGTGGAGGAGCATTCCATCGACGAGGGATTCGCCGATCTGACCGGATGCCAGCGGGTGCATCACTGCTCGTACGAAGAAATCGCGCAGCGCATGAAGCAGGTGGTCAGCGATAGAGGAAGTCGTCGTACTTGTGCCCCTGATCGGCGTAGGCGGCGGCAAAGAAGCCGGCGCCTCCAACGTAGGCCGGCACGAGTGACGCACGGTCCTGTATGGCCGCGGCCAGATGCAGCAGCGCGAGCGGTTCGACGCGGTCGAACTTCACCCGGCCCTTGAGATGCAGGCGGGCGGCGATGATGTTGTCGCCCACGCGCTCGGCCGCCTGAAGCTCCGCGCGATCCCTGGTCTTTCGGTAGAGTTCGAGAAACCCGAACAGCGCGGCCGGGTCTTTGCTTTTTTCAAACGTGTTCGCGTTGCGGATGGAGCGGACCATCTCGCCGAGGAAGGCGTCGTCGGTGAGCCGCCAGCCGAGCGCATACGTCCAGAAATCAATCGCACCGGCCTTGCCTGCCGTGAAGACGCGTCCTTTCGGTCCGAAGTAGCCGTCCTTCTTCACGACGTAGCCTTCCATACTCGTGCCGTCGGTCAGCATCGGAATGAACGTATTGTCCTTCGCGCGATAGGCCGACTTGCCCCACGCCGTCATTTCCTCGCGCGCCCATTGGACGAATTCCGTGCCGTTGGTGCCGAGCGTCTCGCCGAGCATCAACTGGCAGATGCGGGGCCGCACCTCCGGCGTGTTGCCGTATGCGGGGAACATCGTGCCCTCGACAACGCGGTGGCCGGGAAAATCGTCGGCGAAGAAATACTGCGCGCGGTCGCCGCGGATCTTGCCGGCGTTGTCGCACCAGGCATCGCGCTCCTGGCTGAACTGATAGCCGCCGATGCCGGTTTTCGGATCGCGGGTTTCGACATAGCGATGAGCCAGCCGCTTCGCCCACACCAGCGGATCGGGATCGCCGGTAAACTTGCTCAGCATCGCCGCCGCATAGCTCAGATCGCTGCCGGCGTTGATGAACGTGAGCCCGTGCCCGTCGAAGAAAACCGGCGTGCCCTTGTATTCGCTTTTCCAGAGCGGCCCCATCTTTCGAGGAACGCCGTGGCGGTTGAAATCGAGATTCGACCAGTCGAGCACATGCCCGTTCCACATCGTTTCAATCAGCGTCCTGGTCGCGTGCGGATCGATCTCCCACATCAACTCGTAAAAAGGATAGTGGCACTTCAGTTCGTGAACGCGTCCCTTGTCCTCGGCACAGACGATGACATCTTCGGACGCGTTGTAGGCCATGTGCCCGCCCCACGCGAGAAAGCCGTTCTCCATCAGATTCGTCAGCGCATAGCGCGTCGCCTCGACCGCGGCCTGCCTGTACTGCGGATCGCCCGTCAGCGCGGAAAGCCCCACCAGCATGCGGAAGAAATTCTGCTGGTTGCCCAGATCCGACAGCGCCCACGCATGGCCATCGCGCGACTTCCACATCACCGGCTCGTGCGACTCCCAGTCAATGCCGTCCACAAACAGCGGCGTATGCTTCGGCCCGTACGAATCGCGCCCATACCTCAGCGCAACATCCGCGAACGACTTCGCCGCCTCGACGAAACGCTCCGGCCGGGCATCCTGCGCCAACGCAGTCCCCGCAAACAACAGGGCCAACACGATCAGTGATGTGTTTCGTTTCATTTGATTTCTCCAGTCGTTTTCGATCATTGGAAAATTCCATATTCAGTTGTCTCCAATGATTGGAAGTTCGCGGAGAGGTGTTGCGGCAAAACCGCACAGAGATTTTTACGGCGTGACATAATCTGCCGCACAGGTCGTGAGGCTGCGCGACAGGCTGATCATGTCCGTGCACCCGGTGACGACCGAAGAGAAAACCGACTGCGCGACGGTCAGCAAATGCAAGACGTTCACCACGCCATCCGCCGACCGCTTTGAATTACGATAAACCGGAGATCCTTTGCAGAGGAATTATTCAGCATTCAGGTCGTCCAACACGGACCTCGCTAGCCGTAACATCGATCTGAGTTCGATGGATCAGCAAGAACGGTTCGCAGACATCCAACACCACAACACAACAATCACGCAGCAAGCGCCTTTGACTGCGAGATTAGATCGTGTCCACGGCGCAAAAAGACATCAACCTGTTTCCAGATTTCAGGGTCGTGGGGTGGGACTCCGACTGCGGCACGTTCGACTGGCATCCCGAAATCGACAAGCCGCTCGGCGAACCGAAAGATGAGTCCAAACGCGAGAGCTGGACTTGCTCGCGCGAGTTCGAACACGCATCCGTGTTCGTAAACCTAGTGTAGTGTAACAGTCATATCTTTACAATCTCTGGATTCCTGTCATGCTGCCGAACATGTGGAATCCAGCTTGTGCATTGTCCATGACGGCCGA
>CAIVKH010000019.1 GCA_903906425.1 uncultured bacterium
GTCCCAGGGGCGCGCACCCACGCCTCCAGGGTTTGCTGCTCCTCGGCCGTCATGGACAATGCACAAGCTGGATTCCACATGTTCGGCAGCATGACAGGAATCCAGAGATTGTAAAGATATGACTGTTACACTACACTAGCGGGCTGAACTGTCACGCGGCGCAAATTCAGTGCGCCATAAATTGTCTATTCCCGAGAGGCCATAGAAACATGTTCGTTGCGGTCTTGAAAATCGCAATTGCTTCGTCCGCGTTTTTCACAATGTAGCCGCCGCCGTCGCGCAGAAGAATGACGCCGCCCCTGTCGCCCCACGGCGGGGCCTTCGGATTGAAACCTGTGCAGGATGACAGCGTGTTCGAACTGAACGAGAAATTCTGTGTGAAAATAGCCGGCACATTCGATTTCGTATTTTCGAGGTCCAGAGTGACGCACCAGATGTTGTGAAATTTGCCATCAACAAACTGACGGTAATCTTTCGCATAGTATTTGATCTCCATTGGTGGCGCAAAGAAACCGTAGGTCACATCGAGAAGATTTCTCTCGATCAGTTCAGCCAGGAAGTGACTCGAATCAGGCCAGCGTATCAAGCCCGATCGCCCCGGCGGAAATGTCTTTTCATCGTTGGCTGCAAGCATCGAAAGGCGAATCTGATTTCCATTGCTGTACACTGCGGTCATCTGCGAGCGCACTTTTGAGCGCGGAACGAGAACGAAAACCAAAAGCAAAATTCCGCAAACCGCAATAACGAATATCGAGAAGACCGTCTCGACAGAGAATCTGTTCCCGATATTTTGCATTCTCATTATTCACCGCTAGAAGATTTCATCGAGTTTGATGCCGCGCTTTTTGAAGCGGTCGGTGTGCAGCGGCAGGTTCACGAATCTGAATTCGCCGATGACCTGGCCGCTGTCGGCGATGTCTTCTATGTGATAGCGGAAGATGTCGTTCAATGTGATGTTGCCGTCGCTCATGCCGGTGACTTCGGTGACATAGGTGATTTTTCGGGAGCCGTCCGCCAGTTGCTCGTGCTGCAAAATCAGGTTCAGACCTGACGCGATCTGCCGGCGGATTTCCTGCGACGGCAAATTCAGGCCGGCAAACATCGCCATCGTTTCAAGCCGTCCGAGGACATCGGCGGGCGTGGAGGCGTGCAGCACCGCGAGCGTGCCGTCGTGGCCGCTGTTGATGGCCTGCAAATAATCAATCGCCTCTTCGCCGCGGATTTCGCCGAGGATAATGCGCGTTGGCCTCATGCGAAGCGTGTTGCTGAACAGATGCCGGATGCTGACCGTGCCCTTGCCTTCGATGTTCGACCCGCGCGTCAGCAAACGGACAACGTGCTGCTGCTTCAATTTCAATTCGAGCGCGTCTTCAATCGTGATGATCCGGTCGTCGGGCGAAAGCTCGGCGGACAGGACGTTGAGCGTCGCGGTTTTGCCCGCGCCCGTCGCGCCGGCAAAAATGATGTTGAGTTTCGCCTTGATGCAGGCCTTCAGGAATCGCGCCATCTGCTCGGTGATCGTCCGCAGGCGGATCAGGTCGTTGAGCGATTCGAGCGAGTCGAGAAATTTGCGGATCGTGATCGTAGGCCCGCCGACCGACAGCGGCGAGACGATCGCGTTAACGCGCGAGCCGTCCTTCAGCGAGAAATCCACATAGGGCGAGCTCTCGTCGAGCCGCCGCCCGCTCGGTCCGAGCATCTTGTCGAGGATGAGCCGCAGGTGGCCGTCGTCATCGAATGAGACGTCGGAAAGAAGTTTTCGCCCGCGCTTCTCGATGAAAATCTGCGCCGGGCCGTTGATCATGATCTCGGTGATTTCGTTGTCGTGCATGAGCGGGCTGAGCGGCCCCCAGCCGAGCATGTCGTCGCATACGGCGGCGAGCAGCGTCTCCTTTGCGCGCAAATCCATTTGCAGCCGCCGCTGCTTGAGCTTGTTTTCGAGGATGACCCGCGCGGCCTCGCGCACCTCGTTGACCGACGGCGTCACGCGCCCGAAGCGCATTCCGGTTTCGACGCGAACCTCTTTCTTCAACTCCGTTTCAACGCTCATGGCCTGCCTCCTGCAAGTTGGCCGTCACTTCCAATGATTGGAAATTCCGGCACGCGCATTTTCCAATCATTGGAAACCACGGCCGGATTTTCCGCCGCACGAAAATCACCGCCTGATGTTCCGGATGACGTCCAGGTCCGCGAGGGCGATGAGATCGAACATGTTTTGCGCCGTCTCGGCCACGCGCAAATCGGTGATGAGATTCGTCGTGGTACACATCGCGCAAAGGCGCGCGAGGATGTGCAGGTGGAATTTGTCGTCGCCGCAGCAGATCAGGAAAAAGAGGTCGGTCAGCTTCCCGTCCGGCGCGCCGAACGGCACGGGCTGGCCGGCGCGGCCAAAAACGATGAACGACTCGACGAAAAGATATTCGTGATGATGGCGCGGATGCAGCAGCGCGATGCCGTCGGGCATGGCGGTGCTGCACAGCTCCTCGCGCTCCCGCAAACTTTCGAGCAGATCAACCGGGTTGTTCACCATGCCGGATTCGTCGGCCAGCATCGTCATTTCGGAGAGCACCGACGCTCTCGTTTTCGCACCCATCTCCGGCTCGATCCGTCCCCGCGCGAGGAGGTCGGGAATGATCGCGCCATCCTGCGACTCGCCGGAGTGTGTGTCGGTCGAACGCTGGTGAAACGCCTCGAAGAACTTTGTGTCGCCCGCCCGCGTGTCGAGCAGCCGCTGCGACGCCCACTGCTCGACGTCCACGTTGCGGAAAATGACCCGGTCGCCGATCTTCTGGTGCGGAATCCGGTTTTTCCGCACGAGCTTTTCGACCTCGGCGCGTGTCAGATGAACGAACTCCGCGACTTCATCAATGTTCAAGGTGCGGTGAGGCATCGCTGGCGCGCGATCAGTTCGCGTCCTCCCGGCAGACATCTGGTGTGGCAGTTTTCATGCGGCTACGATGCAATATGCGTCGCATTCTCCACAATTTGCGTGGAAACGCAACCGCCGATGCAGCCGCGCCGCGGCGAATCAGTCCATCTCGCTGCTCCAGCGCCGCACGTGCCGGCGCCGGCGATATTGCCACAGCATGCGGAAAAACCGCCACGTGTCCGGGAGCGCGTTGATTTTGCTTTGCTCGTCCGCATAGACCGTGCTCACGCGGACCGCGTCAATGCGGACGCCGCGATGCGCGAGGTTCAGCAGCATCTCGGACTCGGCGGCAAAATGCGTCGAGCCGGTGCCCGCGACCGGCAGGACGTCGCAGCGATAGAGGCGGAAGCCGCATTGCGTGTCGGGAACGTACTGGCCCATCACGCGGCCCAGCAGCCAGCTCATGAACAGATTCGTCTCGCGCCGCACGAACGGCATCGTGTCGAGCTGCGCCATGCGGCTGCCGATCAGGACAGGAATCCGTGTGCGCTTGTAGGCCTCGATGAATTTCGGAACCTCCGCCGGCAGATGCTGCCCGTCGGCATCCATCGTGATCACCACCTCGAAACCCTTTTCCCGCGCGAAGGCGAACCCCGCGTCCAGCGCCGCGCCCTTGCCCTGGTTCGCCGGCTGCCGGATGACATGCGCCCCGGCCATCGCCGCCGCCTCGGCCGTCTTGTCCTTCGATCCGTCGTCGATCACGATCACGTCACGGATATGCTGGAGAACCTCGGCCACGACTTTTGCGATGTGCTTTTCCTCGTTGAACGCGGGGATCAGAACGCACACGCGCAAATCGCTGGCCGGCGTGCCGCTCATTTTGCCCGCTCCGCTTTCGCGAGCGCGAGCAACTCATCCGCGCGATACGACGAGCGTACCATCGGCCCGGCCGCCACGCCGAGGAACCCGATTTCCTTCGCGCGCTGCTCATACATCTTGAAAGTCTCCGGCGACACATAGCGCTCCACCGGCCTGTGCGTGCGCGTCGGCTGCAAGTATTGCCCGATCGTCAGCAGCCTCACGCCGCTGTCGAAAAGATCCTTCATCGCCTCGATCACCTCGTCGTCCGTCTCACCCAGCCCGACCATGACACCCGACTTGACCGCCGTCCTCGCCGGCCACTCCGCCGCATATTTCAGCACCGCCAGCGAAGTCGCATACGAAGCCCGCGGCCGGATCTCCTTCTGCAGATCGCGCACCGTTTCGAGATTATGGCTGAACACATCCGGCCGCGCCTCCAGCACCGCCGCCACGTCATTCACGTTGCCCTGGAAATCCGACGTGAGCACCTCGATGGAAATTCCCGGCACCTCCGCGCGCACCGACATGATCGTCTCCGCAAAAATTCCCGCGCCGCCGTCCGGCAGATCGTCGCGCGTCACGCAGGTGATCACGACATGCTTCAGCTTCATGCGCCCGCACGCCTCGGCCACGCGCCGCGGCTCATCGCGATCCACGCCTGCCGGCCGGCCCGGCGGCACCGCGCAGAACTTGCACGAGCGCGTGCAGATATTGCCGAGGATCATGAACGTCGCCGTACTGCGCCCCCAGCACTCATGAATATTCGGACACTTCGCGCTCTTGCAAACCGTATGCAGCCCCAGGTCCCCGACCAGGCCGTGCACCGACTTGAACTCCGGGTTCGCCCGCATATTCAGGCGTATCCATGTTGGCATTCGTGGCATGACGCGCGAATCTACGGCCCGCCCGCCTCGTGTCAAACCTTTGAGCGCGCGCCCCGCTCACTTCAGGTTCGTCTGGCTCTTGGCATACACCGCATCATTTTCAAACGACACCGTCGCCGAGGAATCATCCTTGTTGATCCACTCATAAACCTGCGCGCTGACGCCGCCCGGCCCCGTCGACGTGGACGACTTGGTCGGATCGTCCCCGAAGATGGCCACCACCTCGGCATAGTGCGCGCGGTTTGTCACCTCGTTATATTCCGCCAGCGACACATTCGCGTGGGAATTGCCGCCCTGACTTTCGCAACCCGTCGTCCCGAGAAAGTAGGCCCCCGACATCGCGCACGCGAAACCCACGCAGACCAGTTTCACCATCCTGCCACCGCTCGCTTGAATCTTCGTTTTCATCTCTTGCTCGCTTTCCTTTTGTGGCGCCGAAGAACTCAGCGTCGGCTGACCGGGTACTCCTGCGGCCCCCCCCGGCACAATGGGGTGAAACCCTGTATGCGCGACCAGACCCACTCCCGGCATTTCCAATCATTGGAAAATTGCGCAATCGTCTTTTCCAATGATTGGAAGTCAGGATGGTTGTCTCAACTTTCCATTTTGATCGGCAGTTTGGAGAGCGATGTTTTGAAATGGCTTCAAACTTGCGATGCAAAGCAGTTAAAGTTATTCCATGCTTTCGAGTCAGTTCAAAACTTGTCATAAAAAAATGAACATTTGTTTTGCATTCTCTGCGATGGCGTGTAACTTGTGCGCGAAATATCAATTTTGAGGTGAGCATGTCAACGAAAGCACAACAGTTGGACGGCGCGCAGACGCTGGTGAAGTGCCTGGAACGCGAGGGCGTCGAATATATCTGGGGCCTCTCCGGCGGGGCGGCGATCCCGATCTTCGACGCGCTGGTCACGACGAAGACGAAAATCAAACTCGTCCTCGTGCGGCACGAGCAGGGCGCGACGCACATGGCCGACGGCTACGCCCGCGTGACCGGACGTCCGGGCGTCGTGCTCGTGACGAGCGGGCCGGGTGCGACAAACACGATCACGGGCATCATGACCGCGCACATGGATTCGGTGCCGATGATCGTGCTCTGCGGCCAGACCATTTCGCCGATGCTCGGCAAGGACGCGTTTCAGGAGGCCGATGTGTACGGGCTGACGATGCCGGTGGTGAAACACAGCTATCTGATCAAGAATGTGAATGACATTCCGCGGATCATGCGCGAGGCGTTTCACATTGCGACGACGGGTCGGCCCGGTCCGGTCGTGATTGATATTCCCAAGGATATCAGCGCCACGCCCTGCACGGCGCCGCTCGATGTCGAGATGGACTTGCCGGGCTACAAACCGGAGATCGATCTGGACATCGCGGGCATCAAGGTGATTGCCGAGGCGCTGAAGAAATCGCGCAAGCCGGTTCTGCTCGTGGGCCACGGCGTGCTGATTTCGCACGCGACGGCCGAGCTTCGCCAGTTCGCCGAAAAATTGCAGGCGCCCGTGACGACGACGCTGCTGGGCAAGGGCGCGATCCCGGAATCGCACCGGCTGTCGCTGGGAATGATCGGCATGCACGGAACCGCCTACGCCAACAAGGCGGTGATGGATTGCGATCTGATCATGTCCATCGGTTCGCGCTACGACGACCGGATCATCGGGCCGCCCGCGCGCTTCTGCAAAGACGCCGTGCGAATCCACGTTGATATTGATGCCGCCGAGATCAACAAAATGATCACCGTTCATCACGCCTGCGTCGGCGATGCGAAGAAAATTTTGCAGGAGTTGATCAAGCACGTCGAACGGCTCGACAGCGAAGAGTGGCTCAAGCATCTCGACGGGCTGAAGAAAAAATATCCGCTCAAGTTCAAAATCCACGGCGGACTGAAGGTGCAGCACATTCTGGCCGAGTTGAGCGATATGACCGCTGGCAAGGCGATCATCGCAACGGATGTCGGCCAGCATCAGATGTGGGCCGCGCAGTTCTGCAAGACGGAAAAACCCGACACGTGGCTGAGCTCCGGCGGCGCCGGCACGATGGGCTACGGTTTTCCCGCGGCGTGCGGCGCGCAATTCGCTGCGCCGAAAACGCAGGTCTGGGCCATCGTCGGCGACGGCGGTTTCCAAATGACGATGTGCGAGCTGGCCACCGCCTGCATCCACAAGCTGCCGGTCAAGGTCATCGTGATGAACAACCATTATCTGGGCATGGTCCGGCAATGGCAGGAGCTGTTCTACGAGTCGCGCGAAAGCGGCGTGAATCTCGAAGGCAATCCCAACTTCGCAAAACTCGCCGAGGCCTTCGAAGGCGCGCGCGGCTTCACGCTGAAGCGCGGCGCGGACATCCGCAAGATTTTGAAGCGGGCGATGGACTACAACGACGGCCCCTGCATCATCAACGCCGAGGTCGAGAAAGCGACCAACGTCTATCCGATGATCCCCGCCGGCCGGCCCATCGAGGACATGATCCTCGAAGCGCCGAAAACGCAGATGGAGAAGCCGACAGGATCAACCTAGTCCAAAGTCCAACGTCGAAGTCATCAAGAGTCGAGAATTCAGCATCTAGCATCAGGTGAAAATCATGATCAAGCCCAACGCCCACCTCCACACGCTCAGCGTGTACGTCGCCAACAAGCCCGGCGTGCTCGCGCGCATCGCCCAGTGCTTCGCGCGCCGCGGCTTCAACATCGAATCGCTCGTCGTATCCGCCACCATGGACGGAAGATTCTCGCGCATGACCATCGGCATCACCGGTAAGCCCGAGGGCATTGACCAGATCATCAAACAGGTCTGCAAGCTCATTGACGTAATCCGCTGCATAGACCACACCGACGACGCCGCCGTCACCCGCGAACTGGCGCTCGTGAAAATCCGTTGCAGCGTCACGCAGCGCTTCGAGGCGCTGCACATTGTCGAGCACTTCAACTGCAAGACCGTGGACCTGACCGACACCTCGATGATCATCATGGCCGCCGGCGACAGCGACAAAGTGGATGCCTTCGTCAACATGATCAAAAAATTCGAAGTCATCGAAATCTGCCGCACTGGCAAGGTTGTCATGACCCGCGGCGAACAGTTGACCTGAAAAGGCGCGGGCGCGCGGTCATCTCGCGAAACGCAACTTCCAATCATTGGAAGTTTGCGTCGCGGAGATTTCCAATCATTGGAACTTGCGCTTCGATTCATCACGGTCCGCCCAGGAATGCGATTAACGGGCGGGGGGCGGTCCGCTCTTCCAATCCCTGCGGCGCGCCGCTAGAGTCGCGTGGCTTTTCTTGGAGAGGGTGATTTTGTGAGCGCGAAAATTCTGGATGGAAAACTGATCGCCGCGGAGATGCGGCGCGAGATCGCGGCGGATGTTGCGGCGCTGAAGGCGCGCGGCGTTACGCCGGGGCTGGGCGTTTTGCTCGTCGGCGACAATCCGGCGTCGCGCTCGTATGTGACCGGCAAGGAGCAGGCGTGCGCGGAGGCGGGCATGTTCTCGCAGGAGACCGGCCTGCCGGCGACGGCGACGCGCGAGGAAATCTTGGCGGTGGTGCGGCAGTTTAATGGCGATGCGAAGATTCACGGAATTCTCGTGCAGTTGCCGCTGCCGGATTCGCGGATCGAACAGGAAGTCATCGCGGCGATTGATCCGGACAAGGACGTGGACGGTTTTCATCCAACGAACGTCGGGCGGATGGTCGTCGGGCTGCCGGCGTTTCTGCCGTGTACGCCGCACGGTGTTTTGCAGATGCTGAAGCGCAGCGGAATTCGCGCGTCGGGAAAACATGTCGTGATCGTGGGCCGCAGCAACATCGTGGGCCGGCCGCTGGCGAATCTCCTTTCGATGAAGAACGAACTCGGCAATGCGACGGTGACGATGTGCCACACGGGGACGCCGGATATCGGTGCGTTCACGCGGCAGGCGGACATCGTGATCGCGGCGGCGGGCCGGCCGGGGACGATCACGGCGGACATGATTCGCGAGGGCGCGGTGGTCGTGGATGTCGGCGTCAATCGCGTGCCGGATGCGACGAAGAAGAGCGGATTCCGGCTCGTCGGCGATGTTGATTTTCCTGCGGTGTCGCAGAAGGCGTCGGCCATTACGCCGGTGCCGGGCGGGGTGGGGCCGATGACCATCACGATGCTTTTGTTCAATACGGTCTGGTCGGCGAAACGTTCGATGAAGTGATGGGACGCAAAGGGTGCGGATTCTCAATAAATATTTGATCCAGGATTTTCTGGTGACGTTCGGCATGACGCTGATGGTGTTCACGTCGGTGCTGTGCCTCGGCGTGCTGATCAAGGCGATTGACGTGGCGGCGAAGGGAATCTCGGTCGGGCTGATCGCGAAGATTTTCGGATTGAACGTTCCGTTCATGCTGACGTTTTCGATCCCGATCAGCGTGGTCACCTCCGTGCTTCTGGTGTTCGGGCGCATGTCGTTCGACGGCGAGATCACCGCGATGAAGGCGTGCGGCGTGAGCCTGTGGCAGATCGTCGCGCCGATCCTGATTCTTGCGATTTTGCTGTCGGCCTTCTGCCTGAGCATCAACACCTCCATCGCCCCGCTATGCCGCCTGCACTTCCGCGAAATGATTGCGGAGGTCGGCAACGAGGACCCGGCCAAGCTGCTCGAACCGGGCCGCTTCGTCCGCGACTTCCCCGGCATGCTCATCTATGTGAGCGACCGGAAGGGAAGCGACATCAAGGATGTCGTTGTTTACCAGCTCGGCAGCAACGGGCCGGTCCAGAACATCCGCGCCGAATATGGCCGCATCCATTCGGACCCGACCAACGCCCTGATGATGATCGATCTGTTCAACGTCCACAGCGACGCGCTCATGAAGGAAAGCGGCGGCGACTCGAAGTGGCACCACATCGACGCGCGGGAATATCCGTACAGCATCGACCTCAAGCAGATTCTGCGGAAGCGCCAGGTCCACCAGAAGGTCGGCGAAATGACCTATGGCGAGCTGACGAAGGGCATCCGCAACATCGCCGCGCTCTTCCCGGAATTGCAGCCCCGCGACCTGCTCCGCCAGCGTATGACCATGATGGTCGAGGCCAATAAGCGCCTCTCGCTTTCCATGTCCTGCTTTGCCTTCGCCCTCATCGGAATTCCTCTGGGCATGAAATCCAAGCGCCGCGAATCCTCCATGGGCGTACTGATCAGCCTCATGCTCATTTTCGTCTTCTATCTATTCATCATCATCGCCAACCAGCTGGTCGGCAAACCGCAATTGCGCCCCGACCTGATCGTCTGGTTCCCGGCCATCGCCTACGAAATCCTCGGCTTCATCCTCATCCAGCGCACCAACTGACCCGCCGCGCCGGATGATGACCTCCCGTTTGACCGCTCCATCGTTGGATGACCTCGGCCGGCAGCCGTGCGCCATCCCTTCTGGACTTTCTTCCAATCATTGGAACTCTGCGCTCACGATCTTCTCCAATGATTGGAAAGCATCACAAACCAGGCAACCACCATGCCGGGGGGCGGCTTTGACGCGCCGGCCCGGTGACGTATGGTACTTCAGGGGCTGGAGCGACGATGGTATTGCGCCGGGAACGGAAAGGGAATTGTCATGAAGAATCATGGGGGGATTGCGTTCGTGCTCACATGCGCCGCGTGCGCGACAATCCATGGCATCGCGACGGCCGCAGACACGCAGATCGCTTTGAAGGATTTGCCCGCGCCCGTTCTTGCCATGGTCGCCACCAACAGCACCGGGGCCGAAATCGCGAAGGTCGTCAAACAAGGCGACAGGGGAAACGTCAGCTACCTGATCGAATTCGACCGGGACGGACATAAGTTTTGGGACACCTTCTCCCCGGATGGAAAGCTCACCATGACGCAGGAGCGGATTCCGTTCAGTCAGGTGTCCACCGCTGCATCTGCCGCGATCCACCGGCGGGCCGGCGACGTCCAGATCAAGGATGTCACCAGAACAATGAAGGCCGGAACCGAGTCCTACACCGCGACAATTCCGAAAGACGGCAAGACCTTCGCCGTCACTGTTGACCAAAACGGGGCCATCCTTGGCGACAAGGAAGTTCCCGCCGCACAATAACCGGATCGTAGAAGTTGAAATGTTGCATCTATGGTCCGCGATTGCGGCCATCGCAGTCCGCCCCGGCTATTCCGATCAACCGTCGCTACAAGGTTCGTAGTCCCGTCGCAGACCCCTCAGCGGGACAAGACGGCCGGGGGAAGATGCCCGGGAACTCATCCACAGATTTCGCAGATCACACAGATGTTGTCCTTGAGAAGCACCCCGACAATCCGCCGCCGGCCTCCTTGTTTCCAATGATTGGAAGTTCTCGGGGGCGGCGGGTTCCAATCATTGGAAATTGCGATTTCATCCCGGTGGTCACGCCGGTATGCTGCGGGAATGAAAACAAGATTCCGCGTTGCACTGGCTTTCCTATTTTCGGCATCCGCTTCGCTGTGCGCGCCGGCGCAGACGAACAAGCTGCTGTGGTATCCGCCGAAGGGCATCGAGATTCCGCTGCCGGTCCGTTTCGAGCTGAACAATGATACGCACAAGCTCGCGGGGGAGATCGAGGATCTGAGGGGGGCGCTGAAGGACAAGCCGGAGTTGCTGGCGCTGCTGCCGGACGTCCAGATTTTCCACAACGCGGTGCGCTACGTAATTGACGACGGGATTTTTTACAAGTCCAACGAGTTTGCGTCGGCGCGGGCGCTGCTGGCGGCTGGCCACGAGCGCGCGGCGGAGCTGCGCGATGGCGAGGCGCCGTGGCTGTCGGCGACGGGCAATGTGGTGCGCGGTTTCGTTTCGAGGCTGGATGGTTCGGTGCAGCCGTACGGGCTGGTGGTGCCGGCGGAATTTCAGCGCGGCGACGGGGTGAAGAGGCGGCTCGACATCTGGTTTCACGGGCGCGGCGATACGCAGAGCGAGGTCAATTTCCTGATGGGACGGATGAGCGAGAAGGCGAAGAGCGAGTTCATGCCGACGAATGCGTTCGTGCTGCATCCGTATGGGCGGTTCATGAACGCATTTCACGGGCCGGGCGAGGTGGACGCGTTCGAGGCGCTGGCGCACGCGAAGTCGCAGTATGCGATTGACGATGCGCGCGTGGCGGCGCGCGGATTCTCGATGGGCGGGGCGGCGGCGTGGCATTTCGGCGCGCACCACGCGGGGGAATTTTTCGCGGTGAATCCGGGCGCGGGCTTCGCGGATGTCTATCGGTTCATGAACATGGCGGCGATGTCGAACCAGCCGCCGTGGTACGAGCAGAAGCTGTGGCTGCTTTACGACGCGACGAACTACGCGGCGAATTTTTTCAACACAAGGCTCGTGGCCTATAGCGGCGAGATCGACAAGCAGAAGCTCGCGGCCGATTGCATGGAGGCGGCGCTGGCGCAGGAAGGCATGAAGATGACGCACATCATCGGGCCGAAGACGGCGCACAAATATGAGCCGGAGGCCCGCGCCGAAGTCGCGCGGCTTGTGGACGCCGCCGCGGAAAAGGGCACCGATCCGAATCCGGCGAAGATCCGGTTCGTCCTGTTTTCGCTGCGCTACAATAAAATGAAATGGCTGACCGTGGATGCGCTCGAAAAACAGTGGGAGCGCTCGACGGTCAATGCCGAGCGCAGGGGTGATACCGTGAAGGTCACGACCAAAGGCATCGCGGCGTTCACGCTCGCCATCCCGGCGAAAGGCGGCGTGGTGATTGACGGAGCAACGCTTGAAGGCAGTGATGACACGCCGATCCCGTTCGTGAAGCAAAACGGGAAATGGGTTCGCGGAGGTCCAGCCGCGGGCCTCGCGAAACGCCACGGCCTGCAAGGCCCGATTGACGACGCGTTCATGGACCCGTTCGTTTTCGTGCTGCCCACCGGCACGGCGATGAACGAGACGACGGATTTCTGGGTGAAGGACGAGTCGGCCTACGCCATCGCGCAGTGGCGCTGGCAGCATCGCGGCGCGCCGCGCGTGAAGCAGGATTCGGAGATTTCCGACGACGACATCGCCAGCATGAATCTGGTCCTGTTCGGCGATCCGAAGAGCAACAAGCTGCTCGCCCGGATTGCCGACAAGCTGCCGATCAATTGGAACGAGAAAGAAATTGTTGTCGGCAAGAAGACGTGGCCGGCGGACCGGTTCGTGCCGGCCTTCATTTTCCCGAATCCGCTGAATCCGAAACATTATGTCGTCATCAACAGCGGCTTCACCTACGCGGTCGTTGGCGGTGGCAGCAACTCGGGACAGACGCCGAAACTTCCCGACTGGGCCGTCATCAGCATGCACATACCGCGCGCAGACCGCCTGCAAAAGGGAGTGGCCGACGCGAACTTCTTCGACGAACAATGGCGGATTCCATAGTTTGCTGAATTTGAATCTGTATTTTCTGCGGAATGGCCGATAGAAATTTTGCGCAGAGAGGGATGAAAACGGAAATGGATGAAATGCTGAAAACGATTGCGCAGTTGTCGCACGAATTCGGGACGTCGGATTTCGTGAAGGGTGGGGGCGGGAATACTTCATGCAAGAATGCCAGCACGCTCTGGGTCAAGCCGTCGGGCACGACGCTCGCGGGGCTGAAGCCGGAGACGTTGGTCGCGATGGATCGCGCGAAGCTTGGCAGGCTTTTCGAACTTGAAGTTCCCGCGAACAAACAGGCGCGAGAGGCGCTGGTGAAGGACGTGATGGCCGCCGCCGTGCTGCCGGGCCAGAACGCGCGCGCTTCCGTCGAGGCGCCGCTGCACAACAGCCTCCGCGGAACCTATGTCGTCCACACGCACGCGGTGCTGGTGAATGGAATGACGTGCGCGAAAGATGGCGCGGCCGCCTGCGCACGACTTTTTCCCGATGCGATGTGGGTGCCATACATTGATCCCGGCTTCACGCTGTGCGTTGATGTGAACCGCCGCATCGCGGAATTCCGCGCGAAGAACGGGCGTGAGCCGAATGTGCTGATCCTCGAAAACCATGGAATTTTTGTCAGCGGCGATTCCGCCGATGAGATTCGCGCGCAGTATCGCCGTGTGATCGAAACGTTGAGGGCCGAATACAAAAAGGCCGAAATTTCGACGGCACTCGAATTCGGTTCGCCGACGCTCGACGAAGAGGTCGGTGAAATCTCCGGGCTGCTGAAAGAAATCATCGGCAATGAGGCGGCGGCGGAAGTCGCGAGCGCGCCGTTCGCCATCGCCGATGGCCCGATCTCGCCGGACCACTCAGTCTATAGCAAATCTTTTCCGTACATGGGCCCGCTGACCCGCTACGGCTTCGAAAAATTCAAGGCGAAGCACGGCTATTTCCCGCGCGTCATCGTCACGAAGGTCGGCGTCTTTGGCATCGGCCCGACGCCCAAGGTGGCGCAACTCGCGCTGGAATTCGCGATGGACGGCGCGCTGCTTCAGCAGCTCGCGCAGGCCTTCGGCGGCATCAAATTCCTCTCCGACGCGGCGCGCGAATTCATCGAGAACTGGGAAGTGGAATCGTATCGTGCGAAACTAATGACGTGACGAAAGGCGGCGAACATGAGCAGCGATCAAGCATACAAACTTGCGAAGAATGATTATGCGGAACTTGGACTCGACACGGATTCAGCCATCAAGGCCGCGCTGAAGATTCCGATTTCGCTGCACTGCTGGCAGGCGGATGACGTCGGCGGCTTCGAAACAAAAGAGGCGGGACTTGCCGGCGGCGGAATCATGGCCACCGGAAATTATCCGGGCCGCGCCCGCACCGGCGACGAGGCGCGGCAGGATTACGACAAGGTTCTCGAAATCGTTCCCGGCAAATTGCGTCTCAACATCCACGCCTGCTACGCCGAGACCGGCACGAAGGTTGTGGACCGCGACCGCATCGCGCCGGAGCATTTCGCAAACTGGATGGCGTGGAGCCGCAAGCGGCGCGTCGCGCTGGATTTCAATCCGACATTCTTCGCGCACCCCAAGGCCAACGCCGGCTTCACGCTTTCGAGCACTGATCCGGCGACGCGGAAATTCTGGGTGAAGCACTGCATCGCGTCGCGAAAGATTGCCGAGGCGATGGCGAAAAATCAGGGCAGCCCCTGCCTGGTCAACCACTGGATTCCCGACGGCGCGAAAGATTTTCCCGCCGACCGCTGGACCTACCGCGAACTTCTCACGCAGTCGCTCGACGCCGCGATCGTCAAGGAAAAGTCGGTGAACAAGAAACTCTGCGTTGACTACGTCGAGAGCAAGCTCTTCGGCATCGGCAGCGAAGAATTCGTCGTCGGCTCCGCCGAATATTACGGCAGCTACGCGATCAGCCGCGGCATCGGCTACACGCTCGACATGGGCCACTGGCACCCGACCGAAACCATCACCGACAAAATTTCCGCGTTCCTCCAGTTCCACAAAAAACTGCTGCTGCACGTCAGCCGCCCGATACGCTGGGACAGCGACCACGTCGTCATCTTCAACGACGACCTGCGCGCCCTCTTCCTCGAAATCGCGCGCGGCAACGCCTGGGACCGCGTCGCCATCGCCACCGACTATTTCGACGCCAGCATCAACCGCATCGCCGCCTACGCCATCGGCCTTCGCGCCACGCGCAAGGCGATTCTCTACGCGCTGCTCGATCCGTCTGCGCAACTCAAGGAACTCGAAGCCGCCGGCAACAACGCCGCACGCCTCGCGCTCATGGACGAAATGAAAACGATGCCCTTCGGTGCCGTCTGGGACATTAAGCAAGTAGCGCAACGCAAACGTAGTCTTGCCGCTACCCGTCATGCCCACAACGAGCGTAGAACAAGGCGGTAAAGTGTAATCGCTCAAGGTTGAGGTTTGACGCCCGGCGCTGGCTGGCCGGGCTTGGTGGTGGGGACATTGGCTATCGCCGCCAGCTTATCCAGCCGTTTCAAAGTCATCACCTGGCCGGCCAGGATGGCCGAAATCGCCGTAAAGAAAATCACTTCCGGCTGATTCTCCGCCGAAATGCCGGTTTTATTGAGCA
>CAIVKH010000020.1 GCA_903906425.1 uncultured bacterium
GGGTCACTGCCAAAATAACTACTGGCAAAAGATCGTTCTTTTGGTCACTGCCAAAATAACTACTGGCAAAAGATCGTTCTTTTGGTCACTGCCAAAATGGCTACTGGTAAAAGATCGTTCTTTTGGTCACTGCCAAAATGGCTACTGGCAAAAGATCGTTCTTTTGGTCACTGCCAAAATGGCTACTGGTAAAAGATCGTTCTTTTGGTCATTCATAGGCTGCGAAGTGGCAAAAGACGCTTCTTTGAGTCATCCGCAGACTGCGGACCTGATCAAGTTCTGCGAAATGCACCCGCGCGTGCCGGAGAAGCTGGCCACCTATATGACGCAAAGCCTGCTGGTAGATCATCCCCGCTCCACCGGCGAAGATCCCGTCCCCGCCCCTGCCCCATCCCCGACGCCCGCGCCGTGATGTAGCCGCCCCGCCCTGTCGGGGCGGAGCGCGGCGACTGAGCGCCGCGGCTACAAACCGGATGAAAAAGCACGCCGATTTGCCGGCCCGGGGCGGGGATGTCACCCCGCCCGCCGTCTTTGCCAATGATTGGAATTTTCCGCGAGGGGCTTTTCCAATCACTGGAAAAAGGCCAAAAGAAAACTTCCAACCGTTGGAATTTTCGGTCCCCCATTTTTCCAATGATTGGAAGTTGCAGAATCGGTCGCGCGCTGGCTGGCGGCTAGACAGGCTGCTTCGACAGGAAGTCGTAGCTCTGTTTGACGTAGTCCCAGAGATCGCCCTTGCCGCTGTCCTGTTCGTAGACGTACCACTCGATGCCGGCGTCCTTGCCCGCGGCGAAGACATCCTTCCACGGCACCTGGCCCTGGCCCAGCGGCATCAGGGTGTGCTTCTTGCCTTCGCTGGTCACGTCCTTCGCATGAACGACCTTGATGCGGCCGGCGAGTTTGCGGATGTAGGCGGGGACATCAACTTCGGCGGCGTGGGCCCAGGCGATGTCGAGTTCGGCGCAGAGGTTTTCCGGCTTCGTTTCGTCCATCAGAATCTGGTGCTTCGTGCGCGGATCGTTCGGGAACTTTTCGAATTCGTGGGTGTGATTGTGGAACGACAGGCGCATGCCGACGCCGCGCAGCTTTGCGCCGAGCGTGTCGAGGCGCTTGCAGCCCTTGATCCAAGATTCGAGATCCTTCGTGCAGTCCTTCATCATTCCGCCGGGCGCGACATCTTTGTTGCCGACGGTTTTCCAGAACGCGACTTCCTTTTCGAAATCCTTCTCGAAGGATTCGATGCTCGTGTGGCAGGCGATGCACTTCAGGCCGGCCTTGTCCAACTCGGCGCGAATTTGATCGGCGGGCAGGCCCGGCATTCCGCTCCACTGCACGTAGCGCCAGCCCATGTCGGCGGCCTTTTTCAGCGTGCCCGGCAAGTCCTTCTTCGCCGCGTCGCGCACCGTGTAAAGCTGCAGCGCGATACCGGCCTTCGTCGCCTCCGCGCCATACGGCTCGACAGCGCCAGCAACCCCAGCGCGCCCAGCGCTTCCCTGCGAGAGATCCCAACATTTTTCGACTTCATGAAATGATTCTCCATTTGTGATTCAGCCCAACTCACGGTTTCAATGCGCCGGCCAACATAGCGGCTCGCATCGAAATTCTACAAACCAATATTCGCCGGATCGCCCGGGTTCTGACACGCGGATTTCTGCCCGCCGGTCTTCCGCCGTCACGCAACTCGACGCCGTAGTCCGCATCTGACGGCGAAGAGCTTCCGGCCAATTGTCCTTTGTCTTTCCCGCGCGTTTTGCTAAACGCCAACGCCGTGAATCCCGAAGAACCAAAATTCCTGTTCAACCAGGTCAAGCCGATGAGCCAGCGCGAGCGATGGCTCCTGCTGGGCCAGCGCGGCTGCGTCCTGTGGTTTACGGGCCTTTCCGGTTCCGGAAAATCCACCATCGCGCGCGGCCTCGAATACAAACTCATCCACGCCGGCCGCGCCGCCTACGTCCTCGACGGCGACGAAATCCGCACCGGGCTGAACAAGGATCTCGGCTTCGCGCCTGAACAGCGCAACGAAAATCTGCGCCGCATCGCCGAGGTCGCGCGGCTGTTCGCCGAGTGCGGCATCATCTGCATCACCTCGTTCATCTCGCCGCTGCGCGCGAACCGCGACGCGGCGCGGCAGATCATCGGCCCCGACCGTTTTTTCGAAATCTATCTCGACGTTCCGCTCGCCGTCTGCGAGGCGCGCGACCCGAAAGGCATGTACAAAAAGGCCCGCGCCGGCATCGTCAAAAACTTCACCGGCATCGACGCCGCCTACGAAGCGCCCGAAAATCCCGACATCAAACTCGACACCACCGCCCGCCCGCCCGATGAAATCGTCGAACAGCTTTACGACGTTCTCATGCAGCGCCATTTCATCCCGCTGGTCAGCGCGACCGGCGATCACTTCATTTGAACGGCGCAATCGCGGAAGGACGAAGATGCAAACAAAACCAGAGGCCACGCGACCGCAGCCACGAATCGCGAGCCTGTTTTTTCTGGTAATGGCCGTGCTCGCGTGGCTCGTGCTTCTCTATTGCCTGACCGTCTCCGCGTCACGATTCCGCGGAATCTTCAAAGACCTGCTCGGCGACCGCGCGCTTCCGATCCTCACGGAATTGTTTCTGAAAATTCCCGCGGCAGTTTCGATCATTCTTGTCACCGCCGTTTGCGGCTCGCTCCTCCTCATGGAAAAGCGCATCGCCGACAAAAAACAAACCATGTTCATCAACTTGTCCGCATTTTTCGTCGCCGGGATCATTACCGCGCTCGTCATTTGCTCTTTCTTCATGCCGCTGATGACCACCATTTCGGCCCTCTCCAAATAATTCGCGGCGACGCCGGCCCAACCGCAAGTCTCCAATCGCAAACAGAAACTTTCCAATGATTGGAAGTTTGCATTGCCGCATTTTCCAATCATTGGAAATTCCCGCAGATCGCGGCAGAATCCGTCTGTCGTGAAATTTCGATCACAGGTGTTTTGCCTTGTTGCGGTGGCGATGTCCGCGTTCGTCGCGTGCGGAACAAATGACGAACCGTCGGCTCTGCGGCTCGATGCCGGCCGCGATGCGTACCAACTTCAACTTCAGATTTCCGGCCGGACCATTGCCAGCAGCCGCACGACGCTGGACGGAACGCAACTCGCGGACACAACCGTGCCGCGGCATAAAAGGAAATACGCCTCCGCGCATTTCGATTTTGACGAGGCGACATCGCAAACAAGCCCGGCTCACCGCCGCGAAATTATTTTCGCGAAAGATGCCGGCGTGTTCATCGTGGCCGACACGATCTACGCGGCCACCACGAATTTTCATTTCGCGCAGGAATGGAATTTTGCTGGCGACGCGGATGTTGATCACGATGCGCAGCGCATCCGCGCCCGCACAGCGGACGGCGCGAGCGTTGTGCTGTATCACACCGGCCCTCGCGCGGAATATTCGCGTAGCAACAACACGAACGGAGTCCAGATCATCGCGGCATGGAACGGCAGCGGCACGCAAACGTTTCTCACTCTCATCGTCCCGTCGCCCGGTTCGGCGAACATCGTGCAGGAAATAAACCGCAGCGAAGCGGGCGATTCCGCCGGCTTTGATGCCGTGCTCACAAACGGTGATCACATTGTTTGCCTCGCGTCGGCCGCTGCGCCGGTCTCCGAAAAGCATCTCGGCGTGCGCGCGGAGTTTGTGCTGCTCGAAGGTCTGCCCGGCCAGCCGACGCACGGGATTTTGCTCGGTGCAAAAATTCTGCCCGCCGAGCGAAATCAGCCGCCACCATGGTCGAGCATCCAGCGCGCGGCGGCCAACGACGGCCCCCGCGCTCAAAGCGTGACGCTTCCGCAGGACTGTGAAATCTGCGTCAGCGAATCATTCGAAGTCATCGCGCCAATTTCTGCACAACTATTGCCGTGATTGACGGACGATTGTTGCACAAGAAGTCTTTCAGCCTTCGTTGTTGTTTCGGAGTCAACATTGCTCTATTTGTCTTCACAAATCGAAGTGAATCATGCCAGCAGTGAATACAAAGACGAAGATCATCATGGGCCTTCTGGTCGCACAGCCTTTAGCGGGCACATTTGCATAGGTGACGGCATTGCGCTCGCACGAATCACTTAAGCGCGACTGGAACTCTTCGTGGTTCGGCGCGGAGGCGGGTGCAACTGACCTCGGTCCCCGGATGGCTCTTGGAGTGGGGAGAAGTGACGACAGAAGATTGTGGTCAAATGTCGGCATGAGATAATAATGAAACGACAGAACATATCCGTTTCTGCTGAGCGCTTGTTCGGTTACAAGGGCGCACTAGCGTGGATCACGGCATTGTTGATCGGCTTTACCGGACGGACCGTCATCTGGCCGTACATTGACTACGACACAGTCGTTGAATTGCTCATACCTGGCGACGGACCGTTGCGGATCAAGACCTTTGCCCCCTTGCTGCAATATATCTTCATATGGTTTCCGCCCCATGTCCGCCCGTGGCTGCTGCTTGCCATGGCCGTCGTCTGCACCCTCACAATATTCGCGGCAACGGTGCGCCTGCTAATCCGAGCGGGCGTGTCGGAAAACCTCTCAATTCTCGGCGGTATTGTCATGCTATCGACGTCGATTCGTACCATTGGATGGCGTTGCGACGACAATTTTCTGCAATTGGCATTCATGCTGATTGCGATGCTTGCCGTCACCTATCCGGGCGCAATGGCTGCTTTCTTTGCGGGCTTGTTCTCAATGATCGCAGTTGCCATTCACGTTCAGGTCGCTGCCCAGTATCTTTTGATCGGGTTTTATCCCTTCATCGTACACCAGAGTTGGCGAGAGAGGATGCGGCAGTTATTGACCTATCATGTCGGCGGAGGACTGGTGTTCGCGGTGGTGATGCTTATGATCTGGCGGGCCGTGGCAGGTGGCGCACTTCTCTTTACGGGTGTCGATAGCGCGCAGTATGCGGGAAGTGCGAAACTTTTTCTTCTCCGTGCGCTAGGCACAGGTCATTGGAATTTTTTGTCGTGGACGAAAGAGTGGTTTCTCTATGGCGTTGCCGCTCATTCGATATGGCCGGATCGGACATCCGTCCTGGGGCAGTCGATAGCCGGCCTATGGTCGCTGGCGTGTGTTGTCGTTCTCGTTTTCGGAGTGAGAGCGGTTCTACTCCGCCGCATGCCGCCAATGGCGCTACGAATCTTCGTGATGTCGGGTGTTCTCTTTGCCGCCGGCGCAGCTTTCAGCTATGTCTATGAAAGGATGTCTTATGAACGCTGGGCTCCGGCCGTTGCCTGTGCCATCTTTGCGATCATGATTTCGGCGCACCATGCGATCCCCCAGACGCGCGCTTTTCGCCAACTTGTCGCGATCACGTCGTGTGTGCTTCTGATGTCGTTTTACGTTGAGCGATATGTTGCAGGCAGAGATATGGAAGACATTCCAACCGCAAGCGAGATTGTTCATTTCCAGCATATTCCGGCCACCAGACTGATCGTCATGGGCTCGCCCTATGACTGGTGCGTGATGTCCGTCTTTAGGGAACAGCCCATGTTATACATCGTTGACTGGGGCGATGGCACCTACGAAGCCATGCTGTTTTCGCGAGGCGGGCTGCGCGAGGGGTTCACAAAGCCTTCCGAGGTCTTGAAGTTTCTTTCATTGAATCAGTGGGACGAGTCGTCGATATTTGTGCATGGTTCAGCAGCCAAAGCTTTCCGTATGTCTCATGCGGAGTTCGCGCCCTGACGGGAAGAATGAGTGCGGTCTTTGTGGCGCGTTATCACTTCATCTGAGGCTCGGTTTCCACCGCCTGATGGAGCAGGTCCCGTGATTGGAAATTTTCGCAGTCGTATGTTTCCATTGGGAATGCCCGAAACTCTCGGAGCATTCGTTATTGTCTCAGAGTCGCCGTTGTTCTATTTGTCTTCGCAATTCCGAGGTAAACCATGACGATAATGAATATGGCGAACATCCTAGGCTGTCTGCTGGCACTTTCTACCGCGGCCGCATTTGCGGACGCAGCAGCGCCGCGCTCGCGTGAGTCGTTCAACCGCGATTGGAAATTTGCGCGTTTCGAATTGCAGACTAACGGCACGTCGCTGCCAGAACCGGGGATGGCGGGCTGGAACATCCGCGCCAGCGCGTCGAGCCAGGAGGGCGACAAGGGCAACGGCGCCGAAAATGCGATGGATGGCGACCCGAATACACGGTGGTGCGCGGCGAACGGCAAGCTGGACAACTGGATTCAGTTCGATCTCGGCAAGGAACAGCGGCTGACCGGTGCGGAAATCTTTTGGGAGTTCGCGGACAAAACCTACGGATTCACCATCGGAGGCAGCACCGACGCGAAGACGTGGACAACGCTCGCGACGGACAGCGGAAAGGACGGCCTGCGAATTCCGTTCGCCGCGAAGGCGCGGTTCATCCGCATTAACGTCACAAAAATCCCCGACGCGAAATGGGCGAGCATCTGCGAAGTCAAAATTCTCGACGGCGCCGGCAATGAAATCAAAAACACAAAATCCGAGGCGGCCGGCGGACCGAACGCAACCGCATTCGACGATTCGACGTGGCGCAAGCTCGATGTGCCGCACGACTGGGGCGTGGAAGGACCATTTCGCGACGATCTGTCCGGCGACACCGGCAAGCTGCCGTGGAAAGGCATTGGCTGGTATCGGAAACATTTTGAAGTACCCGCCGCCGACAAAGGCAAACGCATCTTCATTGATTTCGACGGCGCGATGGCAAATTCGAAAGTCTTTCTGAACGGCGAGTACGTCGGCGGCTGGCCGTACGGTTATCAGGCATTTCGGCTCGACCTCACCGACAAAATAAAATTCGGCGGCGACAACGTCCTCGCCGTGCGGCTCGACACCGAGCATTGGGGATCGCGCTGGTATCCCGGCGCGGGAATTTATCGCAACGTCTGGCTCGTCAAAACCGAACCGGTTCACATCGCGCAGTGGGGCGTTTATGTCACGACGCCGGTCGCGACCGCGGAAAAGGGCGAGGCAAAAATCACGACGACCATCGAAAATCAAAGCGGCCACGATGCGACGCTGTCGTTGAAATCCGCGATTCTCGAAATGGGTCCCGACGGCAATGCCGGAAAAGAGATCGCGTCGGTTGATATCGGATCGTTCACCGTCGCGGCCGGCAAGTCGGAATCCACAGCGCCGCAGATCGCGATTGCGAAACCAAAGCTGTGGGATGTCGTGACACCGAATCTTTACGTCCTCCGGTCAACGCTGACGCAGAACGGCAAGCCTGTTGATGCCTATGATCAGCCTTTCGGCTTCCGCACAATTGAGTTCACGCACAATGATGGATTTCATCTGAACGGGAAGCGCGTGCAATTGCAGGGTTCGTGCAATCACCACGATCTCGGTCCGCTGGGCGCGGCGTTCAATACGCGGGCGATGGAACGGCAGCTCGAAATTCTGAAGGAGATGGGCGACAACGCGCTTCGCACGTCGCACAATCCGCCCGCGCCGGAATTGCTCGATCTTGCGGATCGCATGGGCTTCGTCGTGATGTGCGAAGCGTTCGATTGCTGGAAGCACGGCAAGACCGCGAATGATTACGCGCGGCTCTACGACGAATGGCACGAGAAAGATTTGCAGGCGATGGTCCGCCGCGAGCGGAATCATCCGAGTGTCGTGATGTGGAGCATCGGCAACGAAATTCACGAGCAGAGCAACGCCGAATACTCGAAGCCGCTGCGCGACATCATCAACAAGGAAGACCCGACGCGGCCGGTCATCGCGGGCTGCAACAATGACAATGCGGCCATCAACGGCTTTCAAACCGGCGTGGACGTTTTCGGGCTGAATTACCACACCGGCAGTTTCGGAAAGGTTCTTAACCATCCCGGCAACGAGAAATTGCCCGCGTTGTCGAGCGAGTCATCCTCGTGCATCAGCTCGCGCGGAGAATATTTCTTCCCGGTGGAAAAGGGCAACCCATCGCGCGTGAACTTCCAGGTTTCTTCCTACGACGTTGACTATCCTGGCTGGGCGCAGTCTCCCGATCAGGAATTCGAAGCGCTCGACCACAATCCCGGATTCGCCGGCGAATTCGTCTGGACCGGCTTCGACTACATCGGCGAGCCGACGCCCTACAACAATGATTCGAGCAACCTGCTGAACTTCTCCGATCCGAAACAAAAGGCGGAAATGCAGAAGGAACTAACCGCGCTTGGCAAAATGAAAGTACCGTCGGCCAGCAGCTACTTCGGCATCGTTGACCTGTGCGGCTTCAAGAAAGACCGCTTCTACATTTATCAGGCGCGCTGGCGTCCCGATTTTCCGATGGCGCACATCCTGCCGCACTGGAACTGGCCGGAGCGCATCGGACAGGTCACGCCGGTTCACGTGTACACCTCCGGCGATGAAGCCGAACTTTTCCTCAACGGAAAATCGCTCGGCAAAAAAGCGAAAGGCCAATTTGAATATCGCATCCGCTGGGACGATGTCGTCTATCAGCCCGGCGAATTGAAAGTCGTCGCCTTCAAAGCCGGGAAGAAATGGGCCGAGGACTCCGTCAAGACAACTGGCGCGCCTGCGAAGCTCCTGCTCTCCACCGACCGCGCGAAGATCCGCGGCGATGGCGAAGACCTTTCGTATGTCACCGTCACGATTGGCGACAAAGACGGCCTGATAGTTCCGCGCACGCACAATCAGGTGAAATTCGAAATCGAAGGTCCCGGCGAAATCGTCGCCGTCGGCAACGGCGATGCGGCCGATCACGATCCGTACATCGCGAAAGAACGGAAAGCCTTCAACGGCCTCTGCCTCGCGATCGTCCGCGCCAAGCCCGGATCAAGCGGCGAGATCAAGCTGCGGGCATCAGCCGATGGACTGGCCGGCACGGCCTGTATGATCCAAGCGCGATAATCAGCGCCGCGATTCGTGCGTTGAGAATCGGCGGCGCACGATCAGCGGCTAGGATTTTTTATTGGGCGATTGTTTCGCAAAGATGGCTTTCTGCTTGGCCTGCTTTTCCTGTTCGAGCTTGGCCTGTTTCTGCGATGACTTCTTGTGTGCGTTCTTCGGTCCTGTGTCGCCCATGGTGCATCTGCCTTTCTTCTGCGTTTATTTTGTTCCGACCGCGATTTATGCGGCCGCTGGCGGGAGACGATAACTGATCCCGGCAGAGAAGCAACCAATCAGGAAGATTTTGCCGGACCGCGTGTGGTAGTCGCATGTGGAATTCCAATCATTGGAAATTGCCGCGCCGGCGGTTTCCAATGATTGGAAAATCTGGCTTGTCCATGGCGAGGTTGGATCGCGCCCCGAATCAGACGTCGCAGATCTTGATGGACTCGGTCAGCGAGGTGAGCGGGTCGCGTTTCGGGACGAACTCCTGCGCGACATAGCCGGTGTATTTGAGGTCAACGAGGGCCTGCATGATGGCGGGGTAGTTGAGTTCCTGTTTTTCGTCAATCTCGTTGCGGCCGGGTACGCCGCCGGTGTGGACGTGGCCGATGTATTCGATGTTTTTGCGGATCGTGGCGATGATGTCGCCTTCCATGATTTGCATGTGGTAGATGTCGTAGAGCAGCTTGAAGCGGGGGGAGCCGACGGCCTTGCAGAGCTGTGCGCCCCATTCGGTGTGGTCGCACATGTAGTCCTTGTGGTTGACCTTGCTGTTGAGCAGCTCCATGCAAAGGGTGACTTTCTTTTCCTCGCAAAGCCCGACGACCTGCTTGATGGCCTCGGCGCAATTCTTGAGGCCCTCGTCATCCGCCATGCCGGCGCGGTTGCCGGAAAAACAGATCACGTTGGGCCAGCCTTCGGCGGCGGTGGCCTCGACGGATTTGCGGATGGCGTCGAGGCACTCGGCGTGATTTTCCTTCCGGTTGAGCCCCTTTCCGATCGAGGAGGTCGGGGTCATCGTTCCGACGAGGCCGTATTTTTTCAGCAGCGGAAAATCCGCGGGGCCGAGCAGGTCAATGCCCTTGATGCCAAGCTCGACGCATTTCTTGGCGAGGTCTTCCTTCGCGATCTTGCCGTAGCACCACTGGCAGACGGAATGGTTGATGTGGCCTTTGAGTTTCGTCGCGGCTTGCGCGGCATCTTCGGCGCGTGCACCGCCGATGGCGGTCGCCGCCACGGTGACTCCGATTGACTTGATGGCGTTGCGCCGGCTCATGCGGACTTCGTTATTGTTCATGACATACTCCAGGTTGGTTTTCGTTTCATTCTAGTGTAGTGTAACAGTCATATCTTTACAATCTCTGGATTCCTGTCATGCTGCCGAACATGTGGAATCCAGCTTGTGCATTGTCCATGACGGCCGAGGAGCAGCAAACCCTGGAGGCGTGGGTGCGCGCCCCTGGGACC
>CAIVKH010000021.1 GCA_903906425.1 uncultured bacterium
ACCGGGCCGGAGCCGTGGTCGGTCGCGGCGATGAACGCGGCGCTTTCGCCGCTGCCGGTGTCGGTGTTGGTCATGAGGTGCAGTTCGCTCTGCTGGATCATGACGCGGGCCTGGAAAACGGCGTCGGTGGTGACGGGAAAGTTCATGCCGCCGGCTTCGCCGGGATCGCCCTTGTCGCCCTTGATGGTGACCAGAAGCCATTCGGCATTTGCGTCGGGTTGCGACCACGGGCTCATGATGGCGGTCTGCGCGGCAAACTGCAGGCCGTTGAAGCTGACGGCATCGCCGGCATTGTAATTCTGCCCGGCGACCCACGCGCCGCACATATTGTATGCCGGCCCGACGGGCCCGCGCTGGCCATCATTTCCGGCCGGCCCCTGAATTCCCGGTGGCCCGACGATGGATTCGCCCGGATCGCCTTTATCGCCTTTGGGCACGTCCGAAATTAATTGAACGATGCCGTGGAACTGGTTTCGGAACTCGAACGCTTTGATGTTGGAATCATCAATCGGATAGTTTGGATCATACGCCATGGTCGTTGCCCTTTCGTTTTATGCGATTTTTCTAGCAAACGTCCCCGAGGCGAATCAAGAGGGAGGAGCGAGAAAAATGGGATCAGGCGGCGGCGAGAAATTCCCAGCACTGATGCGCGAGAACTCGTGCGGGGCGCCAGTGGCGATAGGGCGGAAGCGAAAGACGATTGCGACGGTTTATGCGCGGGTGTTCGCCGTGCGGCAAGCGCTGGCCGAGATCGAAACTTTCCGGCAGGCAGTACCACAAATCGAGACGCTCGGTCTTCAGCAGTGAAGACATCCAATGCCGCATATACATGTAGAGCCGGTCGCGTCCGCTGTTGCCCCGGCCGCGAATGCCTTTGCGGAAATGCGCGTTCTTCTGGAAACAGACTTCCGCCTTCGCCGTCAGCCAGTGCTCATAGCGCTGCGGAATGTGGACATTGAGGAACCCGCTCACTTCGCTGCATACCGTCCGCGCGATCACGTGCGGCAGCAGCGCGTCAGGCCATTTGGTAGGGCGCGGTGGCTCACCGCGCCGCGGCGCGCTCGGCGAGCGCGCCCTACCTTTGAATGCCTTACGTCCCGCCTTCGACGAGCGCGATTTCTTCTTTTGTGAGGCCATGGAGTTCATACGCCAGTTCATCAATCGGCCGGTCCGTCGTATCCACCGCGTTCTGCAATCACTCCCCGTATTTCTTCGCCGGCTTGTCGTGTGCGATGAGCGGAGCGCGCGAAGACGCGATGCCTTCCAGAACCACGGCGGGAATCTGGCCGCCGCCAAGAACGGTCTTTGCATCGAGAATTTCGATGCCAACGAGCTGTTCATCCTTGCCCATGTTCAGGGCGATTTCCTCGTTCAGGCGCACGGTGCGGCACTCATGCGCGCCTTCGATCAGGCGGATGTAGAGCGCGTCAATTTCCGAGTCATAGCTGATTTTCATGGATGTTCTTCCTGCCTAAAAATAGAACGTGTACACCGTAATCACAACAATCTCGTCCGCCTCTTCCTTGATGACAGGCGCGACCTGCTTGATCGGATAGTGTTTCCCCTGCCAGTTCTTCCCGAACGTGAAATTGTAGCGGCACAATTCCCGCCCATGTTTGGCCGGTTCGCGGGACCCCTTCGCCACGGCCTCCATCACTTCCGCTTCGGTTGCGCCGCGTTCGGATGCCTGCTCTTCCGCGTGCCGTGTCAGACGAATCGCCTTCATCTACGTCCGAGGCGATCAAGAGCATGAAAGCAGCCCCGTAGGGGCGAAGAAAATTGGCCGGTGGCGCGCGCCACCGGCTACCATCCATCGGCCCGCCGGGCCCTGTTGCGGGAACGCCGATCCCGGCAGGCTGGCTTTACCGAAGCAGGCAGTCGTACGAGCGCTTCGAAACGCCGGATGAAATGGGTATCCGAGTCCGTGGACTGATAATCCGCACTCATGCATCTTCTCGACATGGGAAAACGACATTCCGAACTCGACCAACTTGGTGACCGCATCCGTGCTGCACGCAAAGATGCGGGCATGACGCAGGAAGAGCTTTCCCACGAAAGCGAGATTGACCGCAGCTACATTGGCGGCGTCGAGCGAGGGGAGCGGAACCTGACGTTCACGATGCTTTGCAAAATCGCAGCAGCGCTTCGCTGCGACGTGGCGGCGCTGACAAAGGGGCTTCCACCAAAGGCATGAAATTCCTCCGCACAGTGGTCGTCTTTGATCGTGGCAATCTCATAGACAGCAGCGACTGGAAGACGCTGCATGAAACCTACGTCAATGCACTGCGTGGCATCGCCCATCCGTCAGGAAGCGACAAATTCATCATTCGAAAGAAGCTGGCGATCTGGAAAACAAGCAGATCGGGCAAGAAGACTTTGCAGTGGATTCGAAATGGCGTTGTGCCAATCAAGAATCAATTCCTCGCAAACTTGGAGAAAGCAGGATGGGAGTCGGAAAGTCCCGCAGGTCTTGAGCGCGCTTCCGCGGCCATGCGCAATGCTCGCGCCCAAGCGGACATTGTTTTCAAAGAATATCCTGCAAAACGTGAAATCCGGCTAGGCGATGAGGGGTGGGCGGAAGTCTTCAATAAGAAGGTCGGCAACTTTGATTTTTTCACGAAATTGGATTCTGGACTGCGCTGTGCCGTCGAATGGGAAACGGGAAACATTTCATCAAGCCATCGCTCGATGAACAAGCTTTGCCTCGTGATGATGGCCGGGTTGATCGACATTGGCGTCGTCGTATTGCCAAGCCGCGATCTCTATTCTCATCTGACGGATCGCATCGGAAATTGGACGGAACTTTCACCGTACCTGCCGTTGTGGCATCACATCGGTCAAAGAATGAAACGCGGTCTTCTGGCTGTCACAGTCGTCGAGCACGACGAACTGACAAATGACCGGTCGGTCCCATTTATTGGTCAGGGCAAAGATGGCCGGAGTGCCAAGGCTGCGGGAAAGCGATAATCTCAGGCGAAAAGCTCTATCTCTTTTGCTTGGGGCTTCCCTTGCTCAACGCGATATTTCCCGGTGGCAAAGCCATGCGCTGATCGCAAACTGAGTGCCCGCTGTGTGAACAGCCGATTTTTGAGGCCAGAAATCTTTTCCAAATATTCGCGATCAGTCTCAATCGTTTCCATCCGCGAGATGACTGCCGAGCAGTCGAGCTCCATTCCGATCCATTTCCTTTCGAGCAATTCGGCTGCGACATATGTGGTGCCTGAACCGCCGAACGGATCAATTACGGTCGAACCCGGATCTGTCGCAAGCGAGACAATCCGATCCATGAGCTTCAGCGAAAGTTCATTCGCGGAGCGTCGCTTGTATTTCAAATGACGCACCGGCGGAATGTCTGTCCAAACGTCGGTCAGATTCACACCTTTCGGGTTCATCTTGTCTTTGTAGCCGCCGTAATCGCGCTGCTCGCCGCCGCAATGCCGACAGCATTCGATGGGGAGGCGGTCAGGGTGAAAAATTGCGGGCGTCGAGCCTTTGATAAAATAGAGAAGGGAATAATTCGATGGGTAGAGGCGCTTTGGAATCGGCAGGCAATACTTCATGTCAACCGTAATCCAGTGGCGAAAAGTCAGGCGTTCCATCAGGAACGCGCCAAGCGGCAGATTCCATTTTGGCAGGTTGTAAAGGAACAGGCTCCCACCCGGCTTGACGACACGCACAAGTTCGGCGACCCACGCCCGACACCACTCGATGTATGCCGCGTCGGAAAGATTATCATCCATTTTCGATGAATAAGATTTGTTCAAATTGAAAGGCGGGTCAGCAAACGCGAGGTCGGCGGTGCCGTCAGGAAGTCCCTTCAACATCTCTAAACAATCTCCTTGGTAGAGCTTGCCGTACGATGTCTGCAATATTGGAATGGGTAACATAGTCATCATCCTACGACTTCTCGCGAACTCTGCAAATGATATTTTTCAGGCTCTCGGAGCGGCTCATTTTCCAAGCGTTGGAAATGTGCGTGGGAGAGTTTTCCAATGGTTGGATGTTTTATGGAGCGACGGCGTCCCCGCCGTCGTGTGATGGCGGGGTCGCCATCACTCCATGGGGCGGCGGGGCGTTTTTTGTCATTCCTGAGGATGTTTGTGCAAGTTGTTATCTGTGCCTAATGTTATGCGTGTTTCCTGCCGGTTTCAGGTGGTTAAAATCGTCGTTTTTAATGTCTAAATCTTCGTTTTTGAAGACTGGATCGTCGTTCTAAATCACTAGATCGTGGATCTAGTACACTCGCGCGTGGATCGTAATGTTTTGATCGAGGATTTTGTTCTCTGGATCGTGGCTGTTGAAGACTGGATCGTCGTACGAAATCACTCGATCCATGATGGAGTCCACTCGAACGGCGTTCTTGTCTTTTCGCACGACGTTCTGAAGGACTGGATCGTGGGTTTTGATCTTCCGCGCGCGGGCCGGAATCTTTTCAGCGGCGCGAAGGTTTTTGCGCTCGCGGCGGGATGGCATCGGGGCGGGCCTTTCACGATTTGTACGATTTACACGACAGACACGGGAATGACGGGTGTGCTATGATCGGCGCGTAAATAATTTCAGGGGGTCTGAAAGTGATTTGCACATGGTGGGCGGAATTTATTTGCGGGAGCTGCCGAAGGGCTTGATCCCGTTTGGCCGGCGGCTCGTGCGTCGCCGGCGGCATACCGGCGCGGGCCGCGCGGTGCCGTTGCGGGCGTGCGCCGGGCTTCGGAAGAAGTTCGGTGGCGCGTCATCTTTTTTTGCGGGCGTTGCGCTGTTGTTGCGGTCATCCTCACCCCCGATCCTTCGGCGGCAGGCCGGCAGCGTCCGCATTTTCCTTTTCCCTTCGCGGTCCGGCGGGCGGCTGGAATCTCCGGCAACCGGGCGTAACTTCTTCATGATCGTTGAAAAGGGTGAAGCGACTGCATGAGCCATCTCAATTCACATCCTACATCGAGCGCCGATGCGTTGCGCAGGAGCGAGGAGATGTACCGCTCGCTGTTCGACAACATGCTCAACGGTTTTGCCTATTGCCGGATGATCTTCGAGGACGGGCGGCCGGCGGATTTCACCTACATCAAGGTGAATCAGAATTTCGAGAGGCTGACGGGGCTGAAGAATGTCGAGGGCAGAAAAGTCTCTGACGTGATTCCGGGCATTCGCGAGGCGGACCCGATGCTGCTGGAGAGATATGGCCGCGTGGCGATGACGGGCCGGCCGGAGAAATTCGAGACCTTCGTGGAGGCGCTGAAGGACTGGTATTCGATTTCGGTCTATTGCCCGCAGAAGGAATATTTCGTGGCGGTGTTCGATGTCATCACGGAGCGCAAGCGGACGGAGGAGGAAATCCGCCGGCTCAATGAGACGCTGGAGCAGCGCGTCGTGGAGCGCACGGCGCAGCTGGCGACGGCGAACACGGAGCTGGAGGCGTTCAGCTATTCGGTGTCGCACGATCTGCGCGCGCCGCTGCGGGCGGTGGACGGATTCGCGCGCATCCTGGTCGAGGACCACGCGGACCGGCTCGATGACGAGGGCCGGCGCGTGGTGAACGTCATCTGCTCGGAGGCGAATCGCATGGGCCGGCTGATTGACGATCTGCTCGCGTTCTCGCGGATGAACCGGCAGACGATCGCCGCCGCGGAGGTGGACATGGGCGCGCTGGCGCAGGACGCGTTCGAGAAGTGCGCGGAGCAGGCGCCGGACCGCAAGATCGAAATTACGCTCGATCCGATGCCGTCGGCGCGCGGCGACGCGGCGATGCTCCGCGTCGTGTGGACGAATCTTTTTTCCAATGCGATCAAGTACACGCGCCAGCGCGAGACCGCGGAGATCGAGGCGGGCGGACGCGAGGAGAACGGCGAGCACGTTTTCTTCGTGAGGGACAACGGCGCGGGCTTCGACATGAAATATGCGCACAAGCTTTTCGGCGTCTTCCAGCGGCTCCACGCCGACGCGGAGTTCGAGGGCACCGGCGTCGGCCTCGCGCTGGTGCAGCGCATCGTGCACCGCCACGGCGGCCGGGTCTGGGCCGAGGGCAAGATCAACGAAGGCGCGACGTTCTTCTTCACGCTTCCGGCGGGGAACAAATCATGACCGCGCGCGGTAACGGCCGCCGGACTTTCCAATCATTGGAAAAAGGGATGAGCGGAATTTCCAATGGTTGGAAACTTCCGCAGGGCGAAATGATGCAGGAGACGAGAACATGAACAACCCGGCTGTGATTGACATCCTTCTGGTCGAGGACAACCCGCAAGACGCGGAGATGACCATGCGCGCGCTGAAGAAGCGCAATCTCGCCAACCAGCTCGTCTGGGTCAAAGACGGCGCGGAGGCGCTTGAATATATTTTCGGCACCGGCGGGGCGGCCGTCGCTCCGCCGGCGCTCGTGCCGAAGGTCATCCTGCTGGATTTGAAGCTGCCGAAGGTGGACGGCATCGAGGTGCTGAAGCGGCTCAAGGCCGACGAGCGGACGCGGGCGATTCCCGTCGTCGTGCTGACGTCTTCGCGCGAAGAGCAGGACATCGTCAAGAGCTACCAGCTCGGCGCGAACAGCTACATCGTCAAGCCGGTGAGCTTCGATAATTTTTCCGAGGCCGTCGCGCGGCTGGGCATGTACTGGCTCATGCTCAACGAGCCGCCCAAACTGACAACGTCAAAAGGACCATGATGGACAGGACTCTCAACATCCTTCACCTCGAGGACCGGCCGGCCGACGCCGAGCTGGCGCTGCGCGAATTGCGGCGCGAGGGCTTGAACGTCACGGTGCGGCGCGTCGAGACGGCGGACGCGCTGGCCGCCGCGCTGCGCGATCAGGAGTTTGACATCATCCTCGCCGATTATGCGCTGCCAGGCTATGACGGCATCTCCGCTCTGAAACTCGCCCGCGAACAGCGCCCCGAAGTTCCCTTCATCTTCGTCTCCGGCACCATGGGCGAAGAACGCGCCATCGAGGCGATGCAGCACGGCGCGACCGATTATGTGCTCAAACAGCGCCTCGGGCGCCTCGGCCCGGCGGTGCGCCGCGCGCTGCACGAAGTCGTCGAGCTGGAGAAGCGCCAGCGGGCCGAGCAGGCCTTGCAGGAAAACCAGGAATTGCTGCGGCAGGTGATTGACTTGGTGCCTCATCACATCTTTGCCAAGGATCGCGAGGGCCGCTTCATCTTTGCGAACAGCGCCTCCGCTGCGTCCTCTGGCAACCAGCCTGGGGACCTGGTCGGAAAACTCGGGTCGGAAATCCGGCCTCAGACCGATCAGGCCGCGAAATTCCACAGCGACGATCTGGAGGTGATCAAAAGCGGAAAGCCGAAATTCATCGCGGAAGAGGCGATCACCTATCCAGACGGCCAGGTTCATTTTCTCCAGACGACAAAGATTCCATTCACGCCGCCGGGTACGAACGAGCGGGCCGTCCTCGGCGTTGCGGTGGACATCACGGAGCTGCGCAAGGCCGAGGAAGATGTTCGCGCCAGCGAGGCCCGCCTGCGCGCATTCTGCACCGCACTGCCGGATGTCGCGCTGCTCCTCGATGAGGATGGCCGCTACGTCGAGGTTCTGACATCGGCCGATCATTTGCTCTACAAGGGAAGTGAAACCCTCATGGGCAAGACCCTCCCGGAGGTTTTCCCCGCCGACCAGGCCGCCGTTTTCATGGACGTCATCCGCCGCACGCTGGAAACCGGCGCAGTGCAGATTATCGAATATGCAATGCAACTGGAGGGCGGGCAGACCTGGTTCGATGGGCATGTCGCGCCCGTCACAGCGTTCAAGTCGGCGAAGCGGATGGTCGTCTTTCTCGCGCGGGACATCACCGAGCGCAAACGGGCGGAGGCGGCGATACGCGAGAGTGAGAAACACTTTCGTTCGCTGTTCGAAAACATGCTCAGCGGTTATGCACATTGCCGCCTGATTTATGAAAACGGCGAGGCGGTGGACTATGAATACCTGGCAGCAAACGAGGCGTTCGAGAGAGTCTCCGGCCTGAAAGACGTTGTTGGCAAAAGAGTGAGCGAGGTGGTTCCCGGATATTGCCGGGACAATCCGGATTCGATGGCTTATTTCAGCGGCGTTGCGAAAAGCGGAAAGCCGACACGATGGGAACATTATCTTGCCGCATTGAACCGCTGGTTTTCATTTTCCACCTATTGCCCGGCACCGGGCGAGTTCGTTGTGATCTGCGAAAACATCACGGAACGCAAGCGCGCGGAGGACACCTTGCGCGCAAGCGAGGAGCGCTACCGGTTGCTCGCGGAGAACACCGAGGACTTCGTGGTGCTGAACGACACGAAGGGGAACAATCTTTTCATCAGTCCGTCCTTCTATCGCGTGACCGGCTGGACGCCTGCTGAGAACAAGCCCGACGACTGGAAGGCGCGGATGCATCCGGATGATCTGGCCGTCATCAGGAAAGCCCGCGATGCGAACCTCACGTGCGAACCGACGACCATCGAACATCGCGTCCGCTGCCGCGATGGTTCGTGGCTCTGGGTCGAGGCGCGGTGCAAGCCGATTTGCGACTCCAACGGACATGTCGAAAATCTCCTGGTCATGTCGCGCGACATCACGCGCCGCAAACAGGTCGAGGGCGAATTGCGCGGCAGCGAAGCGGAGTTCCGCGCCATGTTCGAGACCGCCTCCATCGGAATAGCGCAGGCCGACCTGAAGACCGGGCAATGGGTGCGTGTGAACCAGAAGATGTGCGCGATCACGGGCTACACGACCGATGAGCTGCTCCAGAAGCGCGTCTCGGAGATCACGCACCCGGATGACCGGCAGAGGGATTGGGACGCCTTCCAACGCGTCGTGCGCGGCGAGACGCCGGACTATCGCATCGAAAAGCGCTACGTGCGCAAGAACGGCACCGAGGCCTGGGTGAACGTGAACATGACCGTCATCCGCGACGCGGCCGGCCAGCCGGTACGCACCATGGCGACGATCGAGGACATCACCGAACGCCGGCGGGCGATGGAATCGCAGGCCCGCCTGGTGACGGCGGTCGAGCAGTCTCCCGAGACGATTGTGATCACCGACACGAATGGCATGATCGTGTATGCCAACCCGGCCTTCGAGAGGATCACCGGTTATACCCGTGCGGAAGCGCTTGGCCAGAATCCGCGCGTCCTCAAGAGCGGCAAACACGGCGAGGAGTTTTACCGCGAGATGTGGGCCACGCTGAGCGCCGGCCAGGTCTGGAGCGGACACCTCGTCAACAAGCGCAAGGACGGCACGCTCTACGAGGAGGACGCCACCATCTCGCCGGTCTTCGATGCCGCGGGCAAGATCATCAACTATGTGGCCGTCAAACGCGACGTGACGGCCGAGCTTCGCCTCGAGTCCCAGTTCCGGCAGGCGCAAAAAATGGAAGTGATCGGGCATCTCGCCGCGGGCGTCGCCCACGACTTCAACAATATGTTGCAGGCCATCCTCGGCTTCACCGAGATCCTGCTCGGCGAGACCGCGCCGGAAACGACGCAACATGCCGACCTGCTCGAAATCAAGAAGACCAGCGGGCGCGCCGCCGACCTGACGCGCCAGCTCCTCGCGCTGGGCCGCAAGCAAAACCTCGACCAGCGCGTCACCGACGTGAACAAGCTCATCGAGGAATTCAACAAGATGCTTCACCGCGTCATCGGCGAGGACATCAAGATTGAATTCGATCTCGCGCCGGATCTCGACCGCGTGATGGCCGATCATGGCCAGCTCGGGCAGGTGCTGCTCAACCTCGCGGTCAACGCGCGCGATGCCATGCCGCGCGGCGGGCGGCTCGTTTTTTCCACGTCGTGCAGGACATTTTCCGCAAACGACCTGGCCGTGCATCCCGGCGTGGGCGCGGGCCGTTTCATCTGCACCGCGGTGTCCGACACGGGCACCGGCATGTCGCGCGAAATTCTGGAAAGACTTTTCGAACCTTTCTTCACCACGAAGGAACCCGGCAAGGGCACGGGCCTGGGCCTGGCCACCTCCTACGGCATCGTCCGCCAGCACGGCGGCTGGCTGGACGCCTATTCCGAACTCGGCCAGGGCTCCACCTTCCGGCTCTATCTTCCCGTCGTCGAGCGCACGCCCGCCCCGCTGGAAATCGAACCCGCCGCGAAACCGGCATCGGCCGAATCCCTCGGGGGTTCCGGCCGGCACATTCTCTTCGTCGAGGACGAGGCGCTCATTCGCTCGATGATCAAGCGCCACCTTGAACGCAACGGCTATCGCGTCACCCTTGCGGCCAGTGCCGGCGAAGCGAAAAGACAATTCACGCTTGCCGCCGGCAACTATGATCTGGTCCTCACCGACGTGGTCCTGCCCGACCAGAACGGCATTGAAATGCTCCAGGAGTTTGTTGCAAGAAAACCGGACCTGCGCGTGCTCATCAGCAGCGGCTACACCGACAACGACAAACGCTGGCCCGTAATTCTCGAACGCAAGTGGCCCTTCATCGGCAAGCCCTACTCGATGTCCGAACTGCTCGAAGCCCTGCGCCGCGTCTTCGCCGGCGCACCGTGAGGCCGCACTTTTCCAATCATTGGAAGTTTGCGCGTCCGCAATTTCCAATGATTGGAGAAAACGCTGGCGCGGGGGGCGGGGGGCGATAGAGTGGCGCGCGTCACGGATCAGGCAATTTCGGATTTGCCGGCGGGTGGGGTTCCGTGTGTGAATTTGTTTCGGGTCCGCCGGGAGTAATTTAATGCGAAGAGAGCTGTTCATCCGGGCCGCGCGAGTCGCAGGCATCTATGCCGCCGTCGCCACCGTCTGGATTGTGTTTTCCGACCGCGCCACCGCGCTGCTTTTTTCCACCATGGCGGACTATGAGGCGGCCTCGACGGTCAAGGGCTGCGCGTTCGTGGCCGTGACGGCCATCCTGCTGTTTGCACTTTTCCGCCGCGAGCTGTCGGCCCACAGGGCGGAGCTTGAAAAAAGATTCCTGTCGCAAAAATGGCTCAAGATGATGACGGAGCACACGAAGGACATCGTCTTCTTCAAGGACCGGGAGGGGCGCTATCTGTTCGCCAACCGGGCGGCGGAGGAGATGCCGGCCGTCCCGGTGGGCGATATGATCGGGCTGGACAACCGGCAGCTGTTCCCGCCGGAGGAGGCGCGCGCGATGATGGAGCGCGACCGCAGGGTGCTGGAGACGGGGCAGATTGAAACATACGAGCAGACGCTCACGGACTCGAAGGGCCAGCAGCGGCATCTGCTGGCCACCAAGGGGCCGCTGCACGATGCGTCCAACGAAATCATCGGCACGTTCGGTATCATGCGCGACATCACCGAGCGGCAGGACGCGGAGGCGAAGTTGCGCGAGAGCGAATCGCTGCTGCGCGCCATCGCGGAAAATTCCACGGACGTCATCTTCGTGAAAGACCGGGAGTGCCGGTTCGTTTTCATGAATCCGGCGGGCTACCGGTTCAACGGCACGACGCCGGAGAAGTTGCTCGGGCGCTCCAAGGCGGATTTTCATCCGAACTCGGACGAGGCGGCGCAGTTCAATGCGGACGATTTGCGCGTGATGGAATCGCGCCGGGAGGAGATCATCGAGGAGTCGATCAGCGCGGCCGACGGGACGCGGCACGTGTTCCTCACGACCAAGGCGCCGCGATTCAACGACCAGGGCCAGGTCATCGGGTTGATCGGCATCGCGCACGACATTACGGAGCGCAAGCTGGCCGAGGATGCGCTGCGCGAGAGCGAGGGCATGTACCGGTCGCTTTTTGAGAACATGCTCAACGGGTTTGCCTATTGCCGGATGATTTTCGAGGACGGCCAGCCGGTGGATTTCACCTACCTGAAGGTGAACGAGAATTTCGCAAAGCTGACGGGGCTGAAGAATGTCGAGGGGAAGAACGTTTCCGAGGCGATCCCCGGCCTCCGCGAGGCGGACCCGAAGCTGTTGGAGATTTACGGGCGCGTCGCAATGACGGGGCAGCCGGAGCGATTCGAGACCTACGTGGAGGCGTTGAAGGACTGGTATTCAATCTCGGTCTATTGCCCGCAACGCGAATATTTCGTCGCGGTGTTCGACGTGGTCACGGAGCGCAAGGCGGCCGAGCAGAAGCTGCGCGAAAATGAAGAGCTGCTCAAGATGGCGATGGCCGCCTCGCACATGGGCGCGTTCCGCTGGAATGTTCAGACCAACAAAATCACCTACTCGCCGGAAAGCCTCGCAATCCTCGACCTGGCCCCGTTCGAGGACAGCTTCGAGGCGGTCGCGCGCCTGCTGCATCCGGAAGATTCCCTGCGCGTGATGGCCGCCATGAATTCCGCGCTGGCCAATGGAACGGAATTCCACGAGGAGTTCCGCATCATCCGGCAGGACGGGAAACTCCGCTGGCTCTCCCACTGGGCGCGCGCAACCAACGATGCGGCGGGACAGCCGTTGGCGGTGTCCGGAACCATCATGGATATCACGGCGCACAAGGAGGCGGAGCTTGCTCTGGAGGACAAGAACGAACTTCTCCGGGAAGTGAGCGAGGCGGCGCACATCGGCGGCTGGTCGTTCGACGTCGCGACACGCGCCGGATCGTGGACGGATGAAATCGCGCGCATTCACGACCTGGATCCGTGTATCGTTCCGAACGTCGATTTCGGCCTGGAGTTTTATCCCGGCGAATCAAGGACGCGCATGGAATCCGCCGTGAAGGCCGCCATCGAGTCCGGTACGCCGTTCGACCTGGAGCTGGAGCTGGTGTCGGCGCGGGGGATCCACAAATGGGTGCGGTCCATCGGAATTCCCGTCAGGCAGGATGGCCGCGTCGTGCGCGTGCGCGGCGCCATGCAGGACATCACGCGGAGCAAACACGCCGAGGAGGATTCCTCCCGGCTTGCCACCATTGTCGAGCAGGCCGCCGAGTGCATCGTGATCACCGACGCCAACGGCATCATTCAATATGTCAACCCCGCCTTCGAGCGCGTCACCGGCTATCATCGCAGCGAAGTCGCCGGCCAGAATCCGCGCGTGCTCAAAAGCGGCAGGCAGGACGCGGGCTATTACCGGCAGATGTGGCAGGTCCTTTCGCGCGGCGAGGTCTGGAAGGGCCACTTCATCAACAAGCGGAAGGACGGCACGCTCTACGAGGAGGAGGCGACCATCTCGCCGGTGCGCGATCCCGCCGGCCGCATCGCCGGCTACGTCGCGATCAAGCGCGACGTGACCGAGCACGTCATGCTCCAGGCGCACACCGAGAAATTGCAGGCGCAGTTTCTCCAGGCGCAGAAGATGGCAACGATCGGCCGGCTCGCCGCGGGCGTCGCCCACGATTTCAACAACCTGCTGCTGGCGATCCTCGGCTACTCGGAAATCCTGCTGGATGAAATCCCGCCGGACACCACGCAACATGCCGACGTGCTCGAAATCCAGAAGACCGGCAAACGCGCCGCCGAGCTGACGAAACAGCTCCTCGCGCTGGGCCGCAAACAGAATCTCGACCAGCGCCTCACCGACGTGAACGTCCTCATCGAGGATCTGAACAAGATGCTCCACCGCGTCATCGGCGAGGACATCTCAATTGAATTCAATCTCGCGCCGGACCTCGACCGCGTGATGGCCGACCACGGCCAGATCGGGCAGGTGCTGCTCAACCTGGCGGTCAACGCGCGCGACGCCATGCCGCGCGGCGGCCGCCTCGTATTCTCCACCTCCGCCCGCACGTTCGCCGAGGACGACCTCGCCCTGCATCCCGGCGTCGGCCCCGGCCACTTCGTGAGCATCTCTGCGACCGACACGGGCACCGGAATGTCGCGCGAAGTTCTCGGGAAACTCTTCGAGCCATTCTTCACCACGAAGGATCCCGGCAAGGGCACGGGCCTCGGCCTGGCCACCTCCTATGGCATCGCCCGCCAGCACGGCGGCTGGCTCGACGTGTATTCCGAACCCGGCCAGGGCTCCACCTTCCGCCTGTACCTTCCCATCGTCGAGCGCACCGCCGGGTCGTCCGAAATCATCGCCGCCGCGAAGCCGGCCCCGGTCGCGGAACTCAAAGGCGCCGGCCAGCACATCCTTTTTGTCGAGGACGAGGAGACGATCCGCACGATGATCCAGCGCCAGCTCGAACGCAGCAACTACCGCGTCATCGTCGCCGCCGACGCCGGCGAGGCGCGCGAACTCTTCGACCTGGCCGGCGGAAAATTCGACCTGGTCCTCACCGACGTGATCCTGCCCGACCGCAGCGGCATCGAACTGCTCGATGAACTGCTCGCGAAAAAGCCGGACCTGCGCGTGCTGGTCAGCAGCGGCTACACCGACAACGAAAAGCGCTGGCCCGTCATCCTCGAACGCAAATGGCCGTTCATCGGCAAGCCCTATTCGATCACCGACCTGCTCGAAGCCGTTCACCGCGTCTTCGCCGCCGCGCGTTGACCGCACACTTCCAATGATTGGAACTTTGCGGCTCGAGTTGTTCCAATGATTGGAAAATATGCTGGCATGATGCATCGCACCAAAGGACTTCCAATGAACCGATCGCTGTTTCTCAATGCCGCTGCAATCCTGATCCTCTCGCTCGCGGCCGGCCGCGGTCTCGCCGATGCGGGGCGCGCGGCGGCAAATGGCGGCGACGGGCCGGTGCTGGAGTCGCCGACGCTGCTTTCGCTCGGCGTGCATTGGATCGTCGAGGGCGACGAGAACACGAATGCCGCGATCGCGATGGCGTGGCGCGCGGCGGGCGGTGCGTGGCGGAATGTCGCGCCGCTGTGGCGCGTCGAGAAGGGCGCGCAGAAGACGCCGAAGGGAAGCAGCGTCGAGGTGCCGGAGGGCGCGTGGCTGTTCGCGGGCAGCGCGGTGCTGCTCGATCCGGGGGCGGACTACGAATTGAAGCTGACGCTCGCCGATCCCGATGGCGGCAATCGCGAGGCACTGTTGAAGGCGCGGACGGCGTCGGAGCCGGTGGCGCCCGCCGATGCGAAAGTATTTCACGTCGCGCCGGGCGATGGCGGCGGCAGCGGCAGCGAGGCCGATCCGTTCCGCGGGCTTGCCGCGGCGCAGGCGGCGGCGAAGCCGGGGATGATCTTCCTGCTTCATGCCGGCACGTATCCGGGCGGCTTCAATGTTTCCAAAAGCGGCGAGCCGGGCCGGCCCATCGTGTGGCGCGGCGCTGGCGACGGCGAGGCGATCCTGGACGGCCAGGGCGCGGCGGCGACGCGGCCGTCAACAACCGTGGTGGTGAATGGCATGCACGATGTATGGTTCGAGGCGCTGACCATCCGCAACGCGCAGTGGGCGTTCGTCGGTCACGAGGCATCGCGGATCGTCGTGCGGCGCTGCCATCTTCACAACGCCGAGTTCGGCATCACCGCAACGCGAAACAACAACGACGCGCTGCGCGGCTGGTTCATCACGGACAATCTCATCGAGGGCCCCTCGACGTGGCCGCGCACCAAGGGCATCGAGGACGCGCGCGGAATCCAGATCAGCGGCGAGGGCCACGTCGTCGCCTACAACCGCGTCCGCGGATTCGGCGACGGCATCGACACGTTTCCCTCGCGCCGCTGCGCGGACATTGATTTTCACAACAACGAAATTTCCGAATGCACCGACGACGGCAGCGAGCTGGACTATTCCGAGCGCAACGTCCGCTGCTTCCTCAACCGCTACTCGAACATCTTTCAGGGCATCTCCGTGCAGCCGGTGTATGGCGGGCCCGTCTATGCCTTCCGCAACGCGCTCTTCAACGTCGTGCAGGAACCGTTCAAGATGCACAACGGCCCGTCGGGCGCGCTGTTCTTCCACAACACCTGCGCCAAGCAGGGCATGCCGCTGATCCTCCAGACGCGCGAACCGGTCCGCCACTGCGTGCTGCGCAACAACCTGTTCATCGGCACGACCGCCGCCTACGCCTACGAAACGACCGCCCCGATGAAAGACTGCGACTTCGACTACGACGGCTTCGCCGGCGGCCCGTGGCCGATGTTTCTCAAATGGAATGGCCAGCGCTACCGGAACCTCGACGACGTGCATGCCAAAGCCCCCGTGTACAAACACGCCGTCCTCGTCACCGGCCTCACCCCGCCATCGGACTCCGCCAAACAATGCGAACCCGCCGACCTGCGCCTGCCCGCCGGCTGCGCCGCGATCGACGCCGGCGAACCGCTGCCCGGCTTCAACGATGGCTTCGCCGGACGCGCGCCCGACCTCGGCGCCTACGAACTCGGCGCGCCCCTTCCCCACTACGGCCCGCGATGACGATTTTCCTGTAGAGCGCAGCTTCCAATCATTGGAGAAAGCCGTGAACGCAGACTTCCAATCATTGGAAACTCTGGGAGCGGCACCGTCCCGCCGCCGCACTTTGGAACGGACCGCCTGAAGGCGGAACTACAAGCCACAGATCGGAAGTTCGTAGTCCCGGCTTCAGCCGGAATCGGACTTGCGGGCGCTCTGCGGCCCATTCCCGATCAATGGCGCCCACGCTCCCGCCCAATCTTGCCTCAAACTGCGGGCAAGAGGGGCATCACTCCCATGCGGTTGGTCGGTCACTCCCATGCGGTGGAGGCATCCATCGCATGCGGTTGGTCGGTCACTCCCATGCGGCGGAGGCATCCATCGCATGCGGTTGGTCGGTCACTCCCATGCGGCGGAGGCATCCATCGCATGCGGTTGGTCGGTCACTCCCATGCGGCGGAGGCATCAACCCCATGCGGTTGGTCGGTCACTCCCATGCGGCGGAGGCATCCATCGCATGCGGTTGGTCGGTCACTCCTATGCGGCGGAGGCATCCATCGCATGCGGTTGGTCGGTCACTCCCATGCGATGAGGCCATCACTTTCGGTCGTTTTTTGTCTGATTTCGAGAGGTTTGCACATCTTCCCGGCATGGTGCGGGGTGGGAAATAGGAACGTAGAGGCGGATCATGGCGCTGCTGGATGAGGTCAATCTCGACCAATTCGACTTTGACTCGCCCGCCGACGGGCCTGCGACGGGACTACGAACCTTTCTTGTAGCGACGCCGTGAGGCGTTTCTTTTCCGAACGCCCTCACGGGCGCGCTACCCAGATGACCGCACACGGAGACACGGAGGCACCGGGCTTTCAAACTCCGTGCCGCCGTGTCCCCATGAGAAGAAGCGTCCTCGGAGAAGCGCCCCATCTGCCCGGCGACAGGAATGTCGCCGCTCCTTGCCGGCGTGGGGGCACGCGTCGCCAACTTCCAATGATTGGAAAGTCCGGGCGCGCAATTTTCCAATGGTTGGAGAATTGAGGTGCGAGTGGTTTCACATGTTGTAAATCGGGTTTCGTGTCTTTCCGGTCATGGGGAGGCATCGGTGTGAGGCCAGCGTGGAGATGGTCTGCAAATGAATAGAGCGATCTGGTTTCTTGGCGCGCTTGGTCTGTGCGGCGCGGCGTGGGCGAAGACCTATTCGCTGACGAACACCGAGCCGCCGTGGGATGTGATCCGCTACGAGACGGTCACGAATATTCCCGCGGGGACGAGGTCGGTTCTGTTCAAGTATGTGGTCAGCGGATCGACGGCGGGAAGCGGATCGTGCAGCCTCTACGCCGTGCACATGGAGGTGAATCACCAGCCGCGGTCCGTTCGATTTGAACCTGCGAAGAAAAGACATTCCGATCAATCACATGCTGCCCAACGACGAGACCGCGCGCGGATGGAACTTCGAGCTGATCCTGCCGACTCCGGTCCCGGCCCGCTTCGTGCGCTACGAAGTCACGCCGCGCCACATCCTCGCCATTTTCGAAGTGCAGGTTCTCGATTCGATCAAGCATGAACCGTATGATCTGAAAATCGCCCTGCCCTGAAACAGGCCGGCGGCCCTTGGAGTGAAACATGAAAACAACCCGGACAATTTTTACCGCGCGATGGGTTCCAATGATTGGAAGTCTCGCCCTCGCATTTTTCCAATCATTGGAAGTTTGCGCAGACGACGATCCGATCGCGCCCTTCAACAACGATAATCCGCCGCGGATCGTCACGACGCTGGAAACGTTCCGCACGAACGACGTCGAGGTCACGCAGCTGCGGTTCGAGTCGCGGCCGATCACGACGAGCAACGGCGTGGAGAACGTGGAGATTTTCGCGGCGCTGTGCCGGCCGGTGGTGGCGGCGGAAAATCTCAAATCGCAAATTCCAAATTCCAAATTGCCCGCGATCCTCGTGCTGCATGGCGGCGGCGGGAACGCGGAGGAGCGGCGCGCCATCGGCTGGGCAAAACGCGGCTACGTCGCGCTCGCGTCGGAGCTGCCCGACATCGGCAGTCCCGAGAAGTTGCAATCGCTCGGCCCGTTCCGGCGCGAGAAATATGGCGCGGGTCACTTCCGCGTGATCAACGGCGACGTGACCACGTGCGGCATTTTCGACGCGGTCGTCTCCGGCCTGAAGTCGCTCGCGCTGCTGCGCAGCCAGCCCGACGTGGACCGCTCGCGCGTCGGCATCGTTGGCGTTTCGTGGGGCGGCTACATGACGACCATGCTCAGCGGACTTGCCGGCGACCGCGTGCGCGCGGCATTTTCCGTGTACGGCTGCGGCTTCTACGATCACGGCAGCGCCGGCGGCAACAGCCTCGACAATCTCAAAGATCCCGTCGCGCGCGATGCGTGGCTGCGCTGGCTCGACGCAGGCCGCCGCGCGAAGGGAATCCGCTGCCCGATTTTCTTCGCCGCCGCGGCCGACGACTTTTTCTTTTTCCCGCCCGCGATGATGGCGACCTATGACGCGGTCGCGACGCCGAAGAACATCGTCTTCGCCCCGAACGTCAGCCACGCGATCAATCTTCCCGGCGGCACGCACGGCTGGAACAGCGAGACGTGGGTTGACATGGAAATTCCGTGGTTCGATTTCCAATTGCGCGACCGCGGCGAACCGTTTCCCGCGATGACCGCCACCGGAGCGAAGCGTGACGGCGATGGAATCCGCGTCAGCTTCGAAGTCACGCGGCCCGCGACGATCACCAACACTGCCGTCTGGTACACCGCGGATGACGCATCGTGGCCGAAGAAAAAGTGGCTGCAGCTCGCGACGGAAAAGGGCTCCGCGCTGATTCCGGTCACGAATGCCGCGCAGACGATCCACTGGTATGCCGTCGCCAGCGACGCGCGGCCCGTCACGGTTTCGACGCCGATGCAAACCATCGAGCCGAAGAAATGACCATGCCCGCGAAAATCGCGATCGAGTTTCCAATCATTGGAGCTTTGCGCAGCCGGTTTTTCCAATCATTGGAAAAATACGGGAAGTGATGTAATGATCTTTTTCGCGTTTGGTGGGGATTCGAGGTGTCAGATCAATTCGGGTTCGACAGCCGGTGGCAGAGGGCTGGAAGTGTATCGAAGGGATTCCGCCCCGCGACAGGTGGCGTGAGATTATAGGTTTGGAATGGCGCAAATTTTTCGACCGGGCGCGACCACGGTTGCCCGGGTCGCGATTGCCGGTGGGTTTATCGGTTTGTTTGGTTTGCTGGTGCTCGGGGATGCGTTGCAGAAGTCGGCCTACGTAACGGAGGTCAATCTTTCCAAGGCGCAGAATCCGCCGTTCAGCCACAAGCACCACACGAGCCTTGGCATTGACTGCCGCTATTGTCACACGACGGCGGAAACGTCGTCGTTTGCCGGCATCCCGCCGACGCGCACCTGCATGAACTGCCACTCGATGATCTGGGCCGACGCGCCGATGCTCCAGCCCGTGCGCGACAGTTGGGCCACCGGCCAACCGCTGAAGTGGACGCGCGTTCACGACCTGCCGCAGTTCGTCTATTACAACCACTCGATCCATGTGAACAAGGGCATCGGCTGCGCGACGTGCCACGGGCGCGTGGACCAGATGCCGCTCGTTCATCGCGAGAACACGCTCTACATGGGCTGGTGCCTCGACTGCCATCGCGACCCGGCGAAGTTCATCCGCCCGCGCGACAAAATCACGCAGATGGATTACGCGGCGTCCGCCGGTGAACAGGCGGAGCTCGGAGCGGAGCTGATTCAGAAATATCACGTGAACACGAACGATTTCAGGATGCTGGACTGCTACAACTGCCACCGATGAACCGCGAGAATTCAGAGCAACTTGATCCAGCCAAGGTCAGACAACTGACCCTGGAGAAGGCGCGCGATTTCATGAAGAACAAACGCGGCCGGCAGTACTGGCGCAGCCTCGAACAGCTTGCGCGCCGCGATGATTTTGGCGCGATGCTCGAAGAGGAAATTCCGCGGCAGGGCGCGGCCTTCGATCCGGTTGACCGGCGCGATTTCCTGCGGTTCATGGGCGCGTCGCTCGCGATCGGCGGGCTGACCGCCTGCACGCGGCAGCCGCCGGAACGAATTGTTCCGTATGTGAAACCGCCGGAAGAAATGATTCCCGGCAAGCCGATGTTCTTCGCCACATCAATGCCCCTCGGCGGCTACGGACATGGACTCGTGATGACCAGCAACATGGGCCGGCCAACAAAGGCCGAGGGCAATCCGAATCATCCGGCCAGCCTCGGCGCGACCAGCGTCTTCGGGCAGGCGAGCATCTATTCGATGTTTGATCCGGACCGCTCGCAAAATATTTTGAACCGCGGACGCCCGGGCAGTTGGGAACTGTTCCTCAAGGAACTCGAAGAAGCTCTCGATGGCGTTGCGCCCGAGGGCGGCGCCGGGCTTCGGATTCTTTCCGAGACGATCACCTCGCCGGCGCTCGCGGCGCAGATGAAAGAATTCCAAACGAAATTTCCGCAGGCGAAGTGGATTCAATACGAGCCGGTGAATCGTGAAAACTTCCACGCGGGCGCGCGGCTCGCCTTCGGCGCGTTTTTCGACACGGTCTATCATCTCGACAAGGCGAAGATCATCGTTGCGCTTGATTCCGATTTCCTTTCGTTCGGCCCCGGTCACGTTCGATATGCGCGCGATTTCGCGGCGGGCCGCAACGTTCTCGGCGATCCGGCCGCCATCGAAATGAACCGGCTCTACGCGATTGAAACCGGATTGACCGTGACCGGCGCATCGGCGGATCACCGCCTTGCGGTTGCGCCATCGCACATCGAAGGCATCGCCCGCGCGATTGCCCGCGGTGTCGGAATCGAAGTCGCCGGCGACGACGCGCACGGCGCAGAGACTTTTGTCCAGGCCGTCGTGAAAGATTTGCGTGCGAATGTCGGCAGAGCCGTCGTCATCGCCGGCGAACATTTGCCGCCGATGATCCAGGCGCTCGCGCACGCGATCAACGACATGCTCAAGGCGCGGGGATCAACTGTCACACAACATTTTCCGGTGGCGGTAAAGGCGGACTATCAAACACTGTCGCTGAAAATTCTGGCGCAAGAAATGGACGCCGGGAAGATTGACGCGATCATCGTGCTCGGCGGGAATCCGGTTTATTACGCGCCGGCCGATTTGAAATTCGCCGAGGCGTTCAACAAGGTCAAATTCCGCGTTCACCTCGGACTCTATGCCGATGAAACGGCACAGCAGTGCCACTGGCACATCCCGGAGGCGCATTTCCTCGAAGCGTGGGGCGACGTGCGCGCGTTCGATGGAACCTCATCGGTTGTGCAGCCGCTGATCGAACCGCTGTACGGCGGCAAATCAATTCACGAAATGGTCGCGACGATTCTCGGACGCTCATCGAAGAAGAGCTACGAGATCATCAAGGAATTCTGGAAGTCGCGGCTGTCGGCAGGCGACACCGAATTCAACTGGCGCAAGACGCTACACGATGGCTTCGTTGCTGGTTCACCCGGCCCGGCGATAAAGCCGTTGATCCGTTCCGCGTTTCTCGCGCTACCGCCTGCGCCCGCGCCTGCAGTAGGAATCGAACTCGTGTTTGCGCCGGATTACAGTGCGTACGACGGACGCTTCGCGAACAACGGCTGGCTTCAGGAACTGCCGCGCTCCACAACGAAGATCGTCTGGGACAACGCGCTGCTGGTCGGAACGAAAACAGCCGAAATCAAAGGCTGGAAAGACGGCGACGTCGTCGGACTCTCGACCAGCGCAGGCAAAATCAATGTTCCAATTTCCCGTGTTCCGGGAATCACCGAGAATGTTGCCATCCTGAATCTCGGCTACGGACGCACGACCGGCGGGCGCGTTTTGAAAGATTGCGGCTTTAATACCTACGCAATCCGAAGCAGCACCCAGCCGTGGTTCACGACGGCGGCCGCGGCGGCGACTGGCGGAAAATACGAGATCGTCACGACGCAGCATCAGCATGAAATGCAGGAGATGGGCGATCCGCAGGAAACGACGATTTCGGAATTCCGAAAGAAACCGGACTTCCTTTTGCGACACTACTATCGCGATTCGTCGCTGGCCGATTATCAGAAGCGCCCGAAAGAGAGCTTCACCCAGGAAGTCGAGGAATCCGAGAAGGACAAGAAGACCGGCAAGGTCGTTTCGATCTATCCGGATTTCGACTACAGCAAGGGCAACCAGTGGGGCATGGTAATCAATCTGAACACCTGCATCGGCTGTAATGCCTGCATGATCGCATGTGTCGCGGAAAATAATATTTCGGTCGTCGGCAAGGACCAGACGCGCCGCCAGCGTTCGATGCACTGGATTCGCGTGGACCGCTATTTCTCCGGCGACAAAAACGCACCGACTGTCAGCTTCCAGCCGGTGCCGTGCCAGCAGTGCGAAGAGGCGCCGTGCGAAACCGTGTGTCCGGTGGCCGCCACGACGCACAGCCGCGAAGGTTTGAACCAGATGGTTTACAACCGCTGCGTCGGCACGCGCTATTGCTCGAACAACTGCCCATACAAAGTCCGCCGTTTCAATTTTTACAAATTCGCCGATCACGAAACGCCGAGTTTCAAACTCATGCGCAATCCGAACGTCACCGTCCGCTCGCGCGGCGTGATGGAGAAATGCACCTACTGCATCCAGCGCATCGCTGCCGCGCGAATCGAGGGCAAGAAGAAATCGCTCGCCGATCCGTCCCGCGCGGAAAACAACGTGCTGCCCGGTGAAGTCGTCACGGCCTGCCAGCAGGTCTGCCCGACGAGGGCGATCGTTTTCGGCGATGTGAATAATCCGAAGGATCCGATTGTTGCGCTCAAGCAACACCAACTGAACTATTCACTGTTCGCCGAACTTGCGACACGCCCGCGCACGACGTATCTCGGCCGCATTCGCAATTTGAATCCTGATCTTGAAGCCAGCACTCCGGACAAGGAGCACGGAAAAGCCTGATGTTCACGGAACCGAAAACATTGCCGGCCAATGTGGGCTTCGAGGAAATTGATGCGATCATCGAGCCGGCCCACACGTATGAGACGGCTACGAAACGCATCAGCGACGTCGTCATTGGCGAACGAGGCCAGCCTGTTTTCTGGTGGATCATGTTCCTCATCGCGACATCGCTGTTTGTCCTGCTGCTGCTCGCGACCAGCGTGCTGGTGACGGAAGGCGTTGGAATCTGGGGCATCAACCAGCCCGTCGCGTGGGGTTTCGCGATCATCAACTTCGTCTGGTGGATCGGCATCGGCCACGCGGGCACGCTGATTTCGGCGATCCTGTTTTTGTTCCGCCAGCGCTGGCGCACGGGGATCAACCGTTTCGCGGAAACGATGACGATCTTCGCGGTCATGTGCGCCGGCATCTTTCCGATTCTGCACACCGGCCGCCCGTGGCTGGCGTACTGGCTGTTCCCCTACCCCAGCGTCATGCAAATGTGGCCGCAATTTCGCAGCCCGCTGATGTGGGACGTGTTCGCGGTCTCGACGTATCTGACCGTCTCGGTCCTGTTCTGGTACACCGGCCTCGTTCCGGATTTCGCAACGCTGCGCGACCGCGCGCGCACCATGGCGCAGCGAAAAATGTACGCCATTCTTTCGCTCGGCTGGCGCAATTCGTCGCTCCACTGGCAGCGTTACGAAATGGTTTATCTGATCCTCGCCGGCCTCTCGACTCCGCTGGTGCTGTCCGTCCACTCGGTCGTGTCGCTCGACTTCGCCGTCGCGATTCTGCCCGGCTGGCACACGACCATCTTCCCGCCGTACTTCGTCGCCGGCGCGATCTTCTCCGGCTTCGCGATGGTGCTGACCGCCGCGATCCCCTTCCGAAATGTCTATGGCCTCAAGGACCTGATCACGACGCAGCACCTCGACACGATGGGCAAGTTCATGCTCCTGACCAGCTCGATGGTCTGTTACGGCTACACGATGGAGGTCTTCTGCGCGCTGTTTTACAGCGGCAGCAAATACGAATATTTCATGATGTATAACCGCATGTTCGGCCCATACTGGTGGGGCTACTGGCTGCTCATCACCTGCAACCTGGCCATACCGCAACTGCTCTGGATCAAGAAAGTCCGCATCAGCCCCATCCCGCTGTTCCTCATCTCGATCACCTCAAACGTCGGCATGTGGTTGGAACGTTATGAAATCGTCCTCTCAACGCACCGCGATTTCCTTCCTTCCTCGTGGGGCCTTTACTGGCCGACGAAATGGGACTGGATGATGTTCATCGGCACGCTCGGATTTTTCTTTTTCAATTTCATGCTCTTCACCCGCTTCGCGCCAATCATTTCGCAGTTTGAAGTCCGCCAGCTCATCCACGACGAAAAAGGTTTTCTGCCGCAACAACACCACCCGCGCTGACCATGCACGACACGAAAATACCAACCATCTATGGCCTGCTGGCCGAGTTCAGCTCGGACCGCGCGATGGTCCGCGCCGCGCGGAAAGTCCGCGTGGCAGGCTTCAAGCGTATTGACGCGTTCATGCCGTTTCCCATCCACGGCATCCACGAAGTGCTTGGCCAGAAAAACACGAAGCTGAATCTCGTGATGCTCGTCGCGGGTGCCGCCGGCGCGATGATCGGTCTGGGATTGCAGTGGTGGATTTGCGCGTCGGCCAATCCGTTCATCGTCGCCGGCAAACCGTTTTTCAGCTGGCCCAGTTTCATCCCCGTGATTTTCGAATGCACCGTGCTGGTCTCCGCCGTCACCGGCTTTTTCGTGCTGTGGGGCCGCAACGATCTGCCGCGCCTGCACCACCCGCTTTTTGCGATCAAGGAATTCGAGCGCGCCAGCACCGACAAATTTTTCATCGTCATCAAATCCGACGATCCGCTGTACGACGACGCGAACACGCGCGAATTCCTGAAATCAATCGGCGCGGAAAATATTTATGAAGTCCCGATGGACGGCGCGACGGAAATCGACTGAACATGATCCGCTTCACAAACAGATTTTTAAACTTCCAATCATTGGAAAAATGCGCGACCGCAATTTCCAATCATTGGAAAAATGCGGCGATCGGCGCGGCGATGATCGCGGGACTTTTCGTGGTTTCGGGCTGCGAGCTGCGGCGCGCGATGTATGACCAGCCGAAGATCGCGCGGCCGCTGATGGAATCAACATTCTGGGCCGACGGCATGGGCTCGCGGCCGCTCGTCGAAGGCGTCGTGCCGTGGTCGGACGGCCCGTACATCGAAGATGCACTGCTCACCGACGGCAAGCAGTTCAACGCGGCGACGACGAACCTGATGGACGCGGTGATTTTTCCGTTCCCGATCACCGCGGACGATCTCGCACGCGGCAAGGAGCGCTTCGAAATTTTCTGCACGCCGTGCCACGACCGCGCCGGAACGGGCAACGGCATGATCGCGAATCGCGGCTTCAAGCATCCGCCGACCTATCACCAGGACCGGCTGCGCGCCGCGGTGCCGGGATATTTTTATGGCGTGATCAAAAACGGATTCGGCGTGATGCAAGGCTACGCGCCGCAAATCCCGGTCGAGGACCGCTGGCGGATCGTCGCCTACGTCCGCGCGCTGCAATTCAGCCAGAACGCCGACCCGATGGATTTGCCGCCGGAGCTGGCCGGACAATTGAAATGATTTTTTGAAATGCAACACAGCCTCGAAAATTTGAAGACCGATTTCGCGAAGTGGCAGATGCCCGCGCTTGCGGTTGGCGTCGCCGGCGCCGCGCTCACGGTGCTCGGCTACTTCACGATCGCGGACAAGGGGCTGTTCTGGGAAATTTATCTCGCCGCGTTCATGATGGTCATCGCGCTTTCGCTCGGCTGTCTCGGCTTCCTGATGATGAGCCACCTCGCGACCGGCCGCTGGTTCCATTTCATCCAGCGCCCGCTCGAGGCCGGCGCAAAAACCATCTGGTTCGCGCTGATTCTTTTTGCCGGCGTCTGGGCCGGCCGCTCGCACCTTTATGAAGGATGGATCAACCGCCACGACGGCGCGAAGCCGCAGGCACAAGTTCAGATCGGCTTCGGCACCGAGCACACGCACCCGATCGAAATTTTCAACCGCGCAAAACACGCCTACCTGACCGACACGATGTGGACCGCGCGCGCCGGAATTTGTTTCGCGCTCTGGATCGGAATGGCCGCGCTGCTCACGCGATGGTCGCGCAAGCAGCAGGACACCGCGGGCGGCGAACCGTGGGGCATCCGGCAGCGAAGGCTCAGCGGGCCCGGCATCGTGATTTTCGCGCTGAGTTCGACGGTCATCGCGTTCGACTGGCTCGTCGCGCTGAATGCCGACTGGTATTCGTCCATCTACGGCGCGATCACGTTCATCAGTTTCGGAATCACGGCGCTCGCGTTCCTCGCCGTCATCATGAGCAAGGTCCGCGATTACGAGCCGTACAAAATTCTGATGACGAACCGGCAGTCGCACGACATCGGCACGATGATGTTCGCATTCACGATCCTGTGGGCCTACATGCAGGCCGGCCAGCTCATCATCATCTGGAACGGCAACCTCATCGAGGAAACCATTTATTACCACAAGCGCATCGCGGGCCACTGGCCGGCCATGGACTGGCTCCTTTTCCTCTTCGCATTCCTCGTCCCCTTCGTGCTGCTGCTCAACCAGCCGCTCAAGCGGAACAAAAATATTCTCGCCGTCATCGGCGCGTTCGTTTTCCTGATGCGCTACGTTGACTGGTATTGGGAAATCGTCCCGTGGTTCCGCGACGTGACGTTCCACTGGCTGCTGATCGCCGCGCCGGCCGGAATGCTCGGCCTCTGGTTTTTCCTGTTCCTGAAATATTTTGTCGCCAGCCCCGCGCCGGTGAAAACCGACGCGCGGTTCCAGCGATATTTTTACGACGTTATCCACCACGAGGACGACCTCCACTGACGAACCATGAATGACGAACAGAAAGATAATTCCGGCGGCCCGAAGCCGCGCGAATACGCCGACAGGGACATCAATCTCAAGTCGCTGTGGATGTTCTTTCTCGTCTCGGCCGTCTCGCTGGCCGCGGTCTTCGGCGTCTTGCGCGCGATTCAAAGCGGCCTGGCGCTGCGCGACCTCGAAAACTCGGAGAAGCTCCCCGACTTCGCGGCCGCGCGCCAGTTGCCGCCCGCGGACATGCCGCGCCTGCAGGCGCACCCGCTGCAGGACCTCGCCGCACAGCACGCCTACGAAGATGCGCTCATCAACGGCGCCGTCGCGTGGGCCGACACCAACAAATCGAAGGCGCGAATCCCCGTCACGAACGCAATGCAGATATTGATTTCGAAAGAGGGCGCATTTCCCGCGCGGACCGCAAAATGAAATACGGATTTTTTAAACCGGCGATGACCGCAACTTCCAATGATTGGAAGTTTGCGAAACCGCATGTTCCAATGATTGGAAGTTTGCGGACGGCAGTTTTCGCCGCGGCGCTCACGATGTCCGCGTTTGCTCAGACCGCGTCCGATGTTGCGGCGGAGGCCGGCGCGAAAAAACTCCAGCAGGCGGGTTTCGAGCAGAAGCTCGGCGCGCAGATTCCGCTTGGCACGAAGTTCACCGACGACGCAGGGCGGCCGGTAACGCTGGCGAAATATTTCGACGGGAAGAAGCCGGTTTTGCTGACGCTGAATTATTTTCGCTGCCCGATGCTTTGCACGCTGATTCTCAACGGCGTCGTGGATTGCGCGACGAATCTTCCGTTCAAGGTCGGCAGGGAATTCGACATCGTGACGGTAAGTTTCGATCCGCGCGACACGGCGCAGCTCGCCGCGGCGAAGAAGGCGATTTATGTCGAGGCGCTCGGCCAGCCGGAGGCTGCGGCAGGCTGGCATTTTCTGACCGGCACGAAAGATCAGATTGACGCGCTGTGCGGCGCGGTCGGGTTTTCATACGTGTTCGACGCGAAGTCCGGGCAGTTCGGCCACGCGAGCGGAATCATGATCGCGACGCAGCAGGGAAAATTGTCGCACTATTTTTACGGGATTGATTACGCGACGAAGGACGTGCGGCTCGGGCTTGTCGAGGCGTCGCAGGGAAAAATTGGAAGCCCGGTCGAGAAATTCATGCTTTGGTGTTATCACTACGATTCGGTTTCGGGAAAATATTCGGCGTCGGTCAAAAACATCCTGAAGATTTCGTGCTCGGCGACGGCGCTGATTCTTTTCGGCTTTCTGATTTATGCGTTTCGCCGCGAACTGGGCTTTTTCATCAGGATGAAGGCGGCGGAGAAAATTTGATGGCGATGAAGCGTTGAAGAAATGAACTCGGCATTTGACACACTTCCAGCACAGGCGTCGGCGATCGCGCCGGAGGTGGATGCGCTTTATACGTTCATCCTCTGGTTCGGAATCCTCGGCACGCTGTTCGTCGTCGTGACGACGCTGTTTTTCGCGGTCAAATATCGCCGCCGCTCCGAACACGAGGTGCCTGAGCAGCCGGAAGAATCCGCGAAGGGCGGCGTCGTGGCTTCGATGCTGCGCGCGGGCGCGGGCGAGGAAAACGAATCGGGCGCGCTCGAAATCATCGCCTCGGCCGGGCTGTTCGTGGCCGTAATGGTGATGTTTGGATGGGGCGCGCGGCTGTACATCAAGATGAATATCGCGCCACGCAACGCGATGGAAATTCTCGTCACCGGCAAGCAGTGGATGTGGAAGATCGAACAGCCGACCGGCAAGCGCGAGATCAACGAGATGCACGTTCCGCTCGGCCAGCCGGTGAAGCTTACGATGACTTCGGAGGACGTGATTCACAGTTTTTACGTGCCGGCATTTCGCATGAAGATGGATGTCGTGCCGGGCCGGTACACGCAGCTTTCGTTCACGCCGACGAAGGAAGGCGTCTTCAATATGTTCTGCGCGCAGTATTGCGGGACCGAACATTCGAAGATGGGCGGCTTCGTGTATGTGATGCGACCCGATGAATATCAGCGGTGGCTCAGCGGTGTTCTGCCGGGCGGCCCGCCGCTCTCGCCCGAAGATGCGGGAAGAAATCTGTTCGCCACGAAGGGTTGTCAGGTGTGCCACAGTCCCGACATGCCAATTACGCTCGGCCCGAAACTGAAGGGCCTGTTCGGCAGCAAGGTCAGGCTGGACGACGGCACGACGGTGCTCGCCGACGAGGACTACATCCGCGAGTCCATCGTCAATTCGCAGGCGAAGATCGTCGCGGGCTATCTGCGCCCGTCGCTCATGCCGCTTTTCAAGGGACAGCTCAGCGAAGAAGAAGTGATGCAACTGATCGCATACATCAAAAGCCTCAAACCGGAGGCGGGGACGAAGTGATGAACACCGCAGACGTTCAACAGCCCGGCCTCGCGCCGGAGAAAAATTATCTGAACAACGGAAACACGCTCCGTTCGTGGCTGTTCACGCTCGACCACAAACGCATCGGCGTGCTCTACATTTTTTCGATCCTGCTTTTCTTCTTCTTCGGCGGACTTGCCGCGTCGCTTTTCCGCGTTGACCTGATGCACTCCGGCGCGCCGACCGACGCGCACGGCTACAAGTTACTTTCCGACGACACCTACAACAAACTTTTCTCGATGCACGGCATCGTGATGATTTTCTTTTTCCTCATTCCATCCATCCCGGCCGTGCTCGGGAATTTTCTGATCCCGATCATGGTCGGTGCGCGCGACATGGCGTTTCCCAAGATCAATCTGCTGAGCTGGTACGTGTTCATGACCGGCGGAATTCTTGCGCTCTTCGCAATCATCAGCGGCGGCGTTGACACCGGGTGGACGTTCTATGCGCCGTACAGCACGATGTATGCAAACTCGCACGTCGTGCTCGCCGTCGCCGGCGCGTTCATCGCAGGTTTTTCGTCCATTCTCACCGCGCTGAACATCGTCGTGACCGTCCACAAAATGCGGTGCCCGGGCCTCACGTGGTTCCGCATGCCGCTCTTCGTGTGGGCGCTATATGCCACGAGCCTGCTCCAGATTCTCGGCACGCCCGTCATCGCCACGACGCTGGCGCTGATCTTCGCCGAGCGCGCATTTGGTATGCCGATCTTCAATCCGCAACTCGGCGGCGATCCGGTCTTGTTCCAGCATCTGTTCTGGTTCTATTCGCATCCCGCCGTGTACATCATGATCCTGCCGGCGATGGGCGTGATCAGCGAAGTGATCGCGTGCTTCAGCCGACGCCGGATCTATGGCTATCGCTTCGTTGCGTATTCAAGCCTCGCCATCGGCGGCCTCGGATTTTTCGTGTGGGGCCACCACATGTTTGTCAGCAGCCAGTCCGTCTGGGCCGGTCTTGTCTTTTCGTTCATCACGTTCTTCATCGCGATCCCGACCGCGATAAAAATTTTGAACTGGATGATGACGATGCGCAAAGGCTCCGTGTCGTTCGATGCGCCGATGCTTTTTGCGTTCGGATTTCTGGGGCTGTTCACCATCGGCGGCGTGTCCGGCCTGTTTCTCAGCACGCTGGCGACGGACGTCCACCTGCATGACACATATTTCGTCGTCGCGCATTTTCACTATGTCATGGTGGGCGGCGGCGTGATGGGCTTCCTCGCGGGCATGCATTTCTGGTGGCCGAAAATCACGGGCCGGACGTATCCGGAGGCCCTCGCACGCTTCGCGGCCATCGTGATTTTCATCGGGTTCAACCTCACATTTTTTCCGCAGTTCCAGATGGGCGTTCACGGCGCGAACCGCCGCTATCACAACTATGCCCCGCAATTCCAGCCGCTTCACATCATGTCCACCGCCGGGGCGTCCGTGCTCGGCATGGGCTACATGCTTGTCTTCAGCGGCCTGGTCTGGTCGCTGTTCAAGGGCGGGCGCGCGCCGGCCAATCCGTGGAATGCGCGCGGACTCGAATGGGAAACGTCCTCGCCGCCGCCGACCGGGAATTTCGCGATGATGCCCGTCGTGACCAACGAGGCGTATGCCTACAAATTCGCGTCGCAGACTTCCGGAAATTCCGCCGCGGAAAATCGGACGGAGGAGCAACACCGCGATGGCTGATCATCCGACAGAAGCCCGCGTGGCGCACCAGTTCGATTCGTCCGAGCAGCAAAAGCAGGCATCGGCGATGGGCATCTGGATTTTTCTGCTCACCGAGATCATGTTCTTCGGCGCGATCTTCGTCGCCTACGCCGTCTATCGCGGAAGATTTCTCGATGCGTTCACCGTCGGCACGCACTTGCTCGACCTCCGGCGCGGTTCGATCAACACCGTTTTGCTGATGACCAGCAGCTTCACGATGACGCTGGCCGTCCTTGCTGCGCGATCGAATCGCAAGAAGCAGATCAGCAAATGGCTCGTCGCGACCATTCTGCTGGGCGTCGCATTTCTCGGCGTCAAGGGCATGGAATACTGGGCAAAGTTTGACCACCACCTCGTGCCCGGAACGAACTTCCACTACGATTCGGCCATCGCGGCGCACGTTCACGAAACCACGACGTTCCCCGACAAACCGTCGGCGGACGAACATTTCCGGGCGCTCGCATCTACGGTGAAGCCCGGCAACGTCCAGTTGTTTTTCGGATTCTATTTCACGATGACCGGCCTGCACGCGCTGCACATGATCATCGGCATCGGCGTTCTTTTTTTCATTCTTCGCATGGCACGGCGGGGCCGGTTCGATTCGGCCAATTACAATCCGCTCGAAGTCACCGGCCTCTACTGGCACTTCGTTGATATGGTCTGGATCTTTCTTTTCCCGCTGCTTTATCTGGCGGGCAGGCACTGATGAAAACGACCGGCGCAAAAAGCTACGTGATTGTCTTCGTCTTCCTCATCGGGCTGGCGGTTCTCAACATCGTGCTGGCCGAGGAAAATCTCCGCGGCTGGAACACAACGGTGACGCTCGGCATCGCCTGCGCGCAGGCATTTTTGCTCGGCGCATTTTTCATGCACCTGCGCGATTCGCCGCGCTTCACATGGATCATTGTCTTCGCAGGTTTCTTCTTCGTCGCCATTCTCGCCGTGTTCCTCATCGCCGACAATTACGGGCGCAGCAGCCAGCCGATTCCGCGGGCGTGGGAAACACCCGGACCGACAGGACCGGCCGCGGAACCGGCGGCGAAATCGCCCTGAGTTGTTGCCATGCGCAAAGCGCGTATATCTGATTTTGTTGAACTCGCGAAGCCGCGCATCGTGATGATGGTCCTGGTCACGACGCTCATCGGATATTTTCTCGCGGCCGGCGGGCTTCACGATCTGCCGCGCCTGGCGCTCACGCTCATCGGCACCGCGCTGGCCGTCGGTGGCTCGGCCGCGCTGAACAATTATCTCGAGCGCGACATTGACGCGCTGATGGACCGCACGCGCGGCCGTCCGATTCCCGCCGGCATCATCCAAGCGCCCGCCGCGCTCGCGTACGGCGTGGTGCTCGTTCTCGCCGGCACGGCGCTGCTCGCATGGAGAGTGAATCTGCTCGCCGGATTTCTCGTCCTGCTCGCCGCATTTTTGTACGTGCTGGTTTACACGCCGCTCAAGCGCGTCACTTGGTGGAACACTTCGATTGGCGCAATCCCCGGCGCGCTGCCGCCGATGATCGGATGGGCTGCCGCCAGCGGAACGCTTCAGCCCGGCGCGTGGCTGCTTTTCGCGATTTTGTTCGCATGGCAGCATCCGCACTTCTACGCGATTTCGTGGATGCACAAGGACGACTACGCCCGCGCCGGCTTCAAGATGCTTTCCGTTGTTGACGCGAGCGGCCGCCGGATTTTCCGCCAGTCCATTTTTTTCGCGATGGCGCTCATCGGTCTTTCGATTTTGCTCGCGTGGTATCAGGTGGGCGGCCCCGTCTTCCTCACCGGCGCGATCCTCGCCGGCGCGGCACTGCTGACAAGCTGCCTGTATTTCGCCGAGCGCCGGACGGCCGCGGCCGCGCGCCGCGTGCTGCTCACGGGCATCGCCTATCTGCCGTCGCTGCTGGCGCTGATCGTCATCGATGCTGCGTTCTTCCGTGCCGGTTGATCGCTGAACCCACTTGACCGGACGACGGCGGCGTAGTTTCTTATGCGCAACGAAAGAAAGTGAGGCGGGTCATGAAATTTCTTGTTCAGGTCTTCTGCGGTTTTCTTCTTGGCGTCGCGGTTCTTTTCTCCGGCTGTGAAAACAACGGCAACAAATACAGCCCCACCGTCACGCTGGCCGAATACAACCAGCTCGCCTACGGAATGAACTACGATCAGGTCGTCGGCATTCTCGGCCGCCACGAAAACAAAGTCACCAGCGCCACCGGCGGCCCCTACGCCCAGACCGGCACCGTCTATACCTGGTTCAACCGCGACAACTCCGAACTCCTCTGCACCTTCGTCAGCACGACCCTCGTGCTCAAGGCCGAGACCAATCTCCAGTAACCGCGGTTTCCAATCATTGGAAAATTCCGCACCGGTGATTTCCAATGATTGGAGGAATGCGCGGGCGCCCGCCATACGCGGCGGCACCGCATGCAAAAAAAAAAAAACCGCCCCGCGTCGGGCCGACTGCGCGTGGCAGGCGGGCGGGCGGGGCGGTCTATTTCCTCTGGCGGGCTCGAAACTCTTCGCGAGGCCCGCGCAGCGAAGCCGCGGCTATTTCAGCAGAGATTGGTAAAGTGAAACGTGCCGCGCGATCCAGTCCGCGTGGCTAAATTCGCGCTTCAGTTTCTCGAAACCGGCCATGCCCAGAGCCGCGGCGGCCTGCGCCGAATCGCAAAGGCGTTTCATTGCGCCCGCGAGCGCGGCAGAATCGTTCCCCGGAACAAGGAACCCCGTCACACCGTCCACGACGAGGTCCGGCAGGCCGCCGACGCTTGTGGCAATGACGGGAATTCCGCGGGCCATCGCCTCCATGACGACATACGGCTGGTTCTCCACGCGCGAGCAGATCACCAGTGCGGAAATGCGATCAAAGAACTTTCCGGCCTCGATGTAGCCGGTCATTTCGGTGTCGTCCTGCAAATTCAGCAGCCCGATTTGCGATTCGATTTCGTCGCGCATCGGGCCGTCGCCGCCGATCAGAAACTGCGCCGCGACATTTCCACCGCGGAGATTTGCGGCGGCATCGAGAAACATCGCGTGGTTTTTTTCCCAGCTCAGACGGCCGAGGATGCCGAAAACGAACGGCTTACTTGGCCTCAGTTTTCCATAAGGATTTTGCGGGAGAAATCCTGTCGGAATCCGCTCAACGCGCGGCACGCCTTTTTCGCGGAGGAGCTTTTCGTAAAAGTGCGAGAGCGCGATGACGCGGGCGCAGTGCTTGAAAGCCCGGATATTCAGCCACGCATAAAATTGTTCCTTCAAGTCCGGCCGGAACAGCCAGCCGTGAACGGTGCTGACCTGCGGAATCTTCGCGATGCGCGATGCGATACAGCCGTGAACGTCCGCCTTGTAGCCGATTGAGTGCAGAATATCGGCCTGTTCCAAACGCAAAACGCGCGCAATTTCTGCGGCGAGTTTTCTTGAAAAGCGGTACGACGTCGGAACGCGCGAGACAGGAATCTGTGCGGCCGAGACAGCGTCAATCAAGCTGCGCCGCTCGTCACCGAGACGTGTCTCGAATATCAGAAGGATATGGACCGCGATCCCACTTGAACGCAGGCCTCGCGCGAGTTCGATGGTCGCGCGCTCCGCGCCATAAACGCTGCCGGTGTCCTGTAAAAGAAAAACGATCTTCATTGCGTAGGAAACATCTGCCATCTTGCCGTCATGGAGCAATCACACAAGCTCACAATCATGGCAGTGGCGCTGAATGAGGCGCGGCACGTCGCGAGGTTGCAGGATTCGGTCAACCGGCTGCGCCGCCCTGCGGGCATCGAAATCGAGACGATCCTGATTGATGGCGGCAGCAACGATGAAACCGTCACCGCTGCGCGTACGGCTGGCTTCACGAAAGTCGTCGAACTACCCGGGGCGAATATTCCGGTCTGCCGCAACGCCGGCGCCAGCGAGGCGCGCGGCGACTGGCTCGCATTTGTGGATGCCGATTGCGAACTCGCGGAGGACTGGCTGGAACAGGCCGTACCGCTGCTGGCGGACGCTGACAGGATCATTCTCGCGTGGCCCGCGCGCCCACCGGAGCCGATGACGTGGGTTCAGGCTGCGTGGCTTTTCCACTGGCTGAACAAGAATGGGAAGATGGAAATGTGGAACGGTCGCGATGTCGTGCGCGATCAGGGCTTTCGCCTCGCGACGACGCGCAACATGATTTTCACGCGCGCGGTTTTCGACGCCGTGAACGGCTTCAACGAGGAACTGCCGACCGGCGAGGATTCCGACTTCGCGTTTCGCGCCTACATGGCAGGGATTCCGGTGCTCGGGCTTCCGTCGCTGCGCGTCTTTCATCACGGGGAACCGCGCACGCTGCGCGAGTTTTATCGGCAGCAGATCTGGCACGCGAACCGGCGGAGCTACGAGCACATCAAGCGGATCAGCGGCGGGAAGGTCGGCGGCAACGCGCCCCTTTTTTCCGCGCTCTTTCTCGGCTGTGTCGTTCTGGCCGCCGCGGGAATTGCCAGTGCGATTGCAGTTCGGAATCCCTTGCCGCTTGTTTTCGCGATGCCGCTCATCGGCTTGAACGCCGGGCCGGCATTCCTGATTTGCTCACGCGGAGAATCGTTCGGACATTTCTTCGCGCTTGCCGCGATCTATTTCGTTTATGGCTGGGCGCGGATGCTCGATCTGATCGGGCTGGCAAGTACGAAGACAAACTGGAAATTCGACGACTCGAAATAGCGCGGCGCTCGATGCGCGCCACTTTCACGTCCTGATGAGTTCGCTGTAAAGACGGGCAAATTGGGCTGCAACGATTCTCGGGTGATGCCTCGTCTCGACCCGGCGGCGGCCCTCACGCCCCATCTCACTCCCACCATTCTCCAGCGCATGCCTCATCGCGTCCGCGATGGCATCAACGTCACCGGGCGGCACGACGTAACCAGTTTTTCCGGGTTCGACCAGTTCGCGATTGCCGCCACAATCCGTGGCTACGACGGGGAGACTGGCGGCCATGTATTCGAGAATACTGTTGGACAATCCTTCATTCGTCTTAGGCGTCAGCACGCCCAGATGGCATTCGCGAAGCAGCGCGGGAACATCGGTGACTTCGCCGAGAAATTGCGCGCGGGATCCTAGCTTCAATTCGCGGGCAAGTTCCTCCAGTTCGAACCGTTGAATCCCATCACCGGCAATGATGAAGGAAATGTCCGGCGTTTCAATTTTTGCCGCGGCGCGCAGAAAAGTCGCAACATCCTTCTCGGCATCGAATCGGGAGACAATTGCAACACGCCTGCCCGGCGGCAGTAAATCTGCGCGCGAAAATTTTTGGGCCGAACCACGGTCAAACTCCTCGATGTCGAGGATGTTCGGGATGACGTGGACTTTATTCGCTCGGCGGGAGCGGCCGAAGAGGTGCTGCTTGATGGCCTCGGCATTGACAATGACGGCACGCGCACCGCGGTCGGCCTGCCGCATGAGCAACGCCTTGTGTGTTGAATAGATTTCGCCCAGATCGCGGCGACTGGTGACATAGGGCACGCCCACAAGTCGCGCGGCCCACGAGCCGAAAATCGCAGCATCGGCGTCCCAAGCGTGGACCAGTTCGATGCCGTCGTCGCGAAGATGCCGGGCCAGTTGCCGCACTTCCATGACCGTGCTGATGCCGGCCATGCGCGTGATCTTCATCTCGTACACCGGGCCGCACCGCTGCTCGACTGCATCGAGAAAAGAACCTTCGCGTCGCGAGACTGCAATCGGATGGCCCATCGCCATCGCGGTCCGAGCACACTGGCCCTCGGTGCCGCCGCGAATCAGGTTCCAGACGACGTGAAGGACGCGAACCGGACGGATGGTATCCGCCGGTTTCGGGGCTTTTGGTTCACGATGATTTCCAATCATTGCAAGTTCAACTCTAGGTCATTTCCAATGATTGGAAAGAAAGAAGTATGGACGAATCTCATCGCCAATAGATGAGGCGTTCTTCCATCGGCTTGTTATGGTGACGCTTAGCCGATTCGCTTTTCTCAGACCGATTCATCGGTCCTTTTCACTCCGCGCTTATTCCCATGGCTTGGTTCCCTGTCGAATAGGAACCACATCGTTGAACCCCATTGCCGCAGCGAATCTGCCGCCACTTCACCCCCACATACAAACGCCGGACATCGTTGAGCCTGTTTCCAATCATTGGAGCAGCCCGGCACGGAATCTTCCAACCATTGGAAACTAGTGTCGTCAAGGATGGATTCATCTCTTCTGAACTTGATGTTTCGCAATCTTCCACCGTGTCGAGGCTTCTTGATGCGTATCGCGCCACCGGACCCGCAAATCAGCCAGACGAAGCGCTATGGATCGTTGATAACGCGGTAAAGTCTGATTTTGTTTGATACAGATTGGATATCCACATAGATAAAATCACCGCCATTCGTGCTGTGGAAAGCGCCAAGCTGATTCGGTCCCGGTCCATTTGGAGCGTTGGTCCACGCGACGGTCGAGAGTAGATTGGTCGAGAACTGCACCCGATAGGTTTCATCCCATGCACCGCGGAAAGTGATCTGACTTAGCTTGCCGGTCGTGGTGGTTTGGCCGTTGATCTCAAACTCTCCGAAGAATATCTGGAATGGCTGTTCGTTGATATCGAATAGATTGGTATTGCTCTGACCAACGACGCGCCAGAGACCATGATAAGTATTGAAATAGGGCGTCATCTGCCATAGGTACAGTTCGTAGTAGGGCGAGACACCGCTTTGTAGATCCACCCATGTGGCACCGCCGTCGCCGGAGTACTGCACGCGGAACAATTCTCCAGTTGGAATATTTGCGACATTCCAGATAAGGGGCACCTGGCTGTTGGTTTCCGAGAAACTCGCGCCAGTATTTAACGTTCGGATTTCGATGCTGACGTTTGTACTGCCTTTACCGGCAAACTCGGTATTGCCATAAGCGCCGATGTTGATACGCGACGCGCCTGGGGCGGGCTCGTTGGTTGAGACCGATAGCGGATTGCCTTTGTCCACTGCCCACGATGTAACCGAGTCGGTCACAAAGCCGGTACCATCAACATAACGACCGAACGCAGATTTCTCGTGGAAATCGCCGGCGGCGACATTAGCGAGCAATGCATTGGTTACGGCGCTGCGGTAGTCGTGTGTCGAAACAAGTTGCCAGCCGGTCAGGAAGAAATTCGTGGAGAAGATAGCGGTGTTAGTCTGAATATCATAGACGTTGTAATCAATGAAGACATTACTCACAGATCCCGCCAACGCCGCGCTGGCATTCGCAGTATTGATGACGAAGATGCTGTTCTGCATAATGCCATTGCTCGTGCTCTGAATCCGAAAACCGAACGGAATGTTGTTAACGAAGGTGCAGTTCTGCACCGTGCTGCTCGTGCAACCGCTCACATCGACTCCTCCGCGACGATTGTTCCAAAGCCGATCATTCACAATGACGGCATCGGCGGATTGAACCGCCACGATTCCATATTCATTGCTGTAGGCGAGTGAGCGCTCGACGCGAGCGTTTCGGTTGGAGTCAATGAAGAACCCGCGATAGGCGTCGCGCATATTGACATTTCTGACCGTGACATAGGAGGACTCGATGTCGAATCCGTTGCCCGACGTCGGATTTCCCCGCGAAATCGTGGTGCCTCCTGCGGCAAGATTTGTGCTACCGACGATGCGAAGCGGCCCGCTATTGGAATCACCGCCGCGCGACCAGATCACAGCGATGTCTGAGGTAATGTTGTAAATTCCCGTATCCGCGTAGATCGTATCGCCGCCTTCAGTGTCATACGCGCTGAATATGCCCGCGATGGAATTCTTAGGCGCAGATGGCAGTAAGCCGCTGTTACCGGACGCACCAATTGCGGTGGTGTACACATCGTTAGCCGTGGACAAATCGTTCACAAAGAAATTCAACGGTGAGTTACGTACGGCGAATTGATTGTCAACGGCGTCACTCGCGTTGGTATTTCCGTCAAGTGCCACACGCCACATTGCATTGAGGCTCGACGTGACCAGGGTTGTGTCCCAAATACAGGCACCGTTGGTCGCTGGAATGCCTGCGGCGATGTTGACCCAGGATGATCCAGCATCTGGCGAGTATTGCAAAGTAACTGTATTAGTTGGATCAATATTGCCATAGGACCACCGTAGCACGTTAGTGCCTTTGATAACGCCACCGTCGTTCATCGTCATGGCAAGCAACCAAGAGTTGGTGCGGCTGCGGCTGGCTTGTGCCAGTCCGCCATATCCACCGTGATTGATTCGACCACCGTTGGGAGAAGTCTCCGATCCGACACCCAAGAGCGGATCGCCGGCATCAATGGATGGCGAATGAACGGTATCCACAACAAAGACGCCATTGCTGTAACGTCCCGTTAGTGACTTAAGGTGATAATCGCCAGTCAACTCATTCGCAAATTGCGGTTCGTGTGAAAGACTGTTCAAATCAAACCCAGATTCCCGCTGCCAGTACGATAGTCTTTCCCAATAGCCATTCTTCGCTCCAATCCAAGCACCGTTACGTGCAACAAGATTATTATAGTCCGACATCAACTGACCGCCCGCGGGAAACAGGCAAAAGCGCCCGACCCCGTCGGCAACCACGATGTTATTCTTGAATATCACAGATGAATTCCCATTCTGCTGGTACTGATTGCCGCTAACAGCGATTGTGCAATTCTGCACAGTGACCGGAATTGAATTACCCTGAACGGACACTCCGTTGGAGGCCGTCCCCGAAATGACAAGATTCTGAAGGACAATATTACTGCTGTTCGCCACGGTGATTCCGCCATTTCGCAATATGGTATCACCAACATAGCAATGCGCAGCCGCCACGATCGAAATACTGCTGTTCTGCAATCTCGAGTTAGTAAATGTTATAGTGTCGCCAGAGATCGTAACCCCGCCATTTGTCATTGTGATCAATGAGACGTCAATATAGTCACTGTCCAAGACAAGTTGTCCGCCGGCGATGTTCACATTTCTAAGATTGATGTATGGTCCCTCGATTCCAAGAACAGTCAATGGGCCGGAGAGGCGATTCAACTGTGTCCCGTTCGTGCTGCCGATAAGAGATATGATCAGGCCGGCCGTACCGCGTTCGACCAGCGTCAGGCTGCCAAAAGTGTTCGTCAAATTATAGACACCCGTATCAACCATGATATTATCATCACCTTCGACGTCAATCGTCGCGACCAAGCTGTCCAACGTGGCCTTTGGCGCGTAGGAGAAAAGCCCCAGATTAGTGTCGCTGCCAATCGCCGAGGTGTAAACATCCGCCACGGTGGATGTATCGTTGAGATAATAGACAAATGGGGCATTGCGCAATCCAAAGAAATTATCAGTGACGTCAACCACGTTCGTGTTTGAATCAAGCATTACACGCCACCGCGCTATTGGGCTTGAAACAAAGATATCACTGTTAGAAATCTGCTGCGTGCTGTCCCACGGATATTCCGCCTGAGACACGGGAACTCCTGCGGCAATATTCACCCAGCTTGCGCCATTGTCATACGAATAGTCCAGGTGCACCGTATTTGTCGGCGACATGCCTCCCCACACCCATGCAAGCGTGACTGATCCCGAAATGCGTCCGCCTGACGATGCAGTGATGCTCAGCAACCATGCGTTAGTTCGCCCCATAGACGCTTCCGCAGTATTGCCATGAACACCAATATTCATACGACCACCGTTAGGTGATGGCTCGGCCGTGCATGCCGCGCTTGGATCGCCCGTGTCTATGAGCCATGAATGATTTGTATCCGCAACAAAACTGTCCAGGACAGGATCATATCGGCCAATTTGACTTCTGAGATGATAATCGTCAGATGCTGCGTCAGCAAAAAGTGGATCAACGCTGAGTGAATGTGCATCCATACCGCGAGCCTGGGTCCATTGCGGCAATCGCTTTATCGGCAAACCGTTTGTATCCGTGCCGAAAAGGGCGCCTTGTATCGTAAAGAGATCGTTATAGTCAGACCAAAGCGTGCTTCCGTCAGACGAACTGTAGCAATAGTTCGTTGGTCCGGCAGCAAACAAGACCGAATTACTGACGGCAATGCTTCCTTGACTCAGCGATACGGCGTGACTGCCATTCGCCCAGATGACAAGACCATCCAGGGTGTCGGCACTGCTTTGTGCGCTTAGGACGCCGACGCCTTCCATCCGCGTGACCACTGAACGCACGATGCGGCTATCCGAGGATTGCAAGATGGATATCCCGCTTGCGCCGCCGTCGCGGACAAGAAGATTGGAAGCATTGATGCCCGAGCATTGCAGTAATTGCAGCCCCCCCCCCGCATGTTGTAATATGAGGTGATCCAATTGCACATAGCTGGCACCCTTGAGCGAAAGTACCACTGAATTGCCCAAACTGCCGTCTCCGCGATCCATGACGGTGCCGCCAGCCTGTAGATTGGTTGAGCCGACAATGCGAACCATGGCTGTGGCGATTCCACTGTCGATACTGCCGATGATTGTATCGGTACTGTTGCTATAAAAACCGGTATCAATATAGATCGTATCGCCGCCATCGAGATCGTAGGTATCCAGCACCTGGGCCAGACTTGCCATAGGGGTCGCGGATCCGAGCCCGATATTTGTTGCCGAACCTGGGGCAGCACAATAGACATCACCCGCCGTGATCTCATCGTTTACGTAAAAGTTGATACTCCCGATGCGAAGAAAGAAATTGGTTTCGATTGTGCTGATATTGCTCGGATCCGCCTGATCAATGATTCGCCATCGACCGGCCGGTGAGGATGGATACCCAGTCGGATCCCATGAGAAATTACCTGTTGTGGCACTGACATTGGATGCTATGTTCGTCCAAGAGACGCCAGCGTCAGGGGAATACTGTAGTATCGCTGTATTCGTTGGCGAAAACCCTTGGGCCAACCAATAGAGTGTTATCGTGCCTCGAACATTTCCACCATCTGCTAGGGCAATTGAGATGAACTGTGGTGATGGGGGAGTGCGGCTGGCCTCGGACGTGTTGCCATAGAGGCCAATGTTGATGCGCCCGCCATTGGGAGAAGTCTCATTGGTGAAGGCCAGCGTAGGATCGCCACCATCAATAGCGGGCGATGTTCTGGTGTCAGTGGCGAATACACCATTCGTAATGCGCCCTCCCGCACTTAACTCGTGGAAGTCTCCACGTTCCGCGCTGGCAAAGAGCGGATCGGCAGAAAGCGTATGGACGTCCTGTCCAACCTCTTTCTGCCACTCGACCATGTTCGCATAGTTTTGTAGAAGATATGATTTCCTTCCAATGATTGCGCCATTCTGGCGCCAATAAACGTTGTAGTCTCCCGTAAATGATGACGACTGACCCAGAAGGTACAATTGATTCGTCGCGCCAGAAGCGTGCAGAACCGAGCCATTGATAATTAGCGACGCATTTGCGAGGTCGACTGCGCCTGCCGCGTTGGACCAGATGACACCCTGTCGCCATGTCGCGATGCTATTACTCAGGACGTTCATTCCAACCCCGCCATTACGACGTACGATACAGTGATCAAAGGTCATGGGACCGGATGCGGTTAGTTGCACCCCGTCCGATATGTTTGCATCAATATCCAACCATGAGAACGAACATTGCGAACAGTTTGAGGCAACAAGACCACAGCCACCGCCCCGAAGTACCAGATGGTCGAGTTGAAGGTATCTCGTCTGCGAAATCTCAATGACATTCTCGCCGGCCTTGGCTATTGTCGGCGAGAGAATTGTTCCTCCGGCGGCAGTGTTTGTGCTTCCATGTATTCGCACAGGCATTCCCGTCTCTCCTCGGACAAGCTGGTTGAATGAGATAGGATTCGTCAATGCATATATGCCGGTATCAATATAAATCACATCACCCGGCAGGATCGAATAGCGATCCAACACGTCTTGGAGGCTGGGGAGGGGCGACGCGGCCGTTGTACCACTGTTGGTCGGGTTGCCGATAGTCGTGGTATATATGTCTCCAGCGGTTGTGTTATCATTGACAAAGTAGCCAATCGGCGCGTTGCGAATGATGAAAGTGTTGTCAACCGTGTCCGTTATGTTTGTGTCGGACTGGCACGTTAACCTCCACAGTGCATGAACAGTGGGAGAGATGGCTGATACATCCCACGCGAATGAACCTGCTAACGCCGGAACATTGGATGCGATGCTAAACCAATTGGCGCCGTTGTCCGGAGAATACTCCAGCCTGACCACATTGGTGCTATCGCAATTGCCACTGGTCCAATGCAGAGTGTTCGTCCCCGCCAGCACACCGCCATCGTTGAATGAGATGGCCAAAACCCATTGATGCGTACCGCTCAGGCTGGCCTCGGCCGAATTGCCGTATACGCCGATGTCTATACGCCCACCGTTTGGCGCAGGCTCATTTGCGAAATTCGATGCTGGATCACCGGTGTCAATCAACACAGATTGGACCGTATCTGTGACATATCCGGTACCAGGCACATAGCGACCGGCGATTGCCAATGGATGGAAATCTCCGGCATCGCCGTTTCCAACCATTGGAAAATGTGATAGGCTATGCGTGTCTTGGTTTCGCCCAAGAACCCATGACGTCAACGACTGGTAGAGGTCGCTCTCACCAGTAATAGTGATCTGTTCAGCCAGCACTGCGCCGTTCGTTCGAACTAGGTCGTTGTAGTCGGACGATAGGCTGGAACCAATGCCGATTTTGTAGACACTGGATGCATCGCCATTGCCCTGCAGCAGACTGTTGTGAACCGTGACTGAGGCTGCAGGCATCAACTCTAACGCTGTTCCACTGTTCCAGACAACGCAATTGCTAACCGAAAGCGAACTTGAAACCCCTGCTTCAATACCCTGCCTATTGTTGACTGAAATACTGTGATCCATTTGCGCCGTCGAGTCCTCCACGTCAAATGCGGCACCCATCATCCAATCACTGATAACATTGACCAGCCGGCAATCCGAGGACTGGAGAAGTCTCACTCCTGTGCCCGCACTAGTAATGTGAAGATTCTTCAGAAGCACACCCGCCGTCTGATATAGTAGAAAGCCCGTCTTATTTGTCGTGGCCGATTGACGGTCAATAAGTGTTCCGCCCGAAATCACGTTCGTACTGCCTTCGAAGGAGACGGGATTCGTCGCCACGCCAGCATCAAGGTCCCCGATCATGATATCCGCGGCAGGAGTGTATGTGCCAGTGTCAATCAATACGCTGTCACCCGCTTCGAGATCGAACGAGTCAATCACGTCCTGAATCGAGGCTTTCGGTGATGAGGCTCTATAACCCAGATTGCTGCTGGCACCAGGTGCCGTCGTATAGACATCGCCATTTGTGGATGCGTCATTTACGTAGTAGATGAGTCCGTTCCCGTTTCGCAGCGCGAACGCGCGAGAAGATTGCGCGGACAAATTGGTTTCGCCGTCGCATGTCACGCGCCATATACCAACTGGTGACGATTCATAGCCCCGACTATTCCAAGCATATGAACCGGACGCAGAAATTCCCGTGGCGATGTTCGTGAAAGTAAGCCCGCCGTCAGCAGAATATGCAAGAGTCGCAGGCTGTGAAGCGGCATTACCACCTGCCAGCCAATTCAAAGTCAGCATCCCAGACGCTGTTCCGCCATCATTTAGAGATAAGACAGACAACCACGAATTTGTAGGCGTCAAACTCGCCTCGCCGGAACCACCATAAAGTCCGATATTCAAACGAGTGCCATTTGGCACAGGCTCATTTGTGTATGCCGCAGCAGGATCGCCAGCATCGATCAGGGGCGACGTGTCCGCATCGGTCACATAACCACCGCCCGTCATGTATCGGCCCGCCTGACTGCGAAGATGATAGTCTCCGCCGACCATATTTGCGAAACGCGGATCACATGACAGGGAGTGAGAATCGGCCCTGGTCGCCGATGACCACGACGTCACGTTTACGTATCGCGAAGTACCGCCGCCCGTTGCTCCGCCCAAGACCAATCCAACGGATGCGCCGTTCGCGACAAAAATGGAGTTGTAATCTGAGCTGAGCGTTCCGCTACTCACGAAATACGCTGTTGCACCAGACTGAAACGCGCCGAGTTCGGAATTTCGAATCGTCGCAGAGCCGCCGTCAACATAGCAGCCGATAGCATTTGACCAGATGATTCCACTAAGCCAAGTCATACTCGACAAATGCGTATTGAGGCCTTTCCACGTATTCGCTCTTGCCGTGCAGTGCTGCAAAGCGGCGGAATTACAATTTTCGATGTCAAACCCATAAGCACTGTTTTCGGCCCGCGTCCATTCAATCAGGCAGTTGTCAGAGGCTTGCAGGAACAGAGCCGCGGCAGAAGCATTGCGAAGAATGAGATGCCGCACGGCAATGCCGGACGCGCCATTGATATTCAGGCAATAACCCCCGCCGAAACGGCTGAGGACAGTCCCTCCCGCGGCAGTATTCGTGCTGCCTTGCAACGTCACGCGATTCGTCGCGACACCGGCGTCAAATTGTCCGATCGTGATTGCACTTGTAAGCGTGTAGTTGCCCGTATCAATGAAGATCGTGTCGCCCGGTTCGAGATCATAGGTGTCGATAACATCCTGGATACTGGCTTTCGGTGTGGCTGGCGAAATGCCGAGATTTGTGCTCGTACCAACCGCCGTGCAATAGACATCACCAGCAAAGCTGTTGTCGTTCACGTAAAAAGGAATTGGACCATTTCTCACTGCGAACGGCTGTGCTGAGATACCGAAGACATTCGTCGCCAGTTCATCTGTCACCCGCCATTTTCCAATGATTGTATTTTGATAGAGCGTCGTGTTCCAATGATTGGAACCTGCGCTGGCAGACACATTGCTTGCGATGAGCAGCCAGCTCGTGCCATTGTCCGGCGAAAATTCAAGCCGCACGGTGTCGCCCGTAGCGCTGCCCCGCGCAACCCAGTAAATGGAGTTCGTACCTTCGACGCGCCCGCCATCATTCAGCGAAATTACTGTCAGCGACGGCGATGTCGAACTCAGACTTGATTCGGGCTGGTTCCCATAGCGGCCAATATCCATGCGCAATCCATTTGGCTGAGGTTCATTCGCGAAAGGTGCATCGGGCGCCGCCGCGTCAATCAGCGGACTTGAAACAGTGTCATTTGTGTAACCAAATCCGGGAACATAACGGCCGGCGGCACTGAGCGGATGGAAATCGCCGGAAGATGGGTCTGCGAATTGGGGATCGTGCGAAAGCGAATGAGTATCGTGACTCGTATCCCGCACCCATCGGGATACGGTTTGATAGATCATTGCCGTCGGCGTTTGCCAGTATGCCGCATATGCCGGATTGCCCAGGAAAAGGTCGTTGCAATCGGCCTGAAGCGCTGATGGCGTGATACTGCTTCCGACATAGTAGGCGTAATTATTCGCGCCGAATGCCCCAATCACCGAATTTGAAACGGTTGCAGAACCGCTTGAAAGATAGACGCCATACGTGTTTGACCACAGAACGCCGCTTTCGAAATCAGCAGATTGAATAGGTGACAGCGCGAGCGAAACGCCATAGTTACAGCGACTCACAGTGCAGTTTTGCATCTGCAAACCGGACGAGTTGTTGGCCTGAAATCCCGTGTTGCATCCGCGGATATTCAACTCATGCGCAGAACCGTTGTCTGACTGATTGAACTTAACACCCGTTGTCGCGTTTTGGATACTCAAGTAATCAAGTTCGATGCCGGGAGTTTGCTGAATGAGAAAGGCGTATGCACCACCCTGGCGGTCAAGGATCGTGCCTCCGGCAAATTGATTCGTGCTTCCGATGAACGTGACCGGATTAGTGCCCTGTCCCTGATCGAATGGCCCGATGACGATGTCATTCGTGAGCAGGTAAAGCCCCGTATCAATGTAAATGCGGTCACCCGGTTCGAGATCATATGTGTCTATCACGTCTTGTACGGACGCCATCGGTGCTGAGGGCAGAACGCCCGCGTTCGCGCCACTTCCGATCGCGGTGCAGTACACATCGCCTGTCGTCGAAGCGTCGTTGACGTAAAATGACAGCGGCTGATTTCGCAACGCGAAAAGATTGTCACTTTGGTCGCTGACATTTGTTTCAGCCAGACTCATCACGCGCCAGCTGCCAAACATCGTGGATGGAAAATTTGTGCTGGCCCACGAGCAAGTTCCGAGCGAAGCGGAAACGCTGCTCACGATTGTTGTCCATGTCACTCCACCGTCCGCCGAAAAATCGAGACGAACCAACTCGCCGGTGGCATTGCCGCACGCAATCCAATTCAGATTGACAGTTCCTTCGACACGGCCTCCGTCGTTGAGTGAAACGACGGTCAGGCCGCTGTTTGTTGCCGACAAACTAGCCTCCACATCATTTCCAAACCGGCCAATATCGGCGCGTCTTCCGTTTGGCTGCGGCTCCAAAGCAAAACTTGCGGTCGGATCTCCGGCATCAATCAACAGGCTTGTGACAACATCGTTCGTGTAACCCGCTCCCGGAACAAAACGGCCCGCCGCGCTCTGCAAATGGAAATCACTACTGGCCGCATTTGCAAAGAGTGGGTATTGACTCAGGCTGTGCGCGTCTTGACCAAAATCGCGAACCCATCGAGAGACATTCTGGTAGAGAATTGGCAGCGGATAGTTTTGCTTGTAGCCGGCAATCGCTCCGTTTTGCAAAAAGATGTCGTTGTAATCGGAACTCAGAGAGCCCGTGTTCACGTAGAAGGCCGAACTGCCAGATGCGAACGCGCCAATCACGGTGTTGCGAACAGACACACTGCCGCTTTCTAAGCGAACCCCGTACGTGTTGTTGGACCACAGTACGCCAAATTGCCAGCTCGCGCCGATGGAATTGTCTGTGATATACAAACCCTGTGAGGTCTGATTTCTAGCAACACAATTTGAAAAGATTGCCGAGTTTGCGTCATCAATTTCGAAACCAGTATTGTCGTTTGCGGCGGTGACGTGTTGGAACAGGCAGTTGTCGGCATTTAGAACGTAAACAGCAGTGGGGGCCTTCTGAATAGTCATGTCACGCAAACAGATGTTTGGGCTGCCGTTGAGCAGAATGCCGTTTGTGGTGAACGTCGTTCCGCCCGCGAGTGTGTTCGTGCTGCCGCGAATCGTGACGCGATTAGTTGGATCACCTCCGTCGAATTCGCCGATGGTCACCGTTCCCGTCGGCACATATGTTCCTGTGTCCACATAGATCGTATCGCCGCCTTCGAGATCGTAGGCGTCAACGATTTGCTGCAATGACATCGCCGGAGTGGAAGCGGAGAAACCGGAGTTGCTCAAGCTTCCAATGGCAGTCGAATACACATCGCCGAGTGTATCAGTGTCGTTAACATATAATTTGAACTGCACATTTCGAAGCGCAAAGTTCGTATCAGTCATGTCGCTAACATTTGTGTCGGTCAGGCTGGACACGCGCCATCGTGCGATGAGCGATGACGTTTGGTTTGTCGTGTTCCACGCATACGTACCGGTAGCGGCGGCAATACCCGATGTGACAGTAGACCACGAAACTCCTCCGTCCGCCGAATATTCGATTTTGACCGTTTGTCCCGTGGCCGCGCCTGTCGCATTCCAATAAATCATTTTCGTTCCTTCAGCCCTGCCGCCGTCGTTTAATGAAATCGCAAGCAGCGTTGCGTTCGTGGGTGTCGTGCTGTCCTGCGCGGTATTTCCATAAAGCCCAATGTTGATTCTCTGGCCATTTGGAGATGCCTCATTTGTGTAAACATAGCCTGGCGCACCCGCATCAATGAGTGGCGAAGTCACCGCATCGTTTGTCGTCGTTCCGGCGTTGGTGAATCGCGAGGCGCGACTTTTCAGGTGAAAATCATTTGCGTCTGAATTTGCAAAGAACGGATCGTGGCTGAGGCTGTGAGCGTCCTGGCCATAGTCGCGAACCCAACGTGAAACGAACTGATAGTCCACCGCACGCAGCGAAAACAGCCGCGTTGCTGCGATGGCTCCGTTCTGCAAGAACAAATCGTTGTAATCTGCGACGACATTCGCGGACGGCTGTAAATAATAGACAGCTTGTCCCCCGGCAAGTGCAGTCATAACGGAATTGCTGACTTGCGCCGTGCCCGCATCCGCCGCAATCGCATAGGTGTTTGACCAGAGGACGCTGTTTTCCACGGTGAAGGTGAATGCGGAATGCTGATATACGGCACGTCCGCAATTTCGAATGAGCATGTGTCGCAGCATGACCGCAGGAGATGACTGCAATTCCACGCCGTAACTTCCACCGTAAATGTTGACAAATTCCGCAACCGCATTTGTTGTTGCCGAAAACAGAACCGCAGGGCTGGCATTGGTGATTTGCAGATATTGCAGTCGGATTCCAGAATTGTTCGCGACGCTGATCGCATACGATCCGCCCATGCGATCAAGCACCGTGCCGCCTCCGATGATGTTTGTGCTTCCGCGAATCGTGATCGGATTGGTCGCCACGCCAATGTCAAACTGGCCAATCGTGATCGTGGACGGTAAAGAATAAACTCCGGTGTCCACGAGAATCGTATCGCCCGACTGGAGTGGATAAGTGTTGATGACAGACTGAATCGAGTCTTTCGGTGTACCTAGTGTTGTTCCAGAGTTTGCGGCATTGCCAGGCGCGATGGTGTACACGTCGCCGGCCGTGCTCGAATCGTTGACGTAGTAGGTTAGCGGTCCGTTTTTGAGACTGAACAGGGAATCCGCAGTGTCGGCGATATTCGTGTTAGACATATCTACCACGCGCCAACTGCCGATGGGGGATGAACCAAATGGAACTGAATTCCACAAATATGATCCTTGAGACGCCGGAAGACCTGTCACGATATTTGTCCAAGTCGCGCCGCCATCCGCCGAATATTGCAACGTCACCACATCACCCGTCGCGGAGCCGCCGGCAACCCACACGAGTGTGTTCGATCCATGCATGGAACCGCCAGCGTTCATTGTGATCGCGAGTAGCCAGCCGTTTGTGAGGCTGAGACTTTCCTCGGCATCATTGCCATAAAGCCCAATGTTCGCGCGGTCGCCATTGGGTTGGGGTTCTTCCGCATACGGCATCGACGGCGAGCTCGTGTCAATGAGCGGCGATGTCACCGCGTCATTCGTGTAAATACCGGACGGCAACAATCGGCCAGCTGCGCTCATCAAATGATAATCGTCCGCGCCGCCACTGGCGAAAAGAGGATCAAACGTCAGGCTATGTAATTCCAAGCCCAGCACCTGCCTCCATGTTTCCAATGATTGGAAAACTGAGGAGCCGGAATTTCCAATGATTGCAAAGTTGTCCAACAGGATGTCGTTGTAATCGCCGGCCAACGATGCGGAGTTTTGAATGTTATAAAGCGGAACGTTCGCGCCACTGACTTTCAAGACGGAATTTGTGATCGTCGCGCTGCCGCCGGTGATTTGTACCGCACCTTGCGCGTTCGACCAGATGATGGACTGCTCCACGACGAGTCCCGTTGTCCCGCTGGAAGCCAAGCCGATCTGTCCGTTGCGCGCAGACACCACGCGGCGAAGAGCGATGTTTGAGGAGTTTTGAAAATCGAAACCGTTCGACGCATTGTCAGTGGCACGTACGCGGCCGAATTGGATCGCAGACGAAGAGTTGACCCGCGCGCCTTCGTTCGCGCCGCGCAAAACCAGATTGGAAAATGCCAGACACCGCGCGTTGTTGAATTGCACGCCGTACTGGCTGGCGGAAGTGTTGCCGTGGTTCAGCACCGTAGCAGTCGCCGAGTTATTCGTACTGCCTACGACGTAAACTGCAGTGCTCGTCGAGCCGCCGTCATAACGTTCGACGACAACCGTCGCACTGTTCGTATACACACCGGAATCAACAATGATCGTGTCGCCCGGCTCGAAGTCAAAGAGTTGGAACGCGCTCGCAAGGCTGTCGAGCGGGCGGGACGACGATGCGACATAATTCGTCGGCGAACCAACAGCCGACGTGTACACATCACCATTCGTCGTCGCATCGTTCACATACGCATTCAACACTCCGTTACGAATAGCGCAGAAGTTCGTCGTGGCGTCCGTGACGTTTGTGAATGTGTTGTGATGAACGCGCCATAGAGCAGCCGGCGTGTTGCCGAACGCAAAAGAATTCACCGGCAAGGATTCGGAACTCGCATTCGCGTTAGTCGAGAGCGCTATCCAATTCCACCCCCCATCAACGGTCAGATCCACCGTCACTGTTCCGCCAGTTGCCGCGCCGCCAGCAACCCAGTGCAGCACTCCTGTTCCAGTCATGAATCCGCCATTTCGCAAATCTGCTGCAAAGAGCCAAGCGTTCGTGCGACCGAGACTAGCTTCCGCCGTGTTGCCATAATATCCAATGTCAATGCGCGAACCATTCGGCTGCGGTTCGCTCATATAGGCTGACGCTGGCGCGCCTGCGTCAATCAGTGGGGAAGTGACCGCATCGTTCGTGAAACCGGCAACAGCAGGCAACATCCGGCCTAGAGGAACTTGTGTCATGAGATGAAAATCGCCTGCGGCGGCATTGGCGAAAAACGGATCGGTCTCCAAGCTGTCTCGCTCTTGCCCTGTCAATGCGATCCATGAACCCAGGGTATCTGCATTGCGCCAGTTGGACGCCAGATACCCGACGACCGCGTTTGTTTCCATATCGAATGCATTATAGTCGCCCACAATATTATTAGTGCTCGCCGAATAGTACCCATATGCCGCGATTCCGGCCGATTGAATCACGCTGTTGGAAATCGCAATTGCTCCGCCATCAGCACGCACGCACGCAAACGAATTGCGATAAAAAATCGAGCGGTTCACACTCGCGCTTCCACTGCTGATATACAGGCCGTTTGTGCCGTTCCGTTGCGCGATGATTTGATCAAGATTCACGCCGCTGCTCGAAGACACGACTTGAATGCCATCCGCGGCGTTATCCTCGGCACGAATACGTTGAAATTGAAGAAATGCGCCGCCGGCAATATGCAACCCGACGTTTGCATTCCGAAATACAACATCACTCACGCTGATGTAGCTCGCACCGTTGATGTCCATGGCATATGCGCCGGCGGCAGTACTTTGCCGGCTAAAGACTGACCCGCCAGCCGCGTAATTCGTGCTACCTCGCAAAAACACAAAACCGTTTGTCCCCCCCTGATCTAGCGCCGTGAATGTGTTGTTGCCAGACAGATTGTAGTTGCCGGTGTCCACATAGATTGTGTCACCCGGCTGCAGGCTATAGGCATTCAGCAAAGCTTGAAGCGAATATTTTGGAGTCGCCGGCGATGTACCCAGATTGGTGTCGTTGCCAGGCACGGTAGAATAGACATCACCTGCTATGTTGCTGTCATTGAGATAATAAACAAATGGGCCATTATGGAAAAAGAAATTGGTCTTTGTGCCGCTTACGACATTGGTATCTGATTCCAATACCACACGCCACATCGCATAGAGAGAAGACGCAAAATTGGTATTTGCCCAAATGAACATACCGATTGTTGCGTCAACGCCAGACGTGGCAACTTGCCAGCTGAATCCATTATCGCTTGAAAACTCGATTCTCACCGTAGCTCCTGATGCGATGTTTCCATAATTCCATCGAACTGAGTCGGAAGGCGTGCTCAACGTGCCGCCATCGCGAAAGCTGAGCGCAAATAGCCATGCATTTGTCTGGCTCATGCCAGCCTCCGCGGTATTACCATAGAGGCCAGCATTCATGCGCGCGCCATTCGGCGCAGGCTCGTTAGTATAAGCTTGTGCTGGATTGCCAAAATCAATCAATGGGCTGTGATTAGT
>CAIVKH010000022.1 GCA_903906425.1 uncultured bacterium
CTCGATATTCTTGTTCTCGTTGAAAAGCAGCAGCGACTTCCAGATGTCCCACCCGACATTTTCTTTCTTGGAAGTCATGCCGGGACTGCGGGCAATGGCGTCGAGGCCCTCGCGGAGCCTCGCCTGCACGAGCTGATCGTATGCTGGCTCGTCCGCCGCATGCAGCGCGACCAGCGGCACCAGCAGCACGGCGGCGAACATGAGCAATAAATTTCGATTCATTTGTTGTCTCCGGTCATTTCCAATCATTGGAAAGTTGGCTTGGCCTTTTTTCCAATGATTGGAAGTTATCCTACTTCATCGCGGCCCTCACGACATAGGAAAGGATGCCGCCGTTGCGGTTGTAGTCCACTTCGACGGGGAGTCCACGCGGGTTATTGTCCAGGAGAATCATCGTGGCTGGGTGATGTCCATTTCGCGGCCGGTGGCGGGCGCGCGGCGAGTTCGAGCAGCTACCGGTTCCGTCGCGCGAACGTCACCATCGTGATGCCGGGGTTGCCGATGTTGCTGCGGTCATCGCGCAAGAACGGAAACGCCGAAAGCAGTTGGCGGCCGGTGGCCGTGCGCTCGCCGAGTTCTTCGCCATGTACCACGAGGCCCGCCCTGTGATTGCGCTGCAAGACCGCCATGGTGCGCCGGACTTCATCGCGGATGGCCCCGCCTTTTCCGCTCGATCCCCAGCCGTGAATTATGCGGATCACCTGTGCGCCGGAAACGATCGCATCATTCAGTTCCCGGTCCAGCCGCATCATCGCCTGATCGACAGTTGGCAGGCCTTCTTTCAAATTGATCGTCACAAGCCGCGTTGTCTTCGTGACGCGGGACGGCTCGAATACTCTTTGCGATTCGCAGAAGGGGCACACCGTGGCCGTCGGCGGAAGTTCGTTCCCGCACACGCTACAGAGATCGGGTTCCTGACGATTCGCGCGGCCTTTCATTTTCGCGCTGTCCACGCTGCGCAAACTTTGTCGAAGACGGCATCAGCCTCGGCATTGATGGTCTGTCGTGCCGGGTCTTCGCGGAACCAGCGGACAGCCTCGGCGATTCCTTCGCGATACGTTTTGCGGCAGGCGAAGTCGGGAACCCAGCGTTTGATCTTTGCGCTGTCGAACACACCGTGCTCGGCCTTGTCGCCCAGCAGAGAGCCGATCATGCGCGGGCTCTCGCGGCAGACGAACCACGTCGGGATTTTCAAAATCTTCGCATCGCGAATTCCGGCGGCGAGGACGGTCTCGGCATAAATCTGATTCCACGTCAGGACTTCGTCGCTGGTGATGTGAAACGCTTCGCCCGCGGCTTCGACATTTCCGGCCAGCCCCGCAATGCCGACGGCGAAATCCGACGTCGCGGTGAGCGTCCAGAGATTCTGTCCGTCGCCGTGGATGAAAACCGGTTTGCCAAGTTCGAGCCGTTTGAGAAACGTGTAGCCCTCGCTTTTGATCGGATTCGGAATCCAGCGGTGGCTGTAGGTGTGCGACGGGCGGACAATCGTGACCGGAAATTTCTCGCTGCGGAATTTTTCCATCAGCCAGTCTTCGCAAGAGTGCTTTTGCTGCGCGTAATCCGAAAACGGATTTCCGCGCGGCGATTCCTCGGTGATCGGAAGCTGGCGGTGCGGCTTGGCATAAACCATCGCCGTGCTGATGAAAATGTAGTGACGGATGTGCCCCGCAAAAATCGCGTGATCAAGTTTCACTTCGTCCGGCGTGTAGCCGAGAAAATTGATGACAACGTCCGGCCAGTCGTTGCCGATGACCCGGCGGATCGCCTCCGCATCGTGCCGCTCGGCGACGAGCGCGCGAAACTGCGGCGGCGCCGACCGCTGGCCGCGCGTGAGGATGCTGACCTCGTGGCCGCGCGATGCCAGCAGCGTCGCGCAGTCGAGTGAGATGTTTCCCGTTCCGCCGATAAAAAGAATCTTCATGATGGCCGCACCTCTACACGACGCGCGGACCCGATTCGATGAAAAATGCGCGCCGCTGAAGATGCATGGCCCGCGCGCCGCGGGCGGTAGTTTCCAATGATTGGAAACTGCGGAAGGCAGAATTTCCAATCATTGGAAAATCTGGTGGCAGGAGTTTTATCGTGAAAATGCTGCGACTGGCTTGCGCCGTTTTATCGCTCGGGGGTTCCGCGACAATAGTTGCCGCGGAGAAACCCAACGTCGTGGTCATCCTGGCCGATGATCAGGGCTGGGGCGATCTGAGCGCGACGGGGAACAAGAATCTTTCGACGCCGAACATTGATTCGATCGCGCGCGACGGCGTGACGATGGACCGGTTTTTCGTCTGCCCGGTTTGCTCGCCGACGCGGGCGGAATTTCTGACGGGCCGCTATCACGCGCGCGGTGGCGTGCGCGGCGTCTCGACCGGGCAGGAGCGGCTGAACACGGACGTGAAAACCATCGCGGATTTTTTCAAGGCCGCGGGCTACGCGACGGGCGCATTCGGAAAATGGCACAACGGAAGCCAGTGGCCGTATCATCCGAATGCGCGCGGCTTCGATGAATACTACGGGTTCACGTCGGGCCACTGGGGCGAATATTTCGATCCGCCGCTGGAGCACAACGGCGAGTTCGTCCGCGGCAAGGGTTTTATTTCCGATGATCTGACGGACCACGCGATGGCGTTCATCGAGCAGAACAAATCGCGGCCTTTCTTTTGCTACCTGCCGTTCAACACGCCGCACTCGCCGTTTTGCGTGCCGGATGAATATTGGAATCGTTTCAAGGACAAGCCGCTCACGATGCGCGCGACCGACGCGTCGCGCGAGCAGACGAACGTGACGCGATGCGCGCTGGCGATGTGTGAAAACATTGACTGGAACGTCGGGCGCGTGCTGAAGAAACTCGACCAGCTTAAAATTTCCGACAACACCATCGTGATTTATTTTTCCGACAACGGCCCGAACAGCCATCGCTGGAACGGCGGCATGAAAGGCATCAAAGGCTCGACCGACGAAGGTGGCGTTCGCGAGCCGTTCTTCATCCGCTGGCCCGGGAAAATTCCGGTGGGAAGAACTTACTTCGCAATTTCAGGTGCGATTGATTTGCTGCCGACGCTCGCGAAGCTTGCGGGCGTGTCCCTCGACGGCGCAAAGCCGCTGGATGGCAAAGATCTTTCGCAACTCTGGAACGGCAAGGCGGCGCACGACTGGCCCGACCGCATGATCATTTCGCACCAAAACGGAAAAGTCAGCGTGCGGACGCAGCAATACCGGCTCGATGATGCCGGCGCGCTTTTCGACATGACGGCCGACGGTGGCCAGCACCACGACATCGCCGCGCAGAAACCGGAAATTGCCGCGAAACTTTCACAGGCCGTCGCGAACTGGCGAAAGGAAGTTTTGCCGGCGGAAAAGGACGACACGCGCCCGTATCCGGTCGGCTACACCGAATTCCCGATGACGCCGCTGCCCGCGCGCGACGGTGTTGCGCACGGGAACGTCCGCCGCAGCGCGAACGCGCCGAATTGCTCGTATTTTGTGAACTGGACATCGAAGGACGATTCGATGACGTGGGACATTGATGTTCACACGACGGGCGATTATGACGCGCAGATTTTTTATACGTGTGCCGCGGCGGACACCGGCTCGACGGTCCAGCTTGATTTCAACAGCAACAAGCTCGAAGGCGAAATTGCGCAGGAATGGAATCCGCCGCTGATTGACAATCAGGACCGTGTGCCGCGCAAAGGCGAATCCATCATGAAGGAATTTCATCCGTTGAAGCTCGGAACGATTCATCTCGAAAAAGGCCGGGGGCTGTTGACGCTCCGCGCGCTGAACGTCGCCGGCAAACAAGTCGCCGATGTGCGGCTTGTGACACTGACACTGGAGATCAAAAAATGAAATTCACCATGTTACTTTTCTTGTCGCTGCTTTCGATGGCGGCCATCGCGGCGGACAGGCCCAACGTTGTTTTCATCCTCGCGGACGATCTCGGCGCGCACGATGTCGGCTGCTTCGGCAGCACATTTTATGAAACGCCGAACATTGACCGGCTCGCGTCACACGGCGTGAAGTTCACGCAGGCGTATGCCGCGAATCCACTTTGTTCGCCGACGCGCGCGAGCATCCTCACGGGAATTTATCCGGCGCGAATCGGCATCACCGCGCCGGTGTGTCATCTGCCGGAAGTGCAGCTTGAGAAAAAACTCGAAGCTGCCGCCGGCGGTGGCGTACGCGCGATTCCGGCGAACAGCATCACGCGTTTGAAAACGGAATATTTTACGCTGGCCGAGGCGATGCATGAAGCCGGCTATGCAACGGCGCATTTCGGAAAATGGCATCTCGGATGGAACCGCGAGAAACATCCGGAGGATCGTTACGAGCCGAAGGACCAGGGCTTCGATTTCGAATTTCCGCACGCGCCGAATGTGCCGAGCCCCTCGGGCAGTTATTTCTCGCCGTGGAAATGGATCAAGACGCCGCCCGATGCGCCAGTCGGCACGCACATCGAGGATCGCATGTCCGAGGAGGCCGCGAAGTACATTCGCGAGCACAAAGACAAGCCGTTCTTCCTGAACTACTGGGCCTATTCCGTCCATGCGCCGTGGAACGCGAAGCGCGATTACATCGAACACTTCAAAGCGAAGGCCGACGAGAAGAATCCACAGCACAACGCGCTTTATGCCGCGATGGTGAAAAGCCTCGACGATGGCGTCGGCAGAATTCTCGCGGCGATTGATGAAGCGGGAATCGCCGATCGCACCATCGTCATCTTTTTTTCCGACAACGGCGGCTATTCATATCTGCCGAAGGCGACCGATCCCGAAGGCTTCGCGCACATGCCCGCGACGAGCAACTTCCCGCTGAAGAGCGGCAAGGCTTCGCTGTACGAAGGCGGCACGCGCGAGCCGTGCATCGTGTTGTGGCCCGGCAGGACAAAAGCCGGAACGACGAGCGACGCGTTGTTTCAAAGCGTTGACTGGTTCCCGACGCTTCTCGCAATGACCGGCGCGAAGCCGCGCGAAGATTTGAAATTCGACGGCATGGACGAAACTTCCGCAATTCTCGGAACCGGCGCTCCGCGCGACCGCGTGTTCTGCCATTTCCCGCACGGCGGCCACAACGCCGCGGAGCTTATGCCCGGTTACAAGCCCGGCGCTTATGTCCGCAAAGGCGATTGGAAGCTCATCCGATTTTTTGCGGACAACGAGGACGGCAGCGATTTGCTGGAGCTGTACAATCTCAAAGACGACATCGGCGAAACGAAAAATCTTGCCGCCGAAAAACCGGAGCTTGTTCGCGAGCTGAATCAGCTCCTCAGCGATTTCTTGCGCGAGACCGACGCGGTGATTCCAATTCGCAATCCGAATTACAAAAAGGAATCCGCAATATCCGCCGATCCGCTTCAAGGCTGGAAAGCGCGCGGCTGCGATGCCGTCGTGACAAACGGAATCGTGACGATAACCGGAAAAAACAATGCGCCATTTCTCGGCGTCGGCGCAAACGTCAGCGGAAAAGCGACAGTGAAATTCCGCGCGCGTTGCGCAAACGGCGGCGACGGAAAAATTGAATGGCTTACGCCCGGTACAAATTCCGCCAGCGCAAAATCTGTTCCATTCACGCTAACGGCCGGCGACTGGCAGACGGCGACCGTGAATGTCCCGGCGGACGGCGCGATTGGAATTCTGCGGATTTATCTTCCCGCGCAAAAACAGGCCGTGGATATTGATTGGATCGAAATGAAAGCCGCAGGCAAACCGCGGCGGTGGGAATTTTGAGGGAGACACGAAATGAACCTGTGCCGAGTCATTGCCGTCCTAGCCCTGCTTCCAATGATTGGAAGTCTGCGCGCCGATAGTTTCCAATCATTGGAAAAGACGAAGGCCGCGCGGCCGAACATTGTTTACATCCTGGCCGACGACATGGGCTATGCCGATCCGGGGTTCATGGGCAGCAAGGATCTTCGCACGCCGAACATTGACAAGATTGCACGCGGCGGTTCGATCTTATCGTCGTATTATGAGCAGCCGGTCTGTTCGCCGACGCGCTCGACGATCATGACCGGGCGCTACGTGATGCGCACCGGCGTCTATTCGATTGTGCGTCCGCATGCGGAGTGGGGACTGCCGCTCGGCGAACGCACGCTGGCGCAGGCGATGCGCGAGGCGGGCTACGAAACGGCGATCACGGGCAAATGGCATCTCGGAGAATTTCAGCCGGAGTATCTGCCGCTGCATCGCGGCTTCGATCACCAATACGGAAACTGGTTTGGCGCGATTGATTATTTCACGCACATGCGCGGCAAGGATCTCGACTGGCATCGCGACGATCAGATTTGCCATGACGAAGGCTATTCGACGTTTCTCGATGCGAAGGAAGCATGTCGCATCATCCGTGAAAGAAATCCGGACAAACCGCTGTTTCTTTATCTGCCATTCAACGCGGTCCACACGCCGTTGGAAGCGCCGCCGGAATACATCAAGCCCTACGCGAATCTGCCGAAGCAACGCAGCACGTATGCCGGCATGGTCGCGGCGATGGACGAGGCGATCGGCCAGGTTATCGCCGCGCTCGAAAAAAAGAAAATGATCGAAAACACGCTGATCATTTTTTCGAGCGACAACGGCGGCTTCGCGCCGGGTCGCGTGACCGACAACGGTCCGCTGCGCGCGGGCAAGGGCACGATTTACGAAGGCGGCGTCCGCGTTTGCGCATGCGTGAACTGGCCCGGTCACATTCCTGCCGGAAAGACAATTTCCGAGCCGCTGCATTCGGTTGACTGGTTTCCGACGCTCGTGAAACTCGGCGGCGGCTCGCTCGAACAAAAGCTTCCGCTCGACGGAAAAGACATCTGGCCGGTGCTGACCGAAGGCGCGAAATCGCCGCACAACGAGTTATTGCTTTGCGGCACGCGGAAGAATGTCACCGCCATTCGAGTTGGCGACTGGAAACTGCTCGTGAATCCGAACAACAAGGACGAGGAAGATGTCGAGGACACCGAAGCCGAAAGCGGGAAGCTCGAATTGTACAACCTCGCCGACGACCTCGGCGAAAAACACGATCTCGCGAAGTCGAATCCCGAAAAGGCGAAGGAACTTCGCTCGCGTCTGGACGCGATGATGAAGGACGCCGTTCCGCCCGGCGGCGGTTCCGCGGCGGTCGCGGCGTCTGGAAAGAAGAAGAAAAAATAGCGCGGAATAGTTTGGCCGCATTGTCTCAATTTCACGCCTCCGCGCTATTAGACAGTTTGAAGCCCGGCCGTTGGTGCCGGCAAAGCAGATTCACAAAATCAGAAAGGTTCACGATGAAGAAGATTGAATACGTTGCAGCAGTTGTTGTGCTCGCGGCTTTGACCGCAGTGCCCGGTGCGTACGCGAAGAAGGACAAAGGCGCGTCAAACGCGGCGACCGTGCCGTCGGATGTCTATGCCAAGTATGACGTCAACACGAATGGCGCTCTGGATCCGGCCGAGAAAGACGCAATCCGCGCCGATTTCACGAAGGATCCGGCCGGCGCGCTGAAAATTTTTGACGTCAACAGCGACGGCAAACTCAGCGATGCCGAAATCTCGATGATCCCGGCAACCAAAACGGCCGATGCGCCTGCCAAGGAGAAGAAGCACAAAAAGAAGTGAGCGGGCTTTCGAATCTCGAAGACGGGGCTGCCGGCGCACGCGCCGCGGTCCCTGATTTCCAATCATTGGAAGAGAGCGGAGACGGTTTCTTCCAATGATTGGGAAAATCCGCGCCGGCACGGCCCATCCATTGTTCTCCGTCGTTGCGCGCCGTGAGGAATCCGACGGATGGAACAATCTGTAGCGCCATGAACAGGGGTTTCTTTTTTCTTCTGGTGTGCATCCCTCTGCTGGGAATTCTCCGCGCCGAAAATCCTCCTATCCCGGAATCTCAAAAGCCGAACATCCTCATCATCCTCGCCGACGATCTCGGCTATGGCGATGTGCAGTGCTACAACCCGCAGCGCGGGAAGATTCCGACGCCGAATATTGACCGGCTCGCGGGCGAAGGAATGCGGTTCACCGACGGACATTCGTCATCGGGCGTCTGCTCGCCGTCGCGCTACGCGCTGCTGACGGGGCGATATCATTGGCGGACGCGATTGCAGTCCGGGATCGTCGGCGTTTTCGGCGACCCGCTGATCGCGCCGGATCGCATGACGATTGCGAGTCTCGCGAGGCAGAACGGCTACGCGACGGCCTGCATCGGCAAATGGCATCTCGGCCGCGACTGGCCGATTCCCGAGGAAAAACGCAAGTTGTTTCACGTCGCGAAAAAGGGTGACGATGAAGCCTCTCCAAGCGAGGTGCAGCTGGCGGCGTGGCGCGACGTTTTTTCGAAGCTGATCCCGGGTGGGCCGACCGCGCGCGGCTTCGATGAATATTTCGGGACCGATGTTCCAAACTGGCCGCCGTATTGCTTCATCGAGAATGACCGAACCGTCGGCATCCCCACAGAATTTCTGCAGCGAGCGCTTCTCAAAGATCATCTCGCGAGTCTGCCGGGGCCGGCGGTGAAAGGCTGGAAGCTCGAAGCAATCCTGCCGGCGCTCGGTGATCGCGCCGTGGATTTCATCGTGCGGCAGACGAAGGCGAAGCAGCCGTTCCTGCTCTACCTGCCGCTCACAGCGCCGCACGAACCGCTCGCCGTCACCGACGAGTGGAAAGGCAAAAGCGGTCTCATCACCTACGCGGATTTCGTGATGGAAACCGACGCCGTCGTCGGCCGCGTGCTCGACGCGCTGGAAAAAAGCGGCGCGGCTGCGAACACGCTCGTGCTGTTCACCAGCGACAACGGCAAGGCGGCCTACACCGGCGCAGCCGAACTGGAAAAGCTCGGACATTTTTCGAGCGGGCCGTTGCGCGGCTACAAAACTTCCGTGTACGAAGGCGGACATCGCGAGCCGTTCGTCGTCCGCTGGCCCGGCATCGTGAAGACCGGCGCGGTTTGCAAGCAACTTGTTCACCAGGCCGACCTCATCGCGACGCTCGCCGAAATCTGGAACACGAAACTTCCTGACAACGCCGGCGAGGACAGTTTCAGTTTCGTACCGCTGCTGAAGAATCCGGACAAACCTGTTCGCGGAAATGCGGTGAGTTGTGCCGCGAGCGGAATTCCGGGTCTCCGAAAAGGCCCGTGGAAGCTCATCTTCCAGCGCGATGCGAAGGCGGGGACGGACAAGGAACTATTCAATCTCGATGACGACATCGGCGAAACGAAAAATCTCGCCGCAGCGAAACCGGAACTCGTCGCGGAGATGTCCGCGCTGATGGAAAGAATAATCACGCAGGGCCGCAGCACGCCGGGCGAGCCGCAGAAAAACGACGTGCCGGTTGTCCGTCATCCGGGCAATGAAAAGGGACGGGCGGCAAAAGCAAAGTGACGCGCCGCGCACCTTCATTTTGCCGCCGCGATCAGCGGACTTTCCAATCATTGGCAAAAACAGCAGACAGGCTTTCCAATGATTGGAAAATAGGGTGAGGCAAACTTCCAATGATTGGAAATGAGCGGAGACGACCAATGAAACGAAACCTGTTCCTGATTCTTTCCGGGCTGCTGTGCGCGCCGATGGCCGCGATGGCCGCGGACGGTGCGAAGGACGAAAAGCCCAACGTCATCTTCATCCTCGCCGATGACATGGGCCGCGGCGATGCGGGCTGCTACGGGCAGAAGCTCATCAAGACGCCGAACATTGACCGGCTCGCGGCGGAGGGCGTGCGCTTCACGCAGGCCTACGCGGGCACGACGGTCTGCGCGCCGACGCGGTGCGCGCTGCTGACCGGGCTGCACATCGGCCACGCGGCGATCCGCGCGAACCGCGAGTTTGCGCCCGAGGGGCAGGAACCGCTGCCGGCCGGCACGTTCACGGTCGCGCAGTTGTTCAAGAACGCGGGCTACGCGACAGGCGCGTTCGGCAAGTGGGGGCTCGGCTTCATCGAGTCCAGCGGCTCGCCGGACAAGATGGGCTTCGACACTTTCTTCGGCTACAACTGCCAGCGGAAGGCGCACGAATATTATCCCGACCACCTGTGGCGAAATCGCGAGCGCGTCGAGCTGGACGGCAAGACCTATTCGCACGACCTCATCGCGAATGAGTCGCTCGCGTGGCTGCGGCAGCACGCGAAGGAGCCGTTCTTCCTCTGGCTGCCTTTCACGATTCCGCACCCGAATTATCAGGTGCCCGATCTCAGCCCGTACGCGAATGAGCCGTGGCCGGAAGAAATGAAGAAATACGCGGCGATGATGACGCGCATGGATTCAAGCATTGGACAGGTGATGGCGCTGTTGAAGGAGCTGAACCTCGACGAAAAGACGCTCATGTTTTTCAGCAGCGACCAGGGTGCGGACAACAAAAAGGCGCTGGATCTTTTTCACAGCAACGAAGCGTTCCGCGGCATTAAACGTTCGATGTATGAAGGCGGCCTGCGCGTGCCGATGGTTGCGCGCTGGCCCGGCCACATCAAAGCGGGCACCGAGAACGCGACGCAGTGGGCGCTCTACGATCTCATGGCGACCATGTCGGAACTGATCGGCCAGCCGCTGCCCGCCGGCGCGAAGACTGACGGCATCTCCGTGGTGCCCGCGCTGCTCCGCGGCGAGACGATGAAGCGCGATTTTCTCTACTGGGAACTCCACGAAGGCCGCTTCATCCAGGCCGCGCGCATGGGCGACTGGAAGGGCGTGCGCAATGGACCAAGCCAGCCGCTGGAGCTCTATGATCTTTCCAAGGACGAAATCGAATCCAACGACATCGCCGCAGGTCATGCGGACATCGTCAAGCAGCTCGATGAAATTTTGAAACGCGAACACGTTCCCAATCCGCTGTGGCCAGACACGGCAGCCGGCAAGCCGAATCAAAAGAAGAAGGCAAACAAATGAAAAAGATTTCCGGTGCGATTTTTCTCGCCGCGTTGCTGACTGTTGGGCTGGCCGCCGCCGCGGTTCAACCGAACATTCTTTTCATCATGGCCGACGACATCGGCTATGGCGATTTCGGCTGCTACGGCGCGACGAAAATCAAGACGCCGAATGTTGACCGGCTCGCATCGCAAGGATTGCGTTTCACCGATGCGCACGCGATGGCGTCGGTCTGCACGCCGTCGAGATATGCGCTGATGACCGGGCAATATGCGTTCCGAAAAAAAGGCACCGGCATCGCATCGGGCGTCGAAGGATTGTTGATTGATCCCGCTCGCACGACGCTGCCATCGCTTCTGAAACGCGCGGGCTACACGACCGGCGTTGTCGGCAAGTGGCATCTCGGCCTCGGCACGACGCCGACGGATTACAACGCCGAAATCAAACCCGGTCCGATCGAAGTCGGTTTCGATTATGCGTGGATCATCCCCGCAACCGGCGACCGCGTGCCGTGCGTGTGGGTGGAAAATCATCGCGTCGCGAATCTCGATCCGGCCGATCCGATCAAGCTCGATTACTCGGTCAATCGCGGCGCTCCGCGTTCGATGGTTCACGGCATTCCGCGCATCGGCGAACAGATCGGCGGCAAGGCGGCGATCTGGGACGATGAAAATATCTCGACGGTCATCGCTGCGAAAAGTTGCGCATTCATCGAGCAACACAAAGGCGAGCCGTTCTTCCTCGAAGTGGCCACGCACAACATCCACGTGCCGCGCGTGCCGAATCCGCAATTCCGCGGCAAGAGCGAACTGGGACCGCGCGGCGATACCATTCTCGAATTCGATTGGACCGTCGGCCAGGTGCTCGCGAAACTCGACGAACTGAAAATCGCGGACAACACGCTCGTCATTCTCACCAGCGACAACGGCGGCGTTTTCGACAACAACGGCCCCGCCGACTGGGAACACGGCATCGGCACGAAGGACGCGAACAACGGACACCTCTGCAACGGAATTTTACGCGGCGTGAAGGGCTCGATTTGGGAAGGCGGCACGCGCGAACCGTTCATCACGCGCTGGCCCGGCCACATCAAACCCGGCACATCCGACGCGCTCCTTTGCCAGGTTGACACGCTCGCTAGTGCCGCCGCGCTGACCGGACAGAAACTCGCGGAGGCCGACGCGCCGGACAGTTTCAACGTCCTGCCCGCGCTGCTCGGCGAAAAACACGGAGCCGAATGCCGCGAATATCTGGTCGAGCAAACCAACGCCGGCAACGTCCTCGCGCTGCGGAAAGGCCCGTGGAAATTTGTGCCTGGCAATGTCGGCGCAAAAGGAAAAGCGGCAAAGGCGAAACGAAAAGCCGTCATCGAAAATCCCGCCGAGAAAATCTCCGACAAAGATTTGCCGCCGGTTGACGGCCAGCTTTTCAACCTCGACAGCGACATCAGCGAAACAACCGACATCGCCGCGCAGCATCCCGACATCGCCGCCGCGATGTCCGCGAAGCTCGAAGAAATCAAAAGGGCCGGCCGCAGCCGGCCGTAAAAAAATCACCGCGGTTTCCAATGATTGGAAGTTTGCGGGCCGGACATTTCCAATCATTGGAAGTTGCGGCGGGTGATTTTTCGATGCGCCCAGGTACTTCCGGCCCGGCGGAGCCGGGCCGGTAAATTTGAATCGCGTCCGCGGGCGGCGTTATTTGGCGCGGAGGAGAAGGACGGGGACGCTGATGTTGTGCTGGACGCGAGAGGCGGTGGTGCCGAGAAAGATGTCGGCGATGAAGCGGTGGCCGTGCGTGCTCATGGCGACGAGGTCGCAGCCTTTTTTGCGGACCCATTTGATGATTTCGTCGGCGGGTTCGCCGTAGGCGAGTTCGGCGTCGGCGGGAATTTTTGCAGCGATGAATTCGTCGCGGATTTTTCGGAGGTAGGCGGTGTCGTGGGTGATTTCGGGGCTGACGGCGTCGGGGCCGTAGGTGCGGGCGGCCCAGCCGTCGGCGACGTGCAGCAGCACGACGCGGCTGTTCATCGAGCGGGCGAGGTCCTTGACGTGTTCGATGATGGCGCGGTCGGTCGGGGTGGCGTCGAGCGTGACGAGAATTTTGCTGTACATCGGATTCCTCCTTCAGTGGCCGGAGATGACGGCCCATGCGCATTTGAGCGCGCCGGGCAGGCCCCAAACGTCCATCGCGGTGATGACGATGGCACTGGCCCAACCGGCGCAGAGCAAGAACCAGCCGTTTTTCCAGCGGCCCATCCGTTTTGCGGAACTGGTGAAATGCATCAGCGGAAACATGGTGAACGGGAGTTGCAGCGCCAGTACGACCTGGCTGAGCGTGAGCAGATCGGTCACGCCGCTGTTGCCGCGCAAGCCGATGATGATGACGGCGGGCACAATCGCGACAAGCCGGGTGATGAGCCGGCGCAGCCACGGCTTGATGCGCCAGTGCATGAAGCCTTCCATCACGACCTGCCCCGCGAGCGTGCCGGTGATCGTGCTGCTCTGGCCGCTGGCGAGCAGCGATACCGCGAAGAGCGTGCTGGCCAGCGCCGTGCCGAGCAACGGCGCGAGCGTCAGGTAGGCGACGCGAATCCAGTCGCTGTCCGGCGAGAATTTGACGACGTCGCCGCCGGCGACACTGACGCTTTCCTTGCCGTAAAAAACCATCGCGGCCAGCACGAGGATTGCGGCGTTGATGAAAAACGCGATGACCAGCGCGACGGTCGAGTCAATCGTGTTGAAGCGGATCGCGCGCTTGATCGAGGCTTCGTCCTTCTGGAACTTGCGGCTCTGGACCAGCGCCGAGTGCAGGTAAAGATTGTGCGGCATGACCGTCGCGCCGACGATCCCGATGGCGACATAGAGCATGCCGGCCTGGCGGAAACCCGGCGTCATCATTGCCCGGCCCATGTCGAGAAAGTCCGGCCGCGTCTGCGGCAGCACGAAGATTTCGATGAAATAGCAAACGCCGATGGTCAGCACGAGCAGCAGCACGATCGCCTCGATCTTGCGCATGCCGAATCGCTGCAGACCGAGCACCAGCATCACGTCGAGGCCGGTGATGATGACCGCCCACAGCAGCGGAATATGAAACAGCAGGTTGATCGCCACCGCGCTGCCGAGCACCTCGGCCATGTCGCACGCGGCAATCGCGATCTCCGCGAAAAACCAGTTCGGCCAGCGCGTCCACCGCGGATACCAGTCGCGGCTGGCCTGCGCCAGATCCTTGCCGGTGGCCACGCCGAGGCGCGCCGAAATGATCTGCAGAAAAATCGCCATCAGGCTGGCGAGGCCGACGACCCAGAGCAGATCGAACTTGAACCGCGCGCCGCCGGCCAGGTCGGTGCCCCAGTTCCCCGGGTCCATATAGCCGACGCTCACCAGAACGCCCGGCCCCACAAAAGCGCGAAACTGCTTCCAGAAACCCGCACCCGCGTCCGGCACCGTCACCGTGCCATGCACGCCATCCAGCGAGAGTCCGCCGTCTGAATGCGCGGCCGCCGGTGGATGTTCGTTTTTCACAATGCCGCCAACGCTACATTTCGCCGCGCGATTATCAACCGGTTTCGGCCGGCCCCGTCGCCGCTGGCTTCCAATCATTGGAAAAGACTGTCATCGAAAACTTCCAATCATTGGAAATCATCGTTGCGGCTTCGATTCGGTTCGCTACTCTTCGCCGCGATTTCATGCAGCAGCAAATTCCAGAATCCTTGATCGTCATCGCCGGCCGCGGCGTCTATCCGCTCGAACTGGCGGCCTCCGCCCGCGCGCAGGGCGTGCGCCGGATCTGCGCGGTCGCGTTTCCCGGCGAGACGGAAAAGGCGATCGCGCGGCTCGTGGACGAAGTCGCGTGGATCAAGCTCGGCCAGTACGCGGTGATGCTCGACGCAATGCGTGCGATGAAAATTCCGTGCGCCGTCATGGCCGGCGGAATTTCGCCGACCGCGCTTTTCCGCGTCCGGCCCGACAAGGCATTTTTCGAATTGCTCGGACGGCTGAAGGAAAAAAATGCGGAGACGATATTCGGCGCCGTCGGCGACGATCTGAAAAAGATCGGCGTCGAATTGCTGATGGCCCACCGCTTCATGGAAAAATCCATGCCGGAGCCGGGACTCCTCACCGCGACCGCGCCCACCGAATCGCAGCAGCGCGACATCGAACTCGGACTGCACGTCGCGAAAACGACGAGCAGTTTGGAAATCGGCCAGACCGTCGTGATCAAGGAAGGCACGATCCTCGCCGTCGAGGCATTCGAAGGAACCGACGCGACGATCCTCCGCGCCGGCGAACTCGGCGGTCCCGGCTGCGTCGTCGTAAAGGTTGCGAAGCGCGGGCACGACATGCGATTCGACATCCCCGTCGTCGGCGATCGCACGCTCAAGACGCTGAAAAAAGCCGGTGCAGCCGTCCTCGCCGTCGAAGCCCGCCGTACGATTCTGCTTGATCGCGCAAACCTCATCGCGCAGGCAACGCGTCAAAACCTCTGCATGATCGCGATCCCAACTCAGGACACACCATGAAAGAAATTCCGTCCTCCGTCCTCCGTCCTCCGTCCTCTCCGGTTCGTCTCGGTGTCATCGGCGTCGGCAGCCTCGGCCAGCACCATGCGCGGATTTATTCGAAGGCGAAAGGCGCGACGCTCGTCGGCGTTTATGACGCGGACAAAAAGCAGGCCGCGAAGATCGCGAAGGAACACGGCACGCGCCCGTACGAAACCATCGAGGAACTCGCATCGCAAGTTGACGCGGCGAGCATCGCTGTTCCAACCGACAAACATTTCGTCGTCGCGATGCCGCTGATCGAGAAGGGAGTTCACCTCCTCGTCGAGAAACCCATCGCCGCCACGACCGACGAGGCGGAAAAAATGGTCACGCTGGCGCAGACGAAAAAAACAATTTTGCAGGTCGGCCACATCGAGCGGTTCAACCCGGTCATGAAATATCTCGGCGACAAAGTTTCGAAAGCCCCGCGGTTCATCGAAGCGCACCGGCTGGCCCCCTACCCTCCTCCGCGGCTCGGCCTCAAACCGCGCGGCACCGAAGTCAGCGTCATTCTCGACCTGATGATTCACGACCTCGAAATCATTTTGCACCTCGTCCGCTCGCCGGTGAAAAACATCAGCGCCGTCGGCGTCAACGTGCTCAGCCAGACCGAGGACATCGCGAACGTGCGGCTGCTTTTCGAAAACGGCTGCGTCGCCAACGTCACCGCGAGCCGCATCAGTCTAAATAAAATGCGGAAGATCCGCCTGTTCCTCGAAGACGCCTACCTCTCGCTCGACTACCAGAACCAGGAGGGAAAACTCTACCAGCGCGGCGGACTGATCGGCATCAAATGGGAAACCGTCCCGATCGAAAAAGGCGAACCGCTCGCAAACGAACTTCAATCCTTCGTTGACTGCGTCGCCACCCACGGCCAGCCCGTCGTCAGCGGCGAACAAGCATCGCAAGCGCTCAAACTCGCCGTGGACATCATCCAGAAAATCAGGCAGGGGCCGAGTTAAAGAAGCGATCAAATAATATGGATTACGAGCGATTGAAATTTTGGCTGAGTACTTGGGGCGCAATCAGCGGAACGATTGCGCTCATGATTAATTATTTCTCATTCAGACGAGCACGCGCTCGCTTGAGTGTGAGAGCTAAGATGTCGTTCGGCGGCGATGCCCGATTCGGGAAAGACCCGCTCCATTTTATGACAATTTCGCTCACGAATTCCGGTCAAGGTATTGTCAGAATTTTTGGTATAGCCATCTCCCTTCATTCATACTGGAAATATCATTTCCTCAAGCTGATTAACTGTTTTCGTCAAAGCCACAAAAAGTTTCGGTTGAGCATTGGAATCTATTCCGGTTCGACCGATCCATTAGACGCGATATTTTCAAGTCCTCAGATTAAGACATATCCTCCGAAGAACATCATTTTGGAAGATCACGAAACGAAAGAAATTTGCCTGCCGTTTACCGATCAATGGGTGTCAGCATTACCGTTCGCGAAGGGACTCTTGATTGTGACGACACACATTGGGCAGGAACACTTGGCCTCGTTCATACCAATTCACATGGTTCGCAAAGCGAGTAAGGAAGACTAGCAGGATTATGACGTCCATCTGGGGCATACCAATGTTGGGCGTTTTTTCATTCTGACGTTTAGTCGACGCGCCTTTCATGAAATCGATTTTGATAATAGCCGGCGAACAGTCGGGCGACATGCATGGCGCAAAAGTTGTGCGCGCGGTGCTGGCGAAAAATCCCGACGTGAAGTTTTTCGGCATCGGCGGCGAGCGGATGCGCGATGCGGGCGTCGAAATTTTGCAGGACGCGAAAGAGATGGCGGTGCTCGGCCTCGTCGAAGTGCTGAAGCGCTACGGATTTTTCCGCGAGGTTTTCTTCCGAATCTTCGAAGCGGCCAAGACGCGAAAGCCCGACGCGGTTCTGCTGATTGATTATCCGGGCTTCAACCTCCGCTTCGCCGAGCGCGCGCACAAACTCGGCTTCAAAGTCATCTACTACATCTGCCCGCAGGTTTGGGCGTGGCATCGCTCGCGCGTCGCGAAGATGGCGAAGATCGTGGACCGGCTGCTCGTGATTTTTCCGTTCGAAGTCGATGTCTTCGCCGGAACGGGCCTGCGCGTGGATTTCGTTGGCCATCCGCTGATCGAGGCGACGCAAAAAGTCCGCGAGGCTCCGGACGAACCGCTGCCGTGGAATGGATCGCCGCGCGTCGCGCTGCTGCCCGGCAGCCGGCGCCAGGAACTGGAACGGATCTTGCCGTCGCTCGTCGCCGCGGCCGCGCGCGTCGAAATTCTTTTTCCGAAAGCGTCGTTCATTCTCGCGGCGGCATCGGAAGAGATGGCGCAACTGGCCCGCGAAATCGTGGCGCAGCAGCCGGCGAAGCCGTCGCGATTCGAAATCGTCGTCGGCTCGACGCGGCAGATTTTGAAGCAGGCGGATGCCGCGTGGGTCGCATCGGGAACGGCGACGCTCGAAACGGCGCTGATGGATTGTCCGATGGTCGTCGTCTATCGGACCGCGCGGCTGACCTACGAAGTCGGCAAGCGGCTGATTCGCGTGCCACATCTGGGCATGGTGAATTTGCTCGCCGGCCGCGAACTTTGTCCCGAGCTGATTCAGGATGCGGCGACACCGGAGAAACTTTGTGCCGCCATTGCGCCGCTGCTCGCCGACACGCCGGAACGCCGCGCGATGAAGTCGGGCCTCGCCGATGTGCGCGCAAAGCTGGGCGACGGCGGTGCGGCGGACCGGGTGGCGGCGATACTGCTGGAGGAAATTGTCGGAGCTGGCTCGGGGCAATAGGCTCTGAAGCCTGCTTTCAGATGCTTGGTTTCGGCTGACAGCTCAGAGGGCTTCGACGGGCCTTTTTTGTGTTTTTCCTCGAATTATTCGGTCATGCTCATCAGCTTTGATGCAATCGTGGCGCAGTTAGTGTCTGTCTGGGTGTATTGTGTGGCTTTCGTGGAGCATTAAGTAACTTATGCGGCGTATAAATTGGCTGTTGCGGCACATTCATTAATCAATGCTACGTATTAACTGGCTATTGCGGTGTATAAATTGTCCATTGTTTTGTATCAATAATCTTCTGTGGCGTATTGACTTTCCAATGTGGTGTGCTTAGTGTCCGATGTGGCGTATTACGCGGCTTCCGCTAACATGAAAATGCCTGTCGCGCGCGCGGCTGAGCGGGCCGCGTGGAGTGCTGGCGATGGCGCGGGGCGTGGAGAGGAAATTGAACATGAGTGAGAATGTGCCGGTCGGTGTTGGCGGGGTTCCGCTGCTGCCGCGAAATGCGGTGATCAAGGTCATCGGCGTGCCGTCGCGCTGGGCGATTTTGACGCTGCTTGGCGACGGGCAGCCGAAGATGGTTTCGGAACTGGCGCAGGCGCTGAACTGGCCGCTGACGACGGTTTCGAAACAGTTGCATGTGATGAAAGCAGCGGGCGTCGTCGTGAAGGGGCAGGCGGGGATGTACCGGATTCCGGCGCAGTTTTTCCCGCAGCCGGGCAAGCCGCTGGTGGATTTCGGATATTGCGTGCTGCGGCTGGATGTGCGCGAGCCGGATTGATCGCCGCGCACAGCGGCACGGAATCCGGCGGCGGGACGGCGCGCGCCGTCTTTTTCCAATGAGCTTCTTTCAAAACTCCGCGACGCAGAGCGGGGTTCGGGAGGCCCGAAAGGGCCGTCAAGTAGATAGCCCAGGCCAGCGGCCTGGGTCCCGGCCAACATCAATTTCGGAAAGCCCTGAAAGGGCGAAAGCGCTTGGTCCCGCCCTTTCAGGGCTTGCGGCGTTTTTCTGGTGTGCCAACCCAGGGCTGCGCCCTGGGCTTTCAACTTGCGGCCCTTCGGGCCTGAAGACCACGCCGAAGCGCAGTTTTGAATGAAGCTCCAACGATTGGAAATTGTCGCGCTGCAAACTTCCAATGATTGGAGACTGGCGGGGCGGAAACTTCCAATGATTGGAAATTTCCATCGTGCGCGCAGATCAATCGCATTACGCCGTCGCGGCGCGGCCGGACGCGTCAGGCGAGAAACAGAACGAGGACCTGCGCGGTGAGGATGCGCAGAAACATGGTGAGGGCATAGACGCTGGCAAAGGTGACCGACGGGGCGTCGGAGGAGGTCGAGGTGTCGGCGAAGGCGAGCGCAGGCGGGTTGGTGGTGGCGCCGGCGAGCAGGCCGCAGATGGTGAAATAGTTGAGTTTGAAAAATGCGCGCGAGGCGATGGCGACGATGAGCACCGGCACGAGCGTGATGATCGCGCCGAGGAAAATCCAGTAGAGGCCGGGGCCGTGCATGAGCGTCTCGACGAAGCGGCCGCCGGATTTGAGGCCGACGCAGGCGAGGAAAAGTGTGATGCCGATTTCGCGGACGATGAGGTTCGCGCTTTGCGGGAGATACCAGACGATCGGGCCGATGCGGGCGTAGCGGCTGAGCAGGATCGCGACGAGCAGCGGGCCGCCGGCGAGGCCGAGTTTGACCGGCGCAGGCATGCCGGGCACGGCGATCGGAATGCTGCCGACGAGTACGCCGATGATGATGCCGACGAAGATCGGCAGGATGTTCGGGTGGCGCAGTTGCTTCATCGAATCGCCGAGTTCGGCCACGACATGCCGGATGTTCTCCTCGCCGCCGACGACGGTGAGGCGGTCGCCGAAGCAGAGGCTCATGCCGGCCTTCGCGACCAGTTCGATGCCGGCGCGATCGATGCGTGTGATGGCGACGCCGTGGCGGTCCATCAGGTCGAGTTCGCGGACGGTTTTGCCGACGGCGTCTTTCCGGGTCAGCAGGATGCTGCGCGAAACGAGTTCGCTGGGAATTTCGCGGACGTCCACCTTCGAAATATCGCCGACGATGATCGCGAGCTTGTCCGCGTTTTCCTGCGTGCAGACGACGTGAAGGATGTCGCCGGGTTGCAAGCGCGTGTCCGCTTCGGGAAGCATCACGTCGTTGCCGCGCAGCAGGCGCGAGATCACGAAATCGGCCTTCACGAGCGAGGCGAGATCGCGGACCTGCAAATTCGCGAGGCGCTGGTTCGTGACTTTCAGGTTGAAATTCTTCGGCTTCGCAGCGGGCGGGCGGACGGCCATGTCCGCGGCTTCGGCTTCCTTTTGCGGGACGATGCGGAAGATGAAACGCGTCAGAAGCATTGCGATGATGACGCCGAAGATTCCGAACGGATAGGTGACGGCACAGCCGAGGCCGGAACTTTCGCCGGCATCGGCCAGTGCGGGCAGGTGCTCTTTCAATACCTGCTGAGCGGCGCCGAGTCCGGGGATGTTGGTGACCGCGCCGGAGAGCAGGCCGACCATGACCTCCACGGGAACTTTCGCGATGAAGTGGATGATCGCGGCGACGAGAACGCCGAGCAGCACGATGGCGGCCGCGAGCAGATTCAGCTTCAAGCCCTCCTTCCGCATCGAGGCGAAGAAGCTGGGGCCGACCTGCATTCCGATGGTGAAGACGAACAGGATCAGCCCGAACTCGCGCACGAACTCGATGATTTCGTCGGCGACCGTCAGATGAAAATGGCTGAACAGAATTCCGGCGAACAAGACGCCCGCCGCGCCGAAACCGATACCGCGGACCTTGATCAGCCCCAGCAGCACGCCGGTCGAAAGCACGGCGCTGAGCACGAAGACGGTGTGCGCCGTGGAATTGCCGGTCAAAATGTCGGTGAACCAGTTCATTTCTTGCCGGCAACCTGTAGTTCAACAGCACGCCCCGCACAAGGGGGGCCGAAGAAATCATAAAACAAGGCTTTTACCGGCGGCTCCATCAGGCAAACTCCGAAATCATGGACTCAAATGAAAAACTACCGGTGCTGGTCACCTGCGCGCGCGGCGTGGCGAGTTGGCTGGCCGATGAAATCAAGCAACTCGGCTTTCCCGCAAACGGCGTGATGGAATCGGGCGTCCGCACGACGGCCAGCCTCAACGATTGTATGAAGCTGAACCTCGAATTGCGGACGGGACATCGCGTCCTGCTGCAAATCGCCGAGCTCCGGGCGCGCGATGCGACGATGCTTTATGAGAAAGTTGTGCGGCTGCCGTGGCCGGATTGGATTCATCCGACGGGGCACCTCTGCATCACGTCATCGGTCGAAAACGAAACGATCCGCGATTCGCGATTCGCGAACTTGAAATGCAAGGACGCCATCGTGGACGCGATGGTGCGCGACGCGGGCCAGCGGCCGGACAGCGGATCGGACCGGACCGGCATGGTCGTTCATCTGCACTGGTCCGGCGAATTCGCGACGCTCTATCTCGACACGTCGGGCGAGCCGCTTTCGAAACGCGGCTACCGGAAAATCCCGCTGGAAGCGCCGATGCAGGAGACGCTGGCCGCGGCGTGCATCCGCGCGTCCGGCTGGAATGGCGAATCGTCGTTTGTGAATCCGATGTGCGGCAGCGGTACGATTGCGATCGAGGCTGCGCTCGTCGCGCTCAACCGCGCGTCGGGTTTGACGCGAGGCAATTTCGGCTTCATGCACCTCAAGGGCTTCGACGGAAAGCTATGGCAGGAGCTTTTCCAGAACGCGAAATCGCGGACGACGGATCGCAAGACGAAAATCATCGCCACGGACAACCGGCCCGGCGCGGTCGAGGCCGCGAAGATGAATGCGGCGGCTGCGGGCGTGGCCGATGCGATTGAATTCGGCGTCTGCGATTATCGCGCGACGAAACTTCCCGAGCCGCCCGGCGTGATCATGCTGAATCCCGAATATGGCGTTCGCATGGGCGATGAGGCGGCACTTGCGCCGCTCTACAAGGAGATCGGCGACTTCTTCAAGCAGTCCTGCGCCGGATATTTCGGCTACGTCTTCACGGGAAATCTGCGACTCGCCCGCGAAATCGGCCTAAGATCGAAGCGCCGGCTGACGTTATACAACGGGGCCATCGAGTGCCGCCTGCTCGAATTCGAGCTGTACGCGGGCACTCGCAACCCTTGAACGCATGAACGATTCGCCAAAGAAAGCGCCGGCCCAGTTTCTCTTCGCGCCGGTGGACATCGCCTGGCTCGCAATTCTCCGCGTCGCATTCGGTCTGTGCGCGTTCGCCGATGTCGTGATGAATTTTGCGGACGGACGATGGTTTCACTCGCCGATGCATTTTTCATATCCCGGGTTCGAATGGATCACTGCCTGGCCCGGCTTCGGGATGAAGATTCATCTCGCGGTGCTCGGCCTGCTCGCTCTCGCTGTGGCGGCCGGTTTCCTCTACCGCCTTTGCGCTGCGCTGTTCTTCGCCGGCTATGCGTTCCTGTTTCTCTGCGACGCCTCGCAGTATCGTGACGACACCTATCTCATCTGCCTGCTCGCGGCGCTCATGGCCGTGCTGCCGGCCCACCGCGCCGCTTCGCTCGATGTCCGCGCCGGCCGCGTTGCGCCGATGGACTCCGTGCCGGCGTGGATGCTCTGGCTTCTCCGGTTTCAGATCGCCATCGTCTATGTCTTCAGCGGCATCGCGCACCTGAACGCCGACTGGCTCGCGGGCCTGCCCGTCAAATTCTGGCTGGCGGATTGCGCGAACATCCACCTGATCGGCCCGGTTCTCGCCCGCGATTGGATGGTCCCCGTCGTCGTGTACGGCGTGATCTTCTTCTATCTTCTCATCACGCCGCTGCTGTTCTGGCGGCCGACGCGGCTCATCGCCTTCATCGTCGCGTGCGGCTTTCACTTCACCAGCGCCCTCACGTTTTCGACCGCGATCTTCCCGTGCGTGATGATCGTCGGCACGATGGTGTTCTTCGATCCCGCGTGGCCGCGAAGGACCGGATGGCTCGGCCGGAAAGAAAATGACACCGGCGGCGTTCACGCCGCGAAGGCCGCGCCGGTCCTGCTGCTTCTGGTTTATGCCGTCCTCCAGATCGCCCTGCCGCTGCGCCACTGGCGGTTCCCCGGCGATGTCCAGTGGACGGACGAGGGCAGGAACTTTTCATGGAGCATGAATCTCCGGAGCAAATTCGCGACCGCGGTCTTGTACGTCACCGACCCGAAGGAAAAGACCACCCGCGGCATCATGCTTTCCGACGAGCTTCCGCCCGCGCTGTCCCGCTACGTCGCATCGCGGCCGCTTCTCTTCGCACAATTCGCCCGGCACATCGCCGACACCGAAGCGGCAAAAGCCGGAGGACGCCCGGAAGTCCGCGCGCGCGTCCTGTGTTCGCTGAATGGACGGATGCCCCGGTTGCTGGTGGATACCAACATGGATTTTGCCGCGATGCCGCGGCCGCAGGCACCGTGGATCTTGTCGCTGACGAACGCGCCGGTCGGCGGCGGCTCCTCCAGCGAACTCGATTCGATCCAGGCCGACCTGCGCAAAGTCCGCCAGGAAATGGCCGACATTCAAAACGTCATCGCGGTGACGGGGAAACAGATGGAAGGCCTTGACCGCGGCCTCCGCGAAAGCGCATCCGGGACCGACCAGCAGACCGCCGTCCGCACGGCGCTGCTCAACCGCAAACAGACCCTGGGCCAGCGCCTGCAAGTCATGACGCAACTATATCGGGACAAGGAAAAGGCGAGAACCGTCCTGCTCGAAAACCTGCAGGATTGCCTCATGGCCGGCTCCGAAGTCGTCCCCGTCTCGCAGGCCGACTGATCTGCCGTCGCAGCCGTCGCGACACGACGAGGGCAGAAAGAAGGAGAAATTCTCTGCAAACCAAGGCCAATGTGCCGGCAAACCACAGGCAATGTGCCGGCAGAAAGGCCGTCCGGTGCCGGCAGAAAGCGCGTCCGGTGTGGGCAGAAAGCCCGTCCTGTGTGGGCAGAAAGGCCGTCCGGTGCCGGCAGAAAGGCCGTACGGTGTGGGCAGAAAGGCCGTCCGGTGCCGGCAGAAAGCGCGTCCGGTGTGGGCAAGAATGACGAAAAGTATGGACTGAAGTACCATCCAGTGTGGCCATTATGCGACAAACCCACCCGGACGGCGGACATTTCGCCCTTTCAGGGCTTGTCTGATTATCGTGTCATTTTCCCGGCGCGTTGCGCCAGGCTATCAACGTGCGGCCCACTTGGGCCTGTCGAACCTGCCTGACGGTGGAGCGGCTTCACCGAAGACGCATCTGCGACGAAGAAGCGCCTTAGGGACAACGTGCTACACATTGACGACCCGGAAACCATCCCTGCCGAGACGGGCTGGGGACAGCCCGTCTCCAGAGTTTCCAATGATTGGAAAAGAGGGCGGCGCAAAGTTCCAATGATTGGAAGTTTTCTTCGTGGCCGCCATCCCCGCGCTTGGTCTGCGGGGTTTGCCCGGGGGTGCTCAGCGCGTGACGCGGAGGCGGTAGTGGGCGGCGGGCGCGGCGTCGGGCTGGATGATGAGGTTGGTGGCGGCGGATGTCGGGGGCGGGTTGGTGTAGATGGTGGTCCATGTGGCGGAGCCGGGCGTGTCGGCGCGTTCGATGTATTGCCAGGCGTTGGTTCCGCCTTTCCAGTTGATCCGCAGGCCGGCGCCGGCAGGTTGCAGGATGGTGAAGCCCAGCCGGGATGCGGCGTTGGTCGGGTCGGTGTCGGCAATCCATTCCTGCCAGTTGGGGACGCCGTCGTGGTCGCTATCGTTGGTTTCGATGCTGCTCCACGCTCCGTTGGTCAGGCCGTGCGCGGCCAGCCACCATTCGGGCGTCTGCAGCGGTGCGAGGTCGGCGGCGAAGGCGGCGGTCAGGGTGCGCTGCTGGTCCATGAGGATGGTGAGGGGGTTGTCGTGAATCTGCGGGGCGGGAATGTTGCCGGTCCATGCGTCGAAGTGGAAGTAGTTGCTGGCCGTGGGCCGCACGATCGCGTTCGAGCCGGCGGCGTACCAGCCGTCCGGCTTCGGCGTGCCGATCGCGCCGTTGACGCCGGAGGTGGTCGTGAGCAGGAAGTTCGTGACGGGCCATAGCCACGTGAGGACGGCGTTGTTCGTCAGTTGAAGCGAAAGGCTGTTGGTCAGTCCGCTTTGCGGCTCGTTGCCGGCGATGGCCCAGCCGCGGCAGATGAACTGCGTGCCGCCGGACTGGTCGGTCGCGCCGATGGAGGCGTTGAGCCAGAAGCCGTAGTTGGTCGTGACGTTGCCGGAGGGCGCGGCGGTGCCGTGCGCGGTGACGACGCGGAGCGTGCAGCTGATCGGATCAATGAACTCGGTCTGCTCGACGCTCTGGGTGACGTTGCCGGCCAGATCGCGGCATTGGACTTTGTAGCGCAGAGTGGTTCCGCCCATCGTGAGCCAGTTGGTGGTGATGCCGCCGCGGGTCCAGAGCGCGCCGCCGGCGTTGGTCATGGTTTTCCAGCCGGTGTAGCCGCCGCCGAAGTGGAAATCGAATTGCGGCACGTTGGTGGACACGCCGCTGGTGGCGTCGCTGACCTGGACGGTGACGGCGACCGCACCGACGAAGGCAACCGTGAGGTTCGTCGGAGAGGTGCGGGTCCAGTTCGTGAAGACCGGGCCGGTGCTGTCAATCAGGAACGGGCCGATACTGACGCTCGCGGACTTGTTGCCGTTGCTGTCCACGGAGCGCACGGCAACCCACCAGTTCGTGCCGTCGGCCAGCGTGGCGCTGGTCGTGTTCGTCGCCGAGGTGATGACGTTGGTGCCGGCGGCGGGCGCGATGATGTTGGTGAAGGTGCAGGCATAGCCGCGCACGCCGCTGCCCGCGCCATCGGCGGCGGCGGTCCAGTACGCGGCGATGGTCGTGCGGTTCGTCCACAGCGAAACAACATGGGTGGAACTCCCGACGGCGGCGGGCGCGGCGGGCGCCTCGTTGTCCACGAAGAAGGGCGAACTCGTGACGGCGTCGCTGTAATTCGTGCCGTCCCACGCCTGGAACCGGACCAAGGTGTTCGGCGAGATTGAGCCGGGCAGATTGTTGGTCGAGTTCCAGACGATGCTCAACGAGTTGGTTATCGGAGTGCTTCCGCTTCCCGTGGCGGCTTTGATGATCTGCCGTTCTGCAAGGTTGGAGATGGTCACGGAGCCATAGGTGGCCGACACGCTTTGAATCCATGCATTCGTCCACGTGGCGCCCGCATTGGTGGAGAAGCTCACCTGAATCTGGCAGGCATCGAGGTCAACATCGGAGAGCTTGTTGGACAGCGTCACGAAGCCGGAGCCGTTGGTTGCGGCATGCTTCGCAAAGACCGCCTGCGCGACTGGCGGCGTGTTGGTCGCCATCGAAAACGACCAGCCGCCCCAGACGCCCCAGCTGTAGGTATTGGACATCCCGCGGAACTGGCTCCAGCGGACACTCGTGCCCCACGTGTCGTAGCAGGCATATTGCTGCGGCGGCCCGTCGGCATAGCCGATGATCGGCACGAAGTGGTCCGTCGATCCGTCGCCGGTGCTGTCCACGAGGAAGACCATCGGCCGGTTGTTCGCGACTTCATTCGTGAGCACGGCCCAGGTCAGGGTGCTGCCATAGTAATACTGCGTCGAACGCGGCACGTATCTGCGGCTCCTCAACAGAACATAGTTCGTGAACGCCGGAATGATGTCCGATGACCAGGTCCAGCCGTAGAAATTTCCCGCCGAACTCCACGACGTGCGCATGAAGTCCGCGATCGAATTGTTCGTGTGGCAGCCCGTCGGATACGTCGCCGAACTGTCGGCAATGACCGAGCCCGAAGAACTGTCATTCGGCAGCACGTAGTCCTCGTAATGCAGCTGCGTCCCCGAGCCGCGCGTGCCGCTGCCCTGCGAAGCAATCCCCTGGCTCACGTTCGCCGTCTGCGTCGAGGCATCGCCATCGAAGAGATCGGGAAACCCGTTCGAATCGTAATAACCCAGCACCATCCCGACCGCCGTCGGCCCGCAGCCATGCCGCCACAGGTACGGCGGCACCCCGGCCATCGTGAACGTCCCCATCAGCCTGTTGCTGCCCACCCCGATCGGCGACAGCAGCCGCGGGCCCGCGCTCGGCGGCGCCACCGGCCCCGTGGTGCTCTGCTGCGGCGCCGGCTCCTGCGCCATCATCGCCGGGCACGCCGCGAGAATCGCCGCGCCCGCCGCGACGCGCCGGCACCACCCGCCCCGCGTTGTTCGTTGTAAAGCCATCGCCAGAATCCGTCCTCCCGCTCCGGATGAAACGATACCCGGCGACTCCTTGGATTGGAAGAACCATCTCCGCCACCTTCCAATCATTGGAAGTTTCCGGCCGCGTGATTTCCAATGATTGGAACTTGCGGTCACTTGACCGGCGGCGCGCCGGCGAGGAAATCCACCTTGGCGGAAAGTTCCGGCGTCAGGAAGTGATCGGGATTCTTCACCTGAACTTTGATCTGCAAAGTTCCCTTCGAGCGGTTCGCCTCCGGCGCGATCTCGGCGACGACGCCGTCATACTTCTTGTCCGGATAGGCTTCGGAGCTGACGTGACACTTCTGTCCGAGAAAAACTTTCGGCGTGTCCGATTCGTTCAGGTCAATCTCGACCTGAAGGTCGTTGAGGTCGGCCATCGCGAGGAACGCCGTGCGCGGGCCGCCCGCGCCGCCGAAGCTCTGCGGCGTGACCAGCTCGTTCGGGTTGACCATCTTTTCGAGAATCACGCCGTCAATCGGCGCGCGGATCGTGCACCAGTTCAGATAAGTCTGCGCGAGCGCCAGCTGGCCCTGCGCCATTTGCAGGTCGGCCAACGACGCGTCGTACCCGCGCTTCGCCGCGTCGAGCAGTTCGACGCTCGATGCGTTGATTTGCGAAAGCTCGTTCTGGCGGCGCAGCGTGATCTCCGCGTTGGCGAGATTCGCCTGCGCCATCTTCACGCGGCCCTCCGCCTCGATGATCCGCGCCCGATACTCGTCGTCTTCGAGCGTGACGAGGATGTCGCCCTGTTTCACCGCGTCGCCTTTCTTGATCGAAATGGTTTTGACCGTGCCGATGAACTTCGGACTGATTTCGATCCGCTGGCGGGGGATGACATAGCCGCTGACGCTCAGCACCGGCTCGCCCGGCTTCGGCGCGCGCGGCGGCGCATTCGTCGTCACGCTGGTCGCATCGGCCTTCGATGACGGCTGCGACGTTTTCTGCAGATAGAAATAGCCTGCGGCCAGCGCGGCCAGCAGCAGCACGACGACGATGAACAAACCGGCCGGCCCGCCGCGGCCACGCGATTTCTTGTCCGGTTCAATCGTCAGTTTCGAAAGCATTTCGTTTTTTGATTCACTCATGGGTCACTTGCATAGTTTGTAATCTGCCATTTGAAATTTGGAATCGCGATTCACGCGGCCCTCAACGCGTCGAGCACGGGCTTGCGCGCCGCCACGCGGGCCGGGAGCAATCCGCCGAGCACGCCCATGACCAGTGCGAAGATCATTCCCTGCGCCAGCAATTCCGGCGTGATCCGGAACTCGAACGCGATCTCCGTGAACGCGACGGCCGACATCGTTCCGGTCGCGTAGCCGTTCAGCGGCAGCGAAAGCAGGCACCCGATCGCGCCGCCGATGAACGAAAGCAGAACCGACTCGATCATGAAGGTCGCGTAGATTTCGCGCCGGCGGAAGCCGAGCACCCGCAGCGTCCCGATCTCGCGCGTCCGCGCGCCCACCGTCGCATACATCGTGTTCATGGCGGAGAACGCCGCGCCGATGCTCATGATGACCGCGAGGACATTCGCGAAATAGCGCGGCGCATCCGCGGATTTCGTCTGCTCCTGGTAATATTCCGATTCAGGAAGGACGCGCACCTGGATGTTCTTGTCGCTCTCAAGTTGCGCGATGAGCGGCTTCGTCGCGGCGGCATCGGCGGGCCGCAGCAGAACGGAGCCGTAGAAATTCCGGTGGAAGGTATCGCGTGCCTCATCGGCATCAATCCAGATTTCGGAGTCATAGGCCGTCTTCTGCCCGTCGAACATTCCGACGACATGCCACGTCGTCCGGCCGGTCTGGAAGCTGTCGCCGACCTTGCAACTCGCAAACCGCGATGAAATCCGGCGGCTCACGATGCACTCGTGAAGTCCGGTCTGAAACATCCGTCCTTCCACGATCTTGATCGTCGGCCGCAACGAAAGCCCCATCGGCCCCATACCGCGGAGAAGAACATTCGCGCCTCCGGAATGATCAATGCGCTCAAGAAAGATCAGCACGATGATTTCCGCCGACGCAATCGGCGTTCCGTTCTCGTCGCGCGCGACGCCGGGCGCATAGCGGATGCGCGGAACATCCGCGCGCATGATCTGGCTGCTCGATTCGGCGGTGGAACCCTTCCGCAGCACGAGCAGATTGCGCGGGTCGCCGGTCGAAACGTAGGTTGACTTCATCCCCATCGCCAGCGCGCGAACCATCACGAACACGGCGACGACCAGCGCGATGCCAAGCGCCGTCGCAAGCGTGAGCCGCCAGCGCACGCGCAGGTTTCGCAGGTTGTATTTGATCGGCACGGCCATCAGTCGAGTTCCTTCAAGCCGGAGACGATGGTGGCGCGAATGACGGTGAAGGCGGGGACGACGCAACTGATGATGCCGAGGCCGAGCGCAAGCAACAGGCCGGACATCAAAACGAAATTGGGAATGATGAGCTTCGGAATAGCGCCGTTGGTCGGCCCGGCGAGATCCATCTGCGAAAGCCAGAAGGCTCCGAGGCAGCCGATGACTCCGCCGATCACGGAGAGGCCGGTTGACTCGGCGAGGATCAAGCCGAACAACCGCGTGCCATCGAAACCGACCGCCTTGAGAATCGCGATCTCACGCGAGCGCTCGCGAATCGCCATGCTCATCGTGCTGGCGGTCACGAGCACCATCGTGAAGACAATTACGCCAGCGATGGAGCCGATGAGGGTTTTGACGTTTCCCTGCATGGACATGAAATCGAGAACGAACGCGCGCTCCGTTTCCGTCTTCGTTTCGGCATCGGTGTTGCGAAACATGTGATCAATCTCCTCGATGACGCCTGCGATGTTCGCGCCGGGCTTCACCTTCAGCCAATAGGTTCCCACAAGTCCGAGCTTCCCCATCAGCTCATCAAAATATTCGTGATGAAAGAACATGTTCGACTCATCAATGCCGCCCTCGTACACGCCGCGGATCACCAGCTCCGGATTGCAGCCCCAAAAAGTCCCGCGCAGATTCACCTTGTCACCGATCTTCCACCCGAACCGCTTCATCGTGGACTTGCCGACGACGCACGCGGTCCGCTCCTTGATGAAATCCTTGAGCTGCTGCGGCTCGACGCGCGCCTCGGTGAGAATCTTGAAGATCTGATCCGCATCGACGGCGAACTGCGGAAAGAAGTTCTTCTCGTCCTTATAGATTCCGCCGAACCACGTGAACTTCGAGCACGCCGCGATCTCGGGCAGCCGCGCCATGCGCTCCTGATAGCGCACCGGCAGCACATTCCCGAGCGATACGCGGTGGCGCACGATGATGCGCTGCGCGGAATCATCGGTGGTTGTCGGCGACTCAAACGCGCTCAGGACCGCGAAGAGCGCGATGAACAGAAAGATGCTGATCGCCACGCTCAGCACCGTCAAAAAAAACCGCCGCTTATTGCGCAGCGAATTGCGGATGATGAATCCGGGAATGGTCACGTCCGCTCCCCGCCGCCGTTGGAAAGCTCGCCCTTCTCCAGATGCAGCGTGCGCCCCGCATAGTGCGCCGCCTTCGGATCGTGCGTCACGATGATGATCGTCTTGCCCATCTCGCGGTTCAGCGTCGTGAGCAGATTCATCACCTCCGCCGCCGAATGCGCATCGAGATTCCCCGTCGGCTCGTCGGCGAGGATCAGCACCGGATCCGTCGCCAGCGCCCGCGCGATGGCCACCCGCTGCTCCTGCCCGCCCGAAAGCTGCCGCGGCAGATGCCGCCAGCGATCCCCCAGCCCCACCAGCTCCAGCGCCGTCATCGCATGCTCGCGCCGCTCCGCCGCCGAAAGCCTCGTCAGCAACAGCGGCAGCTCGACGTTCTCCAGCGCCGTCAAAACCGGAATCAGATTGAACGTCTGAAAAACAAACCCGACGCTGTTGTTGCGCCAGTTCGCCAGCGCCGACTCCGACAGCACCGCCACATCCGTCTCCTGAATATGGCACGCCCCGCTCGTCGGCCGGTCAATCCCCGCGATGATATGCAGCAGCGTGGACTTCCCCGACCCACTGGGCCCCATCAGCGCGACGAACTCCCCATCGCCGATATCGAGCGACACCCGATCAAGCGCGACCACATCAATCTCCCCCTGGCGATAGATCTTCGACAGCTCGCGAATCTGGACAATCGGTTGCGACATGGAGCGTGAAGATAGCACAGCTCCGCGATTAGTTTCCAATCATTGGAAACCCCGCTCGCAGAAACCTCCAATCATTGGAACCTCCGGCCGCGCAAACTTCCAATCATTGGAAGAAATGGAACCGGCGAACCTTCCCGCCGTCGGGATTTCCGCCGCCGGCAGGCCGACGCCTCACGCGCTTGACAGTGCCGCACCAAAAATACTAAATTCGGCCCGAATCCGAATTCCTATTCAGGACATTCGAAACAGCGCAAAAAGCGCGGCGCGAATCGGGGCGGCGGCGCCGCAAGGAATGGATGCCGAGTGCGGGGCATTAGATGAGTGCGAATGCAAAATTGATGGAGACGGGTGCCGCCCGGAGGCAAAACGCGCCGGGCTGCCATCCCTGCTGCCCAGCCCCAAAATCCCGGAAGGCAGTTCAACCCGCTCCGTCCCATTCGCTGCCTCCGCATCCGGCACATCGGCTGGCAAGCTCGCATCCGCAACCACCGCCGCGCCCCCGGCTGCCCCGGCCTCCTCACCAACTGCTATTGAGAGGTGATATGCCGCCGCGTTCAGGTAAATCACTGCCGCTGACAGGTGATTGGCTGCCGCGATTAGGGCAGAGGCTGCCGCGTTCAGGTATAGAGCTGCCGCGTTCAGGTATTTTGCTGCCGCATTCGGTGAATTGGCTGCCGCGATCAGGTGACAGGCTGCGATCATCAGGCCAGCGATTGCCGCCATCAGGGATCTGGCTGCCCATATCAGGTACAATGCTGCCGCGTTCAGGTAAATGGCTGACGCGATCAGGCTAAAGGCTGCCGCGTTCAGGTGAACAGCTGCCGCAATTAGGTGACAGTCTGCCGCGGTATCTGCAACGCCTGCGCATCATCGCCATGAGCAAAAATCGGGGTCAGGAGCCTCAACTACGGCCAAGAAGCTTTCAAATAGCCGGGGCGCATGATGCGCCGCGGATCAGGAGACATGAAAATACCCGGGCTTCGGGATGACGGAAAGCCGTTTTCGGACACCCCTTCCGTGGCCTGGGATGAAAAAGTGGAGGAAACCATGAGCACAGCAAACTGGGACCGTCGCGACTATCGCTTTGCCGACTCTGTCCTATATAGTGAGTCCGGCCTCATCATCGCCGCCTGCACTGCCAACGACGCAGTCACCGCCCGCCTGCCCGCCAATGCCATCGCAACCGCCACGCAACTGCTCGGCGAGGTCAGGACCGCCACCTTCGAACAGCAAAATGGGGCCGCCGAACTCAGCGGCCTGACCGGGAGTCAGAATGCCGCCCTCGCCACCATCCAGCTCCTGTCAATGCTCGCCCGCGAAACCGCCAAGAAGGCCTTCCGCGGCCAGACCACCAGGCTGCGCGAACAGTTCGGCGTCGGCGAAAATCCCGACAGCCTTGCCGCCATCACCGCGCTGGCCATCAAAATCCACGCCGGCTGCACCGATGCCGATAACACCGCCGCCCTCGCCGCCAAAGGATGGATCGCCGCCGACAGCGCCGCGCACGAAGCCGCCATCCTCGCCCTGACCGGCGCCGACACCATTCAGGAAGCCCGCAAGGCCACCAACAAAGGCGGCACCGCGGGCCTCATTGCCCTGAACAACTCCCTCTTTGAATCCGTCACCGCCATGCAGAACGCCTGCGCCATCCAGCATCACAGCCCAACCGCCGACGACATCGTCGCCCGCCAGACCTTCCGTATTGGAATTTTCCCGCCTGTGCGCTCCGCCGGCGCGCCCAACATCCCGCGCAAGCTCACCGCCAAGGCCCTTGCCGCCGGCAGCCTTCAGATCTACATCAACTATAACATCGCCGCGCGCGCCGCGGACTATGTCATAACTTCCAAGAACAGGGCCACCGGCGAACTTATCCGCACCGACATCACCACCGACAACAAACTCACCATCACCTATACCGGCATCGCCCCCGGCACCGAGCTGGAGATCACCATGACCGCCCGCAACGAAGCCGGCCAAAGCAAACCCACCCGCCCCGTCACCGCGATCTTGCCATGATAAGATTTGCGCTCACAGAGGCACGGAGAGCGCGGAGGGCCGATGACAATGAACAAGGAGCAGACAAAAACGGCACGGAGGGCGTGACGAGTTGTCCCCGTGCCTCCGTGTCTCCGTGAGAAAACAAATCGAACAAAGAAAGGAACCAGACCATGAGCCTTGACCTGGCGAAACCTGAAACTCGCCAAGGAGAACTCGCCGCACGCGCGGTGGTGCGCGGCCGCGGCCGCGACAAAGAATCCCTCACCGCGTCTTTCCGAAATCACTCGCCGAGTTTTTTCAGCGCAGCGTCAATCGCGTGCCAGCCCATCGTCGCGCACTTCACGCGCAGCGGATATTTGCGGACGCCTTTGAGCGCGATGAGGTCGCCAAGCTCGTCGTCGGACATTTCGGGGCCGCCGCGGAACATGCCGATGAAGCGGTTCGCATATTCGCGCACTTCCGCCACCGGCAGGCCGACGCTGCGCTCCGCCATGATCGAAGCCGACGCCGTGCAGATCGCACAGCCGCCGCAATCAATCTGAATGTCGGAAACTTTTCCGTCGGCGACGCTGGCGTTCAGCTTGATGTGGTCTCCGCACGTCGGATTCTCCTCGTCAATCATCGCCGCGCCGTCGGGAATCTTCGCCGCATGGCGCGGAGACTTGTAATGATCGAGGATGATCTCCTGATAAAAATCGTCAATTTCCACGGTTGAAAAATCTCCGGACCTTTTCGAGCGACACCACCAGCGCGTCAAATTCCTCGCGGGTGTTGTAAAAACACAGGCTGGCGCGGCTCAGCGCGTTCAGGCCGTAGCGACGCAGCAGCGGCTGCGCGCACATGTGGCCCGCGCGAATCGCGATGCCGTCCTTGTCCACGAAATGCGAAATGTCGTGCGGATGCGCGCCATCAATCGAAAACGAAATCGCGCCGCCGCGCTCCGGCGCTCTGCCGTAGATTCGCAACGTCGGAACTGTTTCCAATTTCGTGATGGCGTACTTCGTCAGCTCCGTCTCGTAGGCATGCGCAGCATCGACGCCGACCAGCTTCAGATAATCAATCGCGACGCCGAGAACGATCGCGCCGGAAATATCCGGCGTTCCCGCTTCGAACTTGTGCGGGATTTCGGCCCACGTCGAATGATCGAGCATCACCTTGCTGATCATCTCGCCGCCGCCCATGAACGGGTCCATCGCCTCGGCGATTTCTTCGCGGATGTAGAGCGCGCCGATGCCGGTTGGGCCGCACATCTTGTGGCCGGAGAACGCGAGAAAATCGCAATCCAGATCGCGAACATTCACCGGCATGTGCGACACGCTCTGCGCCCCATCCACCAGAACTTTCGCGCCGGCAGCGTGAACAGCCTTCGCAATTTCAGTAACCGGATTGATCGTGCCGAGCACATTCGATTGCTGCGTAATCGCGACGAGCTTCACTTTCGGATTCAGTAGGCGATGATACGCCTCGATGTCCAGCGTTCCGTCATCGTGAAATGGAATGATCTTCAGCGTCGCGCCCGTCGCGGCGCAAAGAAGCTGCCATGGCACGAGATTGCTGTGGTGCTCCATTTCACTCGTGACGATTTCATCGCCAGCCTTGATGAACTTCCGGCCCCACGCATTCGCCACAAGGTTGATTCCCTCGGTCGTGCCGCGTGTGAACACAATGCAGTTTTCATTTTGCGCACCGATGAATGCCGCGATTTTCCGGCGCGCTTCCTCGAATTTCTCCGTTGCCAGTTCCGCAAGGTGATGAATGCCGCGATGAACATTCGCGTTGTGCGTCTCGTAGTACGTGCTCAACGCATCAATCACCATCTGCGGTTTCTGCGATGTCGCCGCACTGTCCAAATAGATCAGCGGTTTTCCATCGCGAACCGTTTGCGTCAGGATCGGGAAATCGCGGCGGATTTTCTGAACATCAAACGTTGATGAAGACTTTTCCATTTTCGACTTTCACATCGTAGCGGGCAATCGGACGGACGGCGGGGAGGCAAAGATTTTTGCCCGTTCGCAAATCGAATTTCGCGCTGTGGAGCGGGCATTCTATTTCAGTGCCCGCAATGTCGCCGTGGACAAGGATCGCGCGTTGGTGGCTGCACCAGGCGCTCGTCGCCAGAAATTCTTCGCCAACTTTGTACAACCCGATTTGGAGCGTCCCGCCGAAATCAACCAGCTTGCGGTCGGTGCTCGCGAATTCGCCGATGTCTGCTGCCTCTTTCCAAGTTCCCATTCTTCAACTCATCTTCTGTGCCACGTGATGGCGGATTCGGTCCTGCATGAAGCCCCAGGGCACGCGCCCCGTCACCTCTTCAAAAAATGCGTTCACGAGCATCTGCCGCGCTTCGTCGAGCGAGAGGCCGCGGCTCTGGAGATAGAATAATTGCTCGGGATCGAGATTGCCCATCGTTGCGCCATGACTGCATTTCAAATCGTCGGCGTCAATTTCCAGGCCGGGCAGCGAGTCGGCGCGGGCGGTGGGACTCAGGACCAGATTCTTGTTCATCTGGTAGGCATCGACTTTGATCGCGCCGCGTCCGGCGGCGATGATGCCTTGATAAACGGAATGAGCGTTGTCCTTCACCGCGCCTTTGTAGAGCAGGTTGCTGTAGGTGTGGTGCGACGAGTGTTTCTGCAACGTCCGTTGGTCAATGTGCTGGTCGCCGGACGCGAAATAGAGTCCGCTCATCCACGCGTTCGCGTTGGGCGCGCGGACATCGCAGCCGCACATTTGCTTGCTGACTTTCGATCCCAGCGCGAGCGTGACCCAGTCAATTTTGCCGTCGCGTTCGACGCGGGACCAGTCTTCGCCGATGTGCAAAGCTTCATCGCCCCATTCCTGCAACGCCGCGATTTTCAACGACGCGTTTTCGCCGACATACATTTCGCGCGAGCTGACCGACAGAAGCGGCGCGCCGTTTTTCGAGCGATAATATTCGGCGACGCGCAGCGAGCTGCCGTCTTCGGCGATGACGAGCAGGCGGGGCAAAATCATTTTGTTCGATTCGGAAAGATCGTAGCGGACGAGGACACCTTTTTCGATTTGCGCGCCGCGCGGCGCGAGAATCAGCAGGCCGAAATTCCAGAACGCATCAACGAGCGACGTGAATTTGCGCGGCTGTTCCGGCTGCGCGGGGCCTTGGAGATATTTTCGCAGCAGATCGCCGTGCGACGCGGTCGCGAGGTCCAGCGGCAAAACAACCACCGGGCAATCCACGGTTCGACGCCCGATGGAAAAGTTTTTGTCGGAGACGGTGACGGTGACATCGAATTCGGAATCTATGATTTCCGCGGCATAAATCGCGCCGGGAACGAGCAGTGGCAGCGGCTGGAATCCTTCAAACGGAAACAACGCGGGATCGGTGCGACGCCATTCCTCGTCGCGATTCGTCGGCGCGGCGGTGCGGCCATACGTGGCGAAAGCTTCCTCGCGCTTGGCCTTCAGCAGCGTCGGCTCGCTTGTCGCAGTTGCGCGCGTGAAGGCGGCTTCGTCGAGGCCCGGCAAAAAATCCGTTCCGGTTTCAGTTGTCAGTGTTGCGGTCATTCCAGATTCCATTTTGTGCGCATCAGAGCGCAATGATCGTTCTTAGAAAATCAACAGATAAACGTTCGTCCACGTTGGATTCAGGTGTGGTAATGAGTTCATCAATTGTCTTGCCTTCAAATTGAGTGACACCCCGCGAATTGCGACCAGCCCAATGTCGCAAGACAATTGTGGATCGCAGCAATTTCTCCTGAAACATGGAGACGAGGACCGTGTTGACAATTTTGCCAGGATCAACACCCACAAAATAGAACATGAACACAGACCGATCATCCGCGAGAAATCCGAGCATTTTGTCGAGATTGTATGCCTTTGGATTGGATTGAAGGATCATGATTTTGGTTTTGACATCGGTCTCGGTGTCAAAGGCATCGAATCGGCGCTGATAATCGCCAAGAGCATTCGCCGAATGGAGTTGAGGGATACCTCTGTTTCCAGCCTTCAACGCGGCTATGAGCTGTTGACGCAGTTGCTCGTCCTCGCCAGCTATCAGATATTCAATGACACTCCCGCGCACTTTGACATTATCAATTAAAGCAGCCAGCAATATCTCATTCTTGAATTTGCTGACTTTTGAATCCAACTCCGCCTTGAGAGCAACACAATCACCTGATTTCTGAAATTGAATGGCTCTTCTGGGAGCTTCAAGAATGACGTCCAAAGACCTTTCGGCGATGACGAATTTTGCGCCAGTCGGAGATATGTTGTTTGTCGCCTCCACGAGGCGGGGGAGATTTCCGTCAAATCCAATCTCTGCATGAATGTCAAATAGCCTTCCAATATTTGAAGATGAATTTTCGATTCCTTCGAATTCTTTGACGATGTCCGAACCGTTGAAACTTCCTTTTATGTTGTTCTCACGAAGTTCATGCGAACTGTGGCTGATCTTCTTCAAAAAAGTCGTGTTCCCTAACATGCAGTAATTCGTTTCCGGCGTGACCAAGCAAACGATGAATGGTCGGTCGTCGTATTTCTGCAAACAGGAAAGTGACAAGACGGTATTTCCAAAATTCCTGCCGACTGATGAACTGAAGCGGATTGCGAATTCAGCGCAATAGAAGACAGATCGATCTTTCGTAAGGTGGAACTTGTCCACCACCAGACGCATCAACTGACTTTTGTCGGCGATTCCATCTTGGGCAGCGATGAAGTTCAACAATTCACGAAGCGAATCATTCATCGAAAAGCTCCAGATTGTTGCCGACTATTATTCGATCCACTTTATGCGTCTTCTGTTCGGCCAGGCTGTTTCTTTCCCAGAAAACACCGTTGGAGTATCCCTGAATTGTCGGGTCAACTTCCGCCTGTTTCAGACGCTTGGTCGCCCAGCAGCAGTATTCACGATTGATTTCAATCCCGCAGAAACGTCGCTTCAGTTTCCTTGCAACAACTGCCGTCGTGCCGCTGCCGAGAAATGGATCAAAGACAAAATCTCCGGCGCGCGAACTGGCCAGCACAATTTTCGCGATCAATTTCTCGGGCTTCTGAGTCGGATGATCGGTGTTTTCCGGCATGGACCAAAATGGAATTGTAATATCATTCCAGATGTTTGACGGGTGTGTGAGCCTGAAATTGCCATCGCCCGTCGTCATCCAATCTTTCGGCGCACCATCCGCATGACGATATGGCGCAATCACGCGTCTTTTCATCTTCACCGCATTAACATCGAAGTAGTAATTGTCATTCAGAGTACAAAACCAGATGTCCTCGGTGTTGTTCTTCCAGTTTGTCGTTGCGCCACGACCCTTTTCGCGTTCCCACGTGATTCGGTTACGCACATGCAAATATTTCTCCAGCACGGGAAATACCAGATTGGATGTTTGCCAGTCACTGCACACGTAAACCGATGCCATCGGTCGCAGCAAAGGCAGCATCAATGCAATGACGCTTTCAAACCACGACGTGTATTCAGCGGCGTCTTTTGTGCGAAACACATGGCCGTTGTAGTTCTTGGTCAAATTATACGGTGGGTCCAAGATCAGCAGATCAACAAATCCTTTGGGAAGAAACGCGCAGGCTTCCTGAATGTCCTGGTTAATGATGCGGTCTGTGATGACAGAAACGCTCGCAGATTCGGACAAATGGAGAAGGTCGGCAGAGAATCCTTCGATCTCCTCCGCTGAACATGTGAGCGTTCTATTTCTGGGGGCTCTTGTCTTCATAATTCTGAAAACTCTTCAGAGCCTTTAGCAAAAAAAG